>NZ_JBSFLI010000002.1:67260-472126 GCF_053598955.1 Streptomyces sp. NPDC001056 | reverse complement strand
GCGAAGGCTGAGCACGCGCCGAAGGCTGAGCACGGGGCGGGCGTCGAGGGCGCTTCGGGTGCCGAGGGCGCCTCGCGTGGCGAAGGCGTCGAGACTCCACCGCGCCCTCCCCCTGCTCCGCCGTGCCCGCCTCGACCGTCAAGGACCTGGTGCCCGGCGCGAAGCCGGCCGGCAAGGAGATCCCCTCGACCGACCCGAAGGTGCGCCGCACCTGCTCCTGGAACGCCCTGCACGGCTACGCGTACCACTGGCTCGACGTCTCCTACGAGATCAGCGGCTCCGAGCAGGAGGCGAAGCAGGAGTTCCAGCAGCAGGTGAGCAAGAAGACCGGCGGCGGCACGGTGCCAGGGCTCGGGGACAGCGCGTACTCCGTGGTCAACCTCTCCACCGAGGACAAGCAGCAGACCCGCGAGGGCGTGGTGATAGCCCGCGTCTCCAACGCCGTCGTGGTGGTGACGTACAGCGGCAGCGACTTCGACACCAAGAAGGCGCCGGGGACGGACGAGATCAACAAGGGCGCTATCAAGGTGGCACGGTCGGCGGTCGGGGGGCTCGGGGGCGGGCGGTCCGGACCCGGGTCCGGGTCCGGGTCCGGGTCCGGCTGATCGTTTCGCCCGCCCCCGAGGCGCGGCTCAGGCCGTGGCCCGCTCCCGGCCGCCCGTCGGCAGGGTCAGCACGAGGTAGAGCACCAGCGAGGTACCCAGGCCCACCGCCCAGCCGTAGTCGGCGAGCGGCGCGAGGGCCGGGATCGGGCGGCCGTCGTACAGCGGCTTGAGGCCGGCGCCGCCGATCGCGAGGACACCGCCGACGAGGAAGGCGAGGACCGCCCGCCAGTTCCAGCCGCCCGTGTACCAGTACCGGCCACCGGTGCGGTACAGGTCGGCGAGGTCCAGCCGGGTGCGGCGCACGATCCAGTAGTCGGCGACGAGGATGCCCGCGACGGTGCCCAGCAGCCCGCCGACCAGGCCGAGCCAGGTGAAGATGTAGCCCTGCGGGTCGGAGTACAGCTTCCACGGGAAGATCAGCACCGCGAGCACCGCCGTGATGAGCGCGCCGGCGCGGAAACTCACCTTGCTGGGCGCCACGTTGGAGAAGTCGAAGGCCGGGGAGACCAGGTTGGCGGCGATGTTCACCGAGAGGGTCGCCACCAGGACCGTGACCAGGGCGTAGAGCAGGCCGACCACGTTGTCGGTCTTCGCGGCCAGCTGCACCGGGTCCCAGACGGGCTTGCCGTAGACCGCCTGCGAACCGGAGGTGACCAGGACGGACAGGAAGGCGAAGAGCGTCATCGTGGTGGGCAGGCCGAGCGCCTGGCCCCAGGTCTGGGCCTTCTGGCTGCGGCCGTAGCGGGTGAAGTCCGGGATGTTCAGGGACAGCGTGGACCAGAAGCCGATCATGCCCATCAGGGACGGCCAGAACAGCTTCCAGAACTGCCCGCCCCAGCCGAGCCTGGACGGCTGGTCGAACAGCGGCCCGACGCCGCCCGCCCTGGACGCCATCCACCACAGCATCACGAACGCGCCGACCAGCACGAACGGCGCGGCCCAGTTCTCGAAGCGGCGGATGGTGTCCATGCCCCGGTGGATGATGGCCACTTGGAGCGCCCAGAAAAGGGCGAACGACAGCCACATCGTCCAGGCGTAGCCGCCGATGCGGGCCGCGTCCGACCAGCCGTCGCCGATCAGTTTCCCGGCGAGGAAGTAGATGGCCTCGCCGCCGATCCAGGTCTGGATGCCGAACCAGCCGCAGGCCACCAACGCCCGTACGACGGCGGGGAGGTTGGCGCCGCGCACGCCGAAGGAGGCGCGGGCGAAGACGGGGAAGGGGATGCCGTACTTCGGTCCCGCGTGCCCGGTCAGCAGCATCGGCACCAGGACGACCAGGTTGGCGACGGCGATGGTGAACACCGCCTGCTTCCAGTCCATGCCGACGGCGATCAGACCGGAGGCCAGCGTCCAGGAGGCGGTGTTGTGGGCCATGCCGACCCACAGCGCGGAGAAGTTGTACGTCGTCCATGTGCGCCGGGCGGCCGGTACCGGCAGCAGGTCCTCGTTGGCGTAGCGGCCGCTGGGCCGCGGCGCGCCGGGGGCGATCTCCACCCGGCCGTCGGCGAGGGTGACCTGGGTCGGCGGTGGTATGTGCGAGGGAGCGGTGTCGGTCATGGGCGGGCCCCAATCGGGAGATGAGGTGGGTCGGCGAAGGCCGTGCGGGCACCAGCCCCTCCCCGCGGGGAGGGCGGGGAGGGGTGACCAGGGGGTGGGGGGTTGGGGTGGACCCCCGAGGGGACCGGAGGAGGGAACCGGAGGAGGGAACCGGAAGAAGGAGCGGAGGAGGGGACGGCGGGCCTGGAGGTCAGGACCCGACGGCCGGGATCACCCGCGTGCCGTAGGCGTCGATGGTGGCCTCCTGCGCATCGTGCATGTCGTACACGGCGAACTGGTCGACGCCCAGGGCACGGAGCGCGTCCAGTTTCTCGATGTGCCGCTCGGCCGGGCCGATGAGGCAGAACCGGTCCACGATCTCGTCGGGCACGAACTCGGTGTCGGGGTTGCCGCTGCGCCCGTGGTGGGCGTAGTCGTAGCCCTGGCGGGCCTTGATGTAGTCGGTGAGTTCCTCCGGGATCTGCGCGGAGTGCTCGCCGTACTTGGCGACCAGGTCGGCCACGTGGTTGCCGACCATGCCGCCGAACCAGCGGCACTGGTCGCGGGCGTGGGCGAGCGCCTCGGGCGAGTCGTCGGCGGTGACGTACGCCGGGGCGGCCACGCAGACGGTGACCTCGCCGGGGTCCCGGCCCGCCGCCCGCGCCGCGTCCTTGACGGCCTTCACCATGTACTCGGTGAGGTAGAGGTCGGCCAGCTGGAGGATGAAGCCGTCGGCCTCCTCGCCGGTCATCTTCAGCGCCCTGGGGCCGTACGCGGCCATCCAGACGGGGAGCCGGGCGCCGGGGCGCACCCAGGGGAACCTGACGACCGTGCCGCCGCCCAGGTCGGCGGAGTCGCCCCGGCCGAGGGCGCGGATCACCTTCATGGCCTCGCTGATGCGCGCGAGGGTGTTGGGTCGGCGGCCCGCGACCCGCATCGCGGAGTCGCCGCGGCCGATGCCGCACACGGTGCGGTTGCCGAACATGTCGTTGAGGGTGGCGAAGGTGGAGGCGGTGACCTCCGGGGTGCGGGTGGACGGGTTGGTGACCATCGGCCCGACCGTCAGCCGCTCTGTCCGCGCGAGGATCTGGCTGTAGATCACGAACGGTTCCTGCCACAGCACGGCGGAGTCGAAGGTCCAGCCGTAGCGGAAGCCGTTGCGTTCGGCCCGTTGCATGAGCTCGATGACGCGGGAGGCCGGCGGGTCGGTCTGCAGGACGAGTCCGAAGTCCATGGGCGCTGCTCCTAGTCGAGGTACTGGCAGGTGGAGCGCGGGGTGTAGACGCCGTGCCCGGCGTGCCCGGTGTACTTCCGCCGGTCGATGACGGTCTCGCCGCGCGAGAGGACCGTCTCCACCCGGCCGGTGATCCGCCGGCCCTCGTACGCCGAGTAGTCGACGTTCATGTGGTGCGTCTCGGCGGAGATCACCTGCGAGGCGCCCGGGTCGTAGATCACCACGTCGGCGTCGGCGCCCGGGGCGATGGTGCCCTTCTTCGGGTACATGCCGAACATCCGCGCCGGGGTGGCGCAGGCGATCTCGATCCAGCGGCGGCGGGAGATGTGCCCGTCGACGACCGCCTGGTGCAGGAGGTCCATCCGGTTCTCCACGCCCGGCATCCCGTTGGGGATCTTGGAGAAGTCGCCCCGGCCCAGCTCCTTCTGGCCGCTGAAGCAGAAGGGGCAGTGGTCGGTGGAGACCACCTGGAGGTCGTTGGTGCGCAGGCCCCGCCAGAGCGCCGCCTGGTGCTCCTTGGGCCGCAGGGGCGTCGAGCACACGTACTTGGCGCCCTCGAAGCCGGGCTCGGCGAGGTTGTCGGTGGACAGGAACAGGTACTGCGGACAGGTCTCGCCGAACACGTCGAGACCGTCGTCGCGGGCCCGCGCCAGCTCGGCGAGCGCCTCGGCAGCCGAGACGTGCACGACGTACAGCGGCGCGCCGGCGACCTGGGCGAGCCGGATGGCGCGGTGGGTGGCCTCGGCCTCCAGCAGTGCCTTGCGGACCTCGCCGTGGTAGCGCGGGTCCCGCTCGCCGCGGGCGAGGGCCTGTTCGACCAGGACGTCGATGGCGATGCCGTTCTCGGCGTGCATCATGATCAGCCCGCCGTTCCCGGCGGCGCGCTGCATGGCGCGCAGGATCCGGCCGTCGTCGGAGTAGAAGACCCCGGGGTAGGCCATGAACTGCTTGAAGGAGGTCACGCCCTCCTCCACGAGCAGATCCATCTCCTTCAGCGTCTCCTCGTTCACATCGGAGACGATCATGTGGAAGGCGTAGTCGATCGCGCAGTTGCCCTCCGCCTTCTGGTGCCAGGCGTCCAGGCCCTCGCGCAGGGTGTGGCCGACGCTCTGGACGGCGAAGTCCACGATCGTGGTCGTACCGCCCCAGGCGGCGGCGCGGGTGCCGGTCTCGAAGGTGTCGGAGGCGTAGGTGCCGCCGAAGGGCATCTCCATGTGGGTGTGGCCGTCGACGCCGCCGGGGATGACGTACTTCCCGGTGGCGTCGATGACGTGGTCGGCGGTGAGCGCTTCCGCTGCGGGGGTGGCGGATGCCGCGAGGGCGGCGATGCGGCCGTCCTCGATGAGGACGTCGGCGTGGATCTCGTCGGACGCGGTGATGACGAGACCGCCGCGGATGATTTTTCGGCCGGTCATTGGTCCTCTCTCGTGGTCGGCTGCGGGTGAGTCGTGGCTGGTCGCGCCCGCGCGGCGCAGCCGCGGATCGAATACGGTCCCGCGCTCCTTCGGGACGCTTCTACGGAGCCGTCAGCGGGCCGTACGCGCCCGGAGCCCGGTCCCGGTAGAACTGCCAGCGGTCGCGGACCTCGCGGAGTTTGGCGAGGTCCAGGTCGCGGACGACCAGTTCGGTCTCCTTGTCGCTCGCGACCTCGCCGACGAACTGGGCCTCGGGGTCCACGAAGTAGGTCGTGCCGTAGAAGTCGTTCTCGCCCAGGTCCTCCACGCCGACCCGGTTGATCGCGCCGACGAAGTACTCGTTGGCGACGGCCGCCGCGGGCTGCTCCAGCTGCCACAGGTACTTGGACAGGCCGCGGGAGGTGGCCGAGGGGTTGAAGACGATCTCGGCGCCCGCGAGGCCGAGCGCCCGCCAGCCCTCCGGGAAGTGGCGGTCGTAGCAGATGTAGACGCCGATCCGGCCGACCGCCGTGTCGAAGACGGGCCAGCCGCTGTTGCCGGGACGGAAGTAGAACTTCTCCCAGAATCCCTGGACCTGGGGGATGTGGGTCTTGCGGTACTTGCCCAGATAGGTGCCGTCGGCGTCGATCACGGCGGCGGTGTTGTAGAGGACGCCCGGCTGTTCCTCCTCGTACATCGGCAGGATCAGGACGATGCCCAGCGCGCGGGCGAGGGACTGGAAGCGCTGGACGGTCGGGCCCTCGGGAATCCGCTCGGCGTAGTCGTAGAACGCCTTGTCCTGGACCTGGCAGAAGTAGGGGCCGTAGAACAGCTCCTGGAAGCACAGGACTTGGGCGCCCTGCGCGGCCGCGTCGCGGACCGCCTGCTCGTGGACCTGGATCATGGATTCCTTGTCGCCGGTCCAGGCGGTCTGGAAGAGGGCGGCACGGATCACTCGGCTCATCGGGACCTCCGGTAGCTGGGTGTGCGGTGAGCCTAGGAAGCGGGCGGGCGGGCTTCGACGGGCAGCGTGTCACGTCCCCGGGCCCTTCGCGTGCCACCGTGTCATGTCTGCGCGGGCCCATGTTTCACCGCCGTTTTCCCAGGTGATCGCAGGTTTCAGCGTTGTTGCGCGTCATGCGCGAGCAGCGCGATGTGCACGGAGGCGGCCTGTTCGAAGTCGTCCAGGTCGACGCCGAGGCGGCCCTGTATGGCCTCCAGACGGCGGTAGAGCGCGGGCCGCGAGACGTGGTGCAGCCGGGCGGTGCGGGATTTGTTGCGACCGGTGGCCAGATAGGTGCGCAGCACGCCGAGCAGTTCGGGTTCGGGCGCCCGCAGCAGCCCGTCCAGCTCCCGCTCCGTGAAGGCCTGCACATGCGGGTCGTCACGCAACAGCCGTACAAGGCCCCGCAGATGGACGTCCTTGAGGCGTACGACGACGGGCAGCCCGAGGGCCGTGGAGGAGCCGGCGACGGCCTCGGCGACATGGCGGGCCTCGCGCAGTCCGGCGGGAACCTCGTCCCAGACGGTGCGCGGGTCGGCGGCGGCGACCACCGCGGCGGGCTGCCCGGTAGCCTCGCGCAGCCGGGCCGCGAAGAGCGTGGTGAGGGCGTCGGCGGGCCGATCGCGCGGAAGGCTGAGCAGGACCGCGGTGACCCCGTCGGCCAGCTCGGCGGCAAGCCCGGACAGGCCCAGCACGCGCAACAGCCGGTCCAGCACGGCCGGTTCGGCGTCGGGCACGACGAGCGGCACGAAGGTGCGCAGATTGACCGGCAGCCCGGCGGCGCGGGCGCGGGGCAGCAGCTGGCGGGCCGGTACGACGCCGGAGACGAGGTCGGTCAGCAGGCTCTGCGCGGACTGCTCCTCCCAGCTCAGCGCGGAGCCGCCGAGCATGCGGTGCAGGACCAGCGCCTCGGCGGCCCGGTCGGCGAGCAGCCGTCCGGTGGCCGCCTCGCCCCGGTAGCCGCACAGCAGCAGCCGGCCCCAGAGCTCGCCGCGGCCGCCGAGTTCGGCGCGGACCCAGGCGTCGAGGGCGCCGCCGCCGGCCTGCCGGGCGACGCGCTCCCAGTCGCGCAGCACGTCGTCCACGGCGGAGCGCTCCCCCGCCGTGGCGAGGACGCGGTGGGCGAGGTTGGTGAGGACGACCGGGCAGGCGCTGTGCCGGGCGACCTCGTCGAGGAGCCGCTGGAGCGGGGCGCCGGCCGTGATCAGCGCGGTGAGATCGGTGCGTACCGCCTCCGACAGGCTGACGGCCGCGAACTTGCGCCGTACCAGCCGTGACTGCACCTCCTCGGTCAACTCCGCGAAGGGGAACGGGCGGTGCAGCACGACCAGGGGCAGTCCGCAGCGCTCGGCGGCGCGGCACATCACCTCGGGCGGCGCGGGAAAGGCCCGCCCGAGGCCGAGGACCACGGCGGCGGCCTCGGCGCGGTGCAGGGACTGGACGTAATCGGCCTGCTTGGCCTCGTCACCGGCGAGGAGCACGCCGGTGGTGAGCACCATCTCGCCGCCGGTGAGCATCACGCCCACGTCGGCGGCCTCGGCGACGTGCACCCAGCGCACCGGCCGGTCGAGACCGCCGGCACCGGCCACCACCTCCGGCTCCCCGGCGAGCACCCGCTCCAGCGTCAGCACCTGGCGCACGGAGAGGGCGGGTTCCGGCGGGGCCGCGGGACGGGACTCGGAGGTGGTGGTCATGGCCGTATCCCCTTGGTGCTCGGCAGTGCCAGGTGTCCCCTTGGTGTAGTACGTGTTTGTTACGAGTAAGCGCTCCGGAGCGCGTCCTCCAGGATGGCGGCGCCCTCCTCGGCCTCCGCGACGGTCAGCGACAGCGGCGGGGCGACACGCAGGGCGCTGGTGTCGTGGCCGCCGCCCTTGCCGATGAGCAGGCCGCCCGCGCGGGCCGCCTCCAGGACGGTGGCGGCCGCCTGCGGGTCGGCCTCTCCGGTGTCCGGTTTCGCCAGCTCGATGCCGATCATCAGGCCGCGCCCGCGGATCTCCCGTACCCCGGGCAGCTGGGCGGTGACGGCGCGCAGCCGCTCGATGAGCAGGCCGCCGACCCGGCGGGCGTTGCCCTGGAGGTCGTGGTCGAGGAGGTAGGCGAGGTTGGCGAGGCCGGCCGCCATGGTGAGCTGGGTGCCGCCGAAGGTGGAGATGCTGTTGGCGTCCAGGCAGTTCATGATCTCGGCGCGGGCGATGACCCCGCCGATGGAGGCGCCGTTGCCGAGGCCCTTGGCGAAGGTGACGATGTCCGGGGGGCCGCTGCGGGCGTGCGCCTGCCAGCCCCAGAAGTGGTCGCCGGTGCGGCCCCAGCCGGTCTGCACCTCGTCGGAGATCCACAGGATGCCGTGGGCGTTCAGCACCTCGCGGAAGGCGGCGTACAGGCCGTCGGGCGGGGAGGTGAACCCGCCGACGCCCTGGATGGGTTCGGCGATCAGCGCGGCCGGGGGCCGGGTGTGGCCGAGGACGTCCTTCAGGTCGGCGACACAGGCGTCGATGAAGGCGCGGTCGTCGAGGTGGGCGAAGGGTCCCCGGGTGCGGACGCCGCCGTGCACGTACAGGGTCCCCAGCGGGGACAGGGACGTCGGGGACCAGCCGCGGTTGCCGGTGACGCCGACGGTGGAGAAGGAGCGGCCGTGGTAGCTGTTGCGCATGGCCAGGACGCTGTTGGTGCGCCGGTACGTGGTGGCGAGCAGCAGCGCGGTGTCGTTGGCCTCGGTGCCGGAGGTGGTGAAGAAGACGCGGGCGTCGGGGATACCGCTCACCTGGGCGACGCGCTCGGCGAGTTCGACCATCGGGCGGTTGAGGTAGAGGGTCGAGGAGTGCAGGATGCGTCCGGCCTGCTCGCTGACCGCCTTGGTGACCTCGGGCAGCGCGTGCGCGGTCATCGTGGTGAGGATGCCGCCGAAGAAGTCCAGGTAGCGGTTGCCGTCGGAGTCCCAGACGTGGCGGCCCTCGCCGTGGGTGATCTCGATCGGGTCGTCGTAGTAGAGGGCGAGCCAGTCGGGCATCACCCTGCGGTGGCGGGAGTAGAGGTCGCTCACGGCTGCACCAGCCCTTCGTAGGCGTCGGGACGGCGGTCGCGGTAGAAGGCCCACTGCTGCCGTACGTCGTCGATGAGTGCGAAGTCCAGGTCGCGGACGAGGAGTTCCTCGGCCTTGTCGCCCGCGACGTCGCCGACGAACCGGCCCGTGGGGTCCACGAAGTACGACGTCCCGTAGAAGTCGTCGTCCCCGTACTCCTCCTGCCCCACCCGGTTGATGGCGGCGACGAAGTACTCGTTGGCCACGGCCGCGGCGGGCTGCTCCAGCTGCCACAGGTGGGCGGACAGGCCCCGGTGGGTGGCGGAGGGGTTGTAGACCAACCTGGCTCCGTTGAGCCCGAGTTGCCGCCAGCCCTCCGGGAAGTGGCGGTCGTAGCAGATGGAGACGCCGACCTTGCCGACGGCGGTGTCGAAGACGGGCCAGCCGAGGTTGCCGGGGCGGAAGTAGTACTTCTCCCAGAAGCCCTCGATCTGGGGGATGTGGTGCTTGCGGTACTTGCCGAGGTAGCTGCCGTCGGCGTCGATCACGGCGGCGGTGTTGTAGTAGAACCCGGGCTGCTCGATCTCGAACACCGGCGCGACGATCACCATGCCGGTCTCCCGCGCGAGGTCCCTCATCCGCCGCACGGTCGGCCCGTCGGGCACGGGCTCGGCCCACCGGAAGTGTTCCTTGTCCTGGACCTGGCAGAAGTAGGGGGCGTTGAACAGCTCCTGGAACCCGATGATCCGCGCGCCCCGCCGGGCCGCCTCGCGGGCGTGCTCCTCGTGTTTCGCCACCATGGACCCGGTGTCGCCGGTCCAGGTGGCCTGGACCAGCGCGGCGCGGACGACGTTGGCCATGAGGTGCTCCTTCGACACGACGTCAGAGCCTCTACGCCCGTAGAGCAGACCGTAGAGGCACGAACGTAAGCCTCCCGAGGCGCCTTGCCAAGACCATCGCCGCCAACCCGCCGATTCACACTCCGGTGGGTGAGCCGGGGCCCCGGGCCTGCTAGACGGCCGCCGGGGTGCAGTGCGTCGCCAGCTCGTCCATCGACAGGCCCAGTACGCCGGCCAGCGCGGCCACCGTGAAGAACGCCGGGGTCGGGGCGCGCCCCGTCTCGATCTTGCGCAGGGTCTCGGCCGAGACGCCCGCCGCGGCGGCGACGTCGGCCATGCTCCGGTCGCCGCGCGCCTCGCGCAGCAGCCGCCCGAGCCGCTCACCGCGCTCGTGCTCTTCGGGAGTGAGGGGGGTGCGCACCATGCGTCCATTGTGCCCGCTCCCCATTCAAATACCGCCCACACGCGTGCACCCAATTCAAATACCGGTATAGTAATTGGCCATGGTGGAACTGAAGACGGACGCGTCGATCGACGCGATGCATGCCGCGGGCCAGGTCGTCGGCCGGGCCCTGAGTGCCGTACGGGAGGCCGCGGGGGTCGGGGTCTCCCTGCTGGACCTCGACGAGGTGGCGCGGGAGGTGCTGCGGGCGGCGGGGGCCTCCTCGCCGTTCCTCGGGTACCGGCCCTCCTTCGCCCCGACCCCCTTTCCCGCGGTGATCTGCGCCTCGGTCAACGACGCGATCGTGCACGGCGTCCCCAACGGGTACCGGCTGCGCGACGGCGACCTGGTCTCCATCGACTGCGGGGCGCTGCTGGACGGCTGGGCCGGCGACTCGGCGATCAGCTTCACGGTGGGCCGCCCGCGCCCGGCGGACGTCCGGCTGATCGACACCGCGGAGCGGGCGCTGGCGGCCGGCATCGAGGCGGCCGTGGTGGGCAACCGCATCGGCGACATCGCGCACGCCGTCGGCCGGGTGTGCCGTGCGGCCGGCTACGGCGTCCCGCAGGACTTCGGCGGCCACGGCATCGGCCGCCGTATGCACGAGGACCCCGGCGTCCCCAACGAGGGCCGGCCCGGCCGCGGCCTCCCGCTGCGCCCCGGCCTGGTCCTCGCCATCGAGCCGATGCTGATCGCGGGCGGCCGCGACGACTACCACCCCGCCCCCGACGGCTGGACCCTGCGCACGAACGACGGCTCCCGCGCCGCCCACGTGGAACACACGGTGGCGATCACGGAGAGCGGTCCCCGGATCCTGACGGCGAGGGAGACGGCCTGAGGGGTGCGGAGGCGTATCGGTGTGCGGCTCCGCCGCGTGGGCGCGGCCGCCCACCACGGACCCGCACACCGCCGCCCCACCACGGACCGCACTCCGCCGCCCCGGCGCGCCCGCCCCCCGCTTGGGCGAACATGCCCACGCCCACACTTCATGCCATCGTGGGCATGAGCAGCCCCACCCCGGTTACCCGGCGGAGCCACCGTCAGCGAAGGAACGCAACGCCATGACCCACGGCTACCCTCCTGACCCCTTCGGCGAATTCCTCGCCCGCTTCTTCAGCGGCGCCGCCGGAGGTACCGGCACGCCCGGCCCCCGGCACATCGACATCGGCCGGCTGCTGAGCCAGCCGGCCCGGGAGCTGGTCAAAGGGGCGGCACAGTACGCGGCCGAGCACGGCAGCCGGGACCTGGACACCCAGCACCTGCTGCGCGCGGCCGCGGCCACCGAGCCCACCCGGAGCCTGCTGACCCGGGCGGGGGCCGATCCGGACTCGCTCGCGACGGAGATCGACGGCCGGGCGGGCCCGGCGCAGCACCCGCCGGGCGAGATCCCGGCGCCGACCTCGCTGTCCCTGACGCCCGCCGTGAAGCGGGCCCTGCTGGACGCGCACGACATGGCGCGCTCCAGCGGCGCGGGGTACATCGGCCCGGAGCACGTGCTCAGCGCGCTGGCCGCGAACCCGGACTCGGCGGCGGGGCACATCCTGCACGCGGCCCGGTTCTCGGCCGGCGCGCTGCCGCCGGAGGCACCGGAGGGCACCCCGGTGCGCGTGGAGCGGCAGCGGCCCACCACCACGCCCACGCTGGACAAGTACGGCCGCGACCTGACCGACCTGGCCGGGCAGGGCCGGATCGACCCGGTGATCGGGCGGGACACCGAGATCGAGCAGACCATCGAGGTGCTGTCCCGGCGCGGCAAGAACAACCCGGTGCTGATCGGCGACGCGGGCGTCGGCAAGACGGCCATCGTGGAGGGGCTCGCGCAGCGGATCGCCGACGGCGACGTGCCGGACCAGCTGGCCGGGCGGCGGGTGGTCGCCCTCGACCTGACCGCAGTGGTGGCCGGCACCCGCTACCGGGGCGACTTCGAGGAACGCCTGAACAACATCGTGGAGGAGATCCGCGCCAACTCCGACCGGCTGATCGTGTTCATCGACGAGCTGCACACCGTCGTCGGCGCGGGCTCCGGCGGCGAGGGCGGCTCGCTGGACGCGGGCAACATCCTCAAGCCCGCGCTCGCCCGGGGCGAGCTGCACATCGTGGGCGCGACCACCCTGGAGGAGTTCCGCCGGATCGAGAAGGACGCGGCGCTGGCCCGCCGCTTCCAGCCGGTCCTGGTGCCCGAGCCGACCGCGCAGGACACGATCGAGATCCTCCGCGGGCTGCGCGACCGCTACGAGGCCCACCACCAGGTCCGCTACACCGACGAGGCGCTCGTCGCCGCCGTGGAGCTGTCCGACCGGTACCTCACCGACCGGCGGCTGCCGGACAAGGCGATCGACCTGATCGACCAGGCGGGCGCCCGGGTCCGGCTCGGTGCCCGCACCAAGGGCACCGACGTGCGCACGATGGAGCGCGAGCTGGACCAGCTGGTCCGGGACAAGGACCAGGCGGTCGCCGACGAGGACTACGAAGAGGCCAAGCATCTGCGCGACCGGATCGCGGAGCTGAAGGGGCGCATCAGCGAGGCGTCCGGGGGCGAGCAGGCCGACGAGGGCCAGCTGGAGGTGACGGCGGAGTCCATCGCCGAGGTGGTCTCCCGGCAGACCGGCATCCCGGTCAGCCGGCTCACCCAGGAGGAGAAGGAACGGCTGCTCGGCCTGGAGGAACACCTCCACCAGCGGGTCGTCGGCCAGGAGGAGGCCGTCGCCGTGGTGGCCGAGGCGGTGCTGCGCTCGCGCGCCGGGCTCGGCAGCCCGAGGCGCCCGATCGGCAGCTTCCTCTTCCTCGGTCCGACCGGTGTCGGCAAGACCGAGCTGGCCCGCGCGCTCGCCGAGGCGCTGTTCGGCAGCGAGGACCGCATGGTCCGCCTGGACATGAGCGAGTACCAGGAGCGGCACACCGTCTCCCGGCTGGTCGGCGCCCCGCCCGGCTACGTCGGCCACGAGGAGGCCGGCCAGCTCACCGAGGTGGTGCGCCGGCACCCGTACTCGCTGCTCCTGCTCGACGAGGTGGAGAAGGCACACCCGGACGTCTTCAACATCCTGCTCCAGGTGCTGGACGACGGCCGGCTCACCGACTCCCAGGGCCGCACCGTGGACTTCACCAACACGGTCATCGTGATGACCAGCAACCTCGGCTCCGAGGCGATCACCCGGCGCGGTGCCGGGATCGGGTTCGGGCCGGGCGGCGCGGAGGCCGACGAGGAGGCCCGGCGCGAGCAGATCCTGCGTCCGCTGCGCGAGCACTTCCGGCCCGAGTTCCTCAACCGCATCGACGAGATCGTGGTCTTCCGGCAGCTCACCGGCGAGCAACTGCGGCGCATCACCCACCTGTTGCTGGAGAGCACCCGGCGGCTGCTGGACGGCCAGGGCGTGGGCGTGGAGTTCACGGACGCGGCGGTCGACTGGATCGCCGAGCGCGGCTACCAACCGGAGTACGGCGCCCGGCCGTTGCGCCGCACCATCCAGCGCGAGGTGGACAACCGGCTGTCGCGGCTGCTGCTGAACGGCACGATCTCCGAGGGCGACCGGGTCACGGTGGACGTCAGGGACGGGCGGCTGGAGTTCCGGACGCCCGAGCAGCCGGCGGCCGCCGCGGGACCGCGGCGGGCGTGAGAACCGTGTGCGAAGGCGCCGGGGACGAACCGTCTCCGGCGCCTTCGTCGTGTCCGCGGGTCCTACGGGGCCGGGTCCACGACCATCGCCGAGCCGCCGCCGCGTCGTACCTTCTCGGCCGCGGCCAGCCACCTGCCGTCGGGCAGCCGCTGCACACCGGTCGCGGCGCCGATCTCCGGGTTGAGGGTGAAGTGGTGGCCGATGGCCTCCAGCTGGGACCTCAACGAGCTGTCGTACAGGGCCGGTTCCAGGTCCGTCCGGGCCGCGTTGCGCTGGCTGGCGCGGGGCGCGGCGATGGCGTCGACCAGCGGCAGCCGCCGGTCGAGGAACTCGGTGAGGGTCTGCAGCACGGTGGTGATGATGGTCGCGCCGCCGGGCGAACCCAGCGCCACCACGGGCCGGTTGTGGGCGTCGAGGACGATCGTCGGCGAGATCGAGGAGCGCGGGCGCTTGCCCGGACCGGGCAGGTTCGGGTCGGGCACCGACGGGCTCGCCGGGGTGAAGGAGAAGTCCGTCAGCTCGTTGTTGAGCAGGAAGCCCCGGCCGGGCACGGTCATCGCGCTGCCGCCGGTCTGCTCGATGGTGAGCGTGTACGAGACGACGTCGCCCCACTTGTCGGCCACCGTCAGATGGGTGGTGTTCTGGCCCTCGTACGTCGTCGGGGCCGCCTCGCCGCCCCGGTCGCAGTCCTTCGGGTGGTACGGGTCGCCGGGGGCGAGCGGGCTGGTGAGGACCGCGTCGTCCTTGATCAGGCAGGCCCGCGAGTCCGCGAACCGCTGCGACAGCAGCTGACCGGTGGGGACGTCCTCGAAGGCGGGGTCGCCGACCCAGCGGCCGCGGTCGGCGAACGCGATCCGGCTGGCCTCGATGAAGTGGTGCAGGTACTGCGCCTCGCTCATCTTGGACAGGTCGGAGTTCTCCAGGATGTTGAGCGCCTCGCCGACCGTGGTGCCGCCCGAGGAGGACGGGGCGATGGAGTACACGTTCAGCCCGCGGTACGACGTCCTGGTGGGCGCCTGCGCCTTGGCGCGGTAGACGGCGAGGTCCTTCTCGGCGAGCTTGCCGGGGCGGGCGTTCCAGCCGGACGCCGGGTCCACGCGCGGGTGCTCGACCGTGTCGACGATGTCGTCGCCTATGTCGCCCCGGTAGATCGCGCCCATGCCCTTCCTCGCCAGCTCCTCGTAGGTGCGGGCGAGTTCGGGGTTCTTGAAGGTGGATCCGACGGCGGGCAGCTTGCCGCCGGGCAGGAACAGCGCGGCGGTGTCCGGGAAGTAGCGGAACCGCGTCTCGTTGGCGGCGGTCTGCGAGCGGAAGGTGTCGTCCACGGTGAAGCCGTCGCGGGCGAGGCGCTCGGCGGGCTTCAGGACGCTGCCGAGCGTCCGGCTGCCCCACTGGTCGAGGGCCGTCTGCCAGGTGGCGGGCGTGCCCGGGGTGCCGACGCTGAGGCCGCTGCTGACCGCGTCGTTGAAGGAGAGCGGCTTGCCGTTCTCCACGAACAGGCCGGAGTCGGCGGACTGCGGTGCCGTCTCGCGGCCGTCGATGGTGTGGACCGTGCGCGTCCTCGCGTCGTAGTAGACGAAGTAGCCGCCCCCGCCGATGCCGGACGAGTAGGGCTCGGTGACGCCGAGCGCGGCGGCGGTGGCGACGGCGGCGTCCACCGCGTTGCCGCCGTGCCTGAGTACCTCGATGCCGGCTGCGGTGGCGTCCTTGTCGACGCTGGCGACGGCACCGCCGTAGCCCACGGCCACCGGTGTCTTGCCGGCCGGTTCGCTCGTCTGCGGGGCGGGTGGCGCCGCGGCCCCCACCGTCATCACGGCGGCCGAGACCACCGTCAGAACCGCCAGCCTCCGCATGCCTGGACGACCCATCCGTACCTCCCGTCGGGACAGTCAGCGCAGCGTAGCCAGATTGTCACACCAACGACAGTACGCCTCGGTCCCCTGCCACACGACCGTCACAGTTCGAACACCGGTACGCCCGGGGCGTCTCGGCCCGCTAGCATGCGCGGCCATGAACGACGACGTGCGCAACATCGTCCTGGGGCTGGTGGCCACCGCCATCTCCGCCTCGCTCGGCTGGCTCGCCCGTACGTATCTGTGGCGCCGCAAACTCCGGCGCAAGCAGGCGTTCTTCGGGCTGCCGGAGCACGCGGAGTCACTGCTCGTCGTCAACCGCGACCCGGCCGCGACCGAACCCGCGGTGCACCGCTACGACGTGTTCGCGCTGCTGGAGCTGTCCGCGCTCATCAAGGAGTGCGGGGCGCACGCCGAGGTGGTCACGCAGGACGCGGTCCGTCAGGGCTTCGGCGAGCGCACCGAGTTCTGTGTGGGCGGGCCTGCGTCGAACCGCCGTATGGCCGCGCACCTGTCCGCGATGCTGCCGGGCCTGCGGGTCAACACCGAGCCCGAACCGGCCGCCGAGCGGTCCGCCTTCCGGATCGGCGGGGAGCACTACACGATGGAGCGGGGTCTGTCGGAGCATGTGCTGCTCGCGCGGGTCACCACCGGGGACCGGGCACGCCCGGTGTTCCTGTTCTGCGGCCAGAGCGCGATCACCAACCAGGCCGCGACCCGCTATCTGGCCCGCCATCACGAGCGGCTGGCCCGCACGTACCGCGACGACACCTTCGTACTGCTGCTGAAGGTCCTCAACTCGGCCGCGTACGGGCCGGACGTGGTGGAGCTGGTGGCGGACGTGACCCGGGCGGCGCGCAGTCCGATGCCGGAGCCGGAGACCGCCGGGACCGCTTGACGCCGGGCGGCGGTGACGGACCGTCGAGCGCAACTCGTCCGGCGCAGCTGACCTTCTCCTCGCCCGTGCGAGCAGTGATCTCCGGCTGCCGCCGGACGAGCCTGGCCCGTGTGAACTGCCGCCCCTCTCACGGCGCGGGAACCATGGGGTACCCGTCCGGCGGCAGTGCCTCCGTCCCGGTGCGGCGCGGCTTGATCACCTCACCACGGGGCGGAACGCACCATCGTAGTCGAGACGTCGGGAGCCGGGGATCCCGGCATGATGGTAGGGCCCTCGGGCTGCCGCCGGGGCCAGGTGCCGGACGTTCCCGCGAACCCGGGTAACGGGCGGGCCGCGAGGGGGTGTGACGGACGGGGACCGACGGGGCGCCGGGTGAACCGGCCGGTGCGCGTTGCCTGGTACGCCTTCTTCCAGTCGCCGTTCCTCGGTTCGATCAACGGATCGACGGCCATACGCAGCCCTACTCCACTCTCCGCTGGGTGGTGGTTGCCGCAAACTATCCAGCCGGCCGGGGAGTCGAGGGGCGACACGCACCTTTCCGGCATTAGCCGTATTTAAGGCCGCGTTGGGGAGACGGGACAGGTGGTGCCGGGTTCAGACCTCGGCGATCTCCCCGTACAGCTGGGACAGCTCGGGCACGCCGGTCGCGGCCCACTGGCGCCCGGCGTCCACGACCTCCACCTCGCGGCCGGAGGCGAGCCGCAGGACGGGCTCGCCGCCGGCGCTGATCCGCCAGACCGCGCCGGGTACGGTGCGCACCACGACGGTGCCGAGGTACAGCCCGGCGTCATGGCCCAGCGAGGTCAGCGTCTCGGCGTCGTCGCGCCAGCGCGGGACCATCTGGTCCAGGGCCTCCAGGGAGGCCGGGGAGTCGTCCAGGCGGACGCCGCCCCGGAGCGCCTGGGCGCGCAGCAGCTCGCACTCGGACAGCAGCGCGGCGACCGACTCGGGGTCGGCGGGCAGCGCGGGGTGCTTCTTGTGCCGTGGGCCCAGGAACGGAGGGTTCATGGACCCAGCGTGGCATCACACGTCGAGGTCGACCACCACGGGCGCGTGATCGGAGGCGCCCTTGCCCTTGCGCTCCTCGCGGTCCACGTAGGCGTCCTTGACGGCCTTGGCGAAGGGCGCGTTGCCGTACACCAGGTCGATGCGCATGCCGCGGTTCTTGGGGAAGCAGAGCTGGCGGTAGTCCCAGTAGGTGAAGGGGTGCTCGTACTTGAGCGGGCGCGGGACGACGTCGCTGAGGCCCGCCTCGCGCAGGGAGGTGAGGGCGGCGCGCTCGGCGGGGGTGACGTGGGTGGCGCCCTCGAAGGCGGCCGTGTCGTAGACGTCGTCGTCGGTCGGCGCCACGTTGTAGTCGCCGAGGACGGCGAAGGGGCGGCTGCCCTGCGCGTCGCCGAGGACGGCGGCGCGCAGGGCCTCGAACCACTGGAGCTTGTAGGCGTAGTGCGGGTGGCCCACCTCGCGGCCGTTGGGCACGTACACCGACCAGACGCGGACGGGGCCGCAGGTGGCGGAGATGGCGCGGGGCTCGGTCGCGCCCTCGTACCCGGGGTCGCCGGGCAGCCCCTTGACCACGTCCGCCAGGCCGACGCGGGAGAGCACCGCCACGCCGTTCCACCGGCCGGTGGCGTGCACGGCGGCCTCGTAGCCCAGCTCGCGCAGCGGCTCGGCGGGGAACTGCTCCTCGGCGACCTTGGCCTCCTGGAGGCAGAGCACGTCGGTGCCGCTGCTCTCCAGCCAGGCCAGCAGGCGCGGGAGGCGGGCGGTGATCGAGTTCACGTTCCAGGTCGCGATGCGCATGTCCCACAACCTACCCGGCGGGTACGACAACCCGGTCCCGCCCGCCTCAGACCTGGGCGGACACCCCTGGGGCGAGCCGCTGGTGGTCGGTGCCGCCCAGCGCGCCGATCTGGTGGTCGTAGATCGGCCGGGCCAGGTCGGTGAGCAGGGCGTCGTGGATGTCGTAGGCGCGCCGCGGGCGCACCTCGCGGACGTAGTCGATCACCTCGGCGATCTTGTTCCAGGGTGCCATGACGGGGAGCATCAGCGTCTCCACGGGCTGGTCCGGAACCGTGAGGGCGTCACCGGGGTGGAAGACCTTTCCGCCGTCGAGCAGGTACCCGACGTTGGTGATGCGCGGGATGTCCGGGTGGATCACGGCGTGCAGCTCGCCGTGCACCTGCACCTCGAAGCCGGCGGCGGTGAAGGTGTCACCGTGCCCGACGGTGTGCACGCGCCCGGGGAAGGCCGCTGCGATCCGCTCCGCGACGGACCGCAGCGTCCAGATCCGTGCGGCCGGGTTGCCCTCCATCGCCGCCCGCAGCCGGGGCTCGTCGAAGTGGTCCGCGTGCTCGTGCGTCACGAGGATCGCGTCCGCCCCGAGCGCGGCGTCCTGCTCGCTGAACCCTCCGGGATCGATGACGAGCACCTGCCCGTCCTTCTCGACCCGGACACAGGCATGGGACTTCTTGGTGAGCTTCATGGCTCACCATCCTGCCGGAGGGGGTGGTGGGACGCGTGGGGACGGGGGCGGCCGCCGTGGGCCGCCCCTCACTCCGCCGGGGTCGTCTCCTCCTGGATGATCTGCTGGGCGATCCGGAAGGCGCTGCCCGCCGCGGGGAGACCGCAGTAGAGGGAGGTGTGGAGGAGGATCTCGCGGATCTCGTCGGGGGTGAGGCCGTTGCGGAGGGCGGCGCGGGTGTGGGAGGCGAGTTCCTCCAGGTGGCCGCCGGCGATCAGCGCGGTGAGCGTGACACAGCTGCGGGTGCGGCGGTCCAGGCCCGGCCGGTCCCAGATCTCGCCCCAGGCGTAGCGGGTGACGAACTCCTGGAAGTCCTCGGAGAACCGGTCCGCCCCGGCCAGCTCCTGGTCCACGTGCGCGTCGCCGAGCACCTCCCGCCGGATCTTGAGCCCGGTGTCGTACCGGTCCGCGCGGTCCGCGAGCGGCTCCGTCACCGCGGCGGGCGCGATCTCCGCGACCGGGACCACCGCCTGCGGCGGCACCACCGGCAGCGGCGCCGTGCCCGAGGCGCCCGGCAGCGCGATCTGCCCGGTGTCGTACGGCTGCTGCCAGGCGGTCGAGAAGTGGTGGACCAGCAGGTCGGTCACGGCCGCCGGCTGCTCGACCGGCACCAGGTGCGAGGCGCCCGGGACGACCGCGAGCCGCGCGTCCGGGATGCCCGCGACCAGCGTGCGGGCCTCGGCCGGGCCGGTGACCTGGTCCTCGGAGCCGACCAGGACCAGCGTCGGCACGCCCACCCGCCCCAGCTCGGCCCGCACGTCGAACGCGGCGAGGGCCTCGCAGGACGCGATGTAGCAGCCGGGGTCCGTGGTGCGCACCATCTGCACCGCCCACTCCGTGATCGCGGGCTGCGCCGCCGCGAACCCGCCGGTGAACCAGCGGTCGGGGGAGGTCCGCGCGATCGGGTCGAGACCGTTGGTGCGTACGATCACTCCGCGCTGCCGGAACTCGTCCGCCGTGCCGAACCGGGGCGAGGCCGCCACCAGCGCGAGCGAGGCCACCCGCTCCGGGTGCCGCAGCGCCAGCTCGATGCCGATCGCGCCGCCCAGCGCACAGCCCGCGTAGCCGAAGCGCTGCACGCCCAGCGAGTCCAGGGTCGCCAGCAGGCGGGCGCTCAGCTCCGCCACGGAACCGGCCGGATGGGCGGGCGCCCCGCCGTGGCCGGGCAGGTCGAACCGGAAGACCCGCCACTGCTCGGCCAGCTCCGGGACCTGCCGGTCCCACATGTGCCATGTGGTACCCAGTGAGGGACCCAGGATCAGGACCGGAGCGTCTTCTGGCCCGTCAAAGCGGTATTGCAGGGTGTTCGGGGGTGTCTCACTCACGCCCCAGACCCTCTCACGTCTCACGAAATCTCACACGGCCGGGGGAATCCTGTGACCCGATGCATCCGCGGCTCGACTCGTCGGGCACTGCCGACGGCCTCGTCGATCGAGTGTGAGCCTCTCAGCGTGCACGCGCGCCCCTGACGCAGCGTGGCCTGCTGGCCGCGCTCTCGCCCGGTCCTCACGTCGACGCGCTGCTTCCTTCCTCAGCACAGCTGCCAGCCGTGCTGAGTTTGCAGCAAAGCGGGTGGCACCGTCCCGAAGGTCGGGACGACGTAGCGGGAAACCGTTCTGTCCACTCCGGTCAGCACCTGATAACCACCCCTTGGGATACGCCGCCGGCCTCACGCGCGACCGTTCACCTCACCGTGCGGGCCATCCCATGTGGTGGCGGCTTCGCGGAGGTCTTCCCCGTCTGGCCTCACGTACCACTTCTTCGTGGTCTTCACGGTCGCGTGCCCGGCCCACCGGGCGAGGATGTGATCCGGCACACCGTTGTCGGCAAGGAGGTGCACGGCGTTCTCGCCGTCCCAGTAGATCTCCGGGATCTTCAATCCGATCACCAGAGGCCCCCAACTCCCTCGCAGTGGAAGACCGGAGCGGTGGCGGAGGAGCCAGCGCAGAAACAGCCGACTGCACGAGTGGACGCACAGGCATAGCTTCGAAGCGAAGCAACACAGCGCGGGATCGCCGGTTCGCCCGGCCCGCCCGGAAGCCGTCCGGGGCTACAGGCCGACGTCACGGCTGCGGATGTCCTCCAGGGATTCGCGGCGTACGAGGAGGCGGGCGGATCCGTCGCGGACGGCCACCACCGGCGGACGGCCGACCAGGTTGTAGCCGGAGGCCATGGACAGGTGGTAGGCGCCGGCCACGGGGACGGCGAGCAGGTCTCCGGGGCGTACGTCGGCAGGGAGATCCGCGTCGGCGGCCAGAACGTCGCCCGCCTCGCAGTGCCGGCCGACCACGGTGAGCCGGGCGCGGTCCGCCGTGCCGTGCCGGCCGATCAGACGCGGCATGTACCGGACGCCGTACAGGGCCGGGCGCGGGTTGTCGCTCATTCCGCCGTCGACGGCCACGAACACGTGCTCGGCGGTGTGCTTCACGGACAGGACGCGGTAGACGGCGATCCCGGCGGGTCCGACGATCGCCCGTCCCGGCTCGATGATCATCCGGGGAACGGGCAGTCCGGCCGCCGTGCAGGCGTCGGCGAGTTCCGCGCGGACCTTGCGGGCCAGCGCCGTCAGGTCCAGGGCGGGCTCACCGGGGCGGTAGGCGATGCCGTGGCCACCGCCGAGGTCGAGTTCGGGCAGGACCAGTCCGTGCTGCTCGTGCAGGCGGGCCATCAGGCCGACCAGGCGGCGCACGGCCACGAGGTACGGCTTGACACTCGTGATCTGAGAGCCGAGGTGGCAGTGCAGGCCGGTGAGTTCCAGCTGGGGCTGGTCGAGGATGCGGGCGATGGCGTGCTGGGCATAGCCGTCCGCGATCGACAGGCCGAACTTCTGGTCGTCCGTTCCGGTGCGGATCTTCTCGTGACCGCCCGCGTTGATTCCGGGCACCACACGCACCATCACCTTCTGGTGCCCGTCCGGCCCGACGGCGGCGGCCAGCCTCGCGATCTCCGAGGGGCTGTCGATCACGATCCGGCCGACGCCGAGGCGCAGCGCGGTGTCCAGGTCGCGCGGCGACTTGGCGTTGCCGTGCACCACGATCCGCTCGGCCGGAAAGCCGGTGGTGACGGCGAGTTCCAGTTCACCGGCGGAGCAGACGTCGAGGCCGAGGCCCTCCTCGTCCGTCCAGTGGGCCATGGCCCGGCACAGGAACGCCTTGGCCGCGTACACGATGTCGGCGTCGGGGAAGGCGTCCCGGTAGGTGCGGCAGCGGTCGCGGACCTCGGCCTCGTCCAGGACGTAGACGGGGGTGCCGAAGCGGTCGGCGACCTCGGCGAGCGGTACGCCGCCCACGGCGAGGTCGCCCGGGCGGGGCTCGGTGGCGGACGCGGGCCATACCGCCAACTCAGCCAATGCAGTGACGGGTTCGTGAACCGTGGTCATCGTGGCCTCCCCTTTCAGGTGGCGAACGCCGGTGCCGGCGCGGGCATCGGCCTTGGGGCCGGGGCGGTGAGCTGCGGGTCCACCGTGACGGTGGTGACACCGAGCGGAGCCGCCAGCGCCCGCAGTGCGGGCTCGGCGAGGCGGATCCACGCCTGGTCGGCGCCGAGGGTGGTGGTCAGGCGGAGTGCGGAGGTGAAGCCGACGGCCGTGCGGTCGCCGAGCGGGGTGCGGAAGAGCCGGGCCGCACAGCCGGAGGGGCCCGGCCGGACCGGGACGTAGAGGGGTCCGGCCGGGGACGGATCGGAGGGCTCGGGGTCTTCGCCGTAGTGGAGTCCTGCCATGGGGTGCCTCCAAGAAGGCAGGGAGTGTGGGGTCTGGGGTGCCCCGGACGCGGGGAGGCGGACCGGGGCTCGCCCTCGACGCTATGCCCGGTGCTCCCGGGTTCCGGACGTGCCCTGATGGGACGCTGACAGTAATTCGGGCGACCTTGACGGGATGCTGACGCCGCTGGGGAGAGAGCGTGGAAAGGGCCGTCAGAAGGGTGCCAGGAACTGGCGTACGGACTGTTCGAAAGCCTCGGGCAGAGGTGGGATGGGAAACGTTTCCGAGAAGAATCGCCGGCCCGGAAGCCAGGGCCGACGCGTGCAGAACGGTGAAAGCGATGTCCGAGTCCCGTCCGTCCGCAGCAGCTCGTTTCGTGGTGGGAGTGAGCGGTTCACCGGGCAGTCTCACCGCCTTGGTCCGCGCGGCCGACGAGGCCCGGCGCCGAGGGGCGGAGCTCTGGCCGGTGCTGGCCTGGGAGCCGCCCGGCGGGGATGCTGCCGCCCGGAGGTTCCCTGCCGCTACCGTCATGGTCGAGGAGTGGGACCGGCTGGCGCGGGAGCGGTTGCTCAAGGCGCTGTATGACGTGTTCGGCAGCACGGACACCGGGGTGGCCGGGCAGGCGCACGTCGTACGAGGCGCCCCCGGGCCCGCTCTGGTACGGACAGCCGGCGGGGAGGACGACATCCTCGTGGTCGGTGCCGGCAGGCGTGGCCGACTGCACCGGGCGCTGTGGCCGTCGGTCAGCCGCTACTGCCTCGCCCGCGCCACGTGCCCCGTTCTCGCGGTGCCGCCGTCACCGCTGCAGGCAGTGCTGGCAGCCGTGCGCCGGCGGAACGCCTTGCGGCTGTCGCTGGACACCGGGCGCCTGCAGCGGGCGTTCGAGACCGTGCCGCCCGACGCCTGATCTCCTCAGGGGGCAGCGGTGGCGGGCAGGTCCGGCTGCTCCGGACGCGGTGCCGGGGCCGTCGGTACGGCGAGCACCATGGTGAGCCCGCCTCCGGGGGTGTCCTCGGCGTGCAGGGTGCCGCCGACGGCCTCGGCGAAGCCGCGGGCGACGGCGAGTCCGAGGCCGACGCCGACACCGCGCGGCGAGTCGCCGTACCGCTGGAAGGGCTCGAAGATGCGGTCCTTGGCCTCGTCCGGAACACCGGGCCCACGGTCCACGACCCGCAGTTCGACCCGGTCGGCCAGGGCACTCGCGAACACCAGCACCCTCTCCCCCGGCGGACTGTGCTTGACGGCGTTCTCAACGACGTTGGCGACAGCCCGCTCCAGCAGGCCCCGGTCGACCCACACCATGGGCAGGGTCTCGGGGATGTCCAGGTCCACGCTGTCCTCCGGCACCCCGCCGAGCGCCATGGGCACGACCTCGTCGAGGTCGCTCTCGCGGATGATGGGGGTGACGGTGCCGGTCTGCAGGCGGGACATGTCGAGGAGGTTGCCGACGAGGCCATCGAGGCGGTCGGCCCCCTCCTCGATGGCCTGCAGCAGCTCCGCCCGGTCCTGTTCGGACCACTCGACATCGTCCGACCTGAGCGAGGTGACCGCGGCCTTGATGCCGGCGAGCGGAGTG
This sequence comes from Streptomyces sp. NPDC001056, assembly GCF_053598955.1. Lineage (NCBI taxonomy): Bacteria > Bacillati > Actinomycetota > Actinomycetes > Kitasatosporales > Streptomycetaceae > Streptomyces > Streptomyces sp. NPDC001056. Next base: position 447,889 of record NZ_JBSFLI010000002.1, on the reverse strand, counting down.
CGCAGGTCGTGGCTGACGGCGGCGAGCAGGGCGGTGCGGATGCGGTTGCCCTCGGCCAGTTCCTTGGCGCGGTCGGCTTCGCGCTGTAGCCGCTGGCGGTCCAGGACGACGGCGGCCTGTGCGGCGAACGCGGCCAGCACGCGGCGGTCGGCGGCGGGCAGGACGCGGCCGCGCAGGGAGAGGGCCATGTGGTCGCCGACGGGGACGTCGACGTCCGCGTCCTCCGGAACCTCGGCGGGCTGCGGTCCCACACTGCCGGCGCAGGTCCAGGGTTCCGTCTCACTGGTCCGCTCCAACAGGGCCACCGACTCCATGCCGAAGGTTTCCCGGACCCGTTCCAGCAGCGCCTCCAGAGTGGTCTCACCGCGCAGGACGTTGCCCGCGAGGAAGGAGAGGATCTCCGACTCGGCGCGGAGCCGGGCGGCCTGGTGGGTGCGCCGGGCGGCGAGGTCCACGACCGAGGCCACGGACACGGCGACCCCGACGAAGATCGCGATGGCGACGATGTTCTTCGGGTCGGCGATCGTCAGGGTGTGGACGGGCGGGCTGAAGTACCAGTTGAGCAGCAGGGAGCCGACCACCGCGGAGGCCAGCGCGGGGAAGAGGCCGCCCAGCAGGGCCGCCGCCACCGTCAGCGTCAGGAACAGCAGCATGTCGTTGGCGAGCCCGACATCGGGCACGACACTGGTGAGGAGCCAGGTGAGCACGGCGGGGCCGAGCACTCCCACGGCCCAGCCCCAGATGACCCGGGAGCGTCCGAGGCGGGCGCCGTGCGCCACCGGCAGTCCACGCCCCCTGCCCGCCTCGTCGTGCGTGATGAGGTGGACGTCGAGGTCGGGACCGGACTCCACGGCCACCGTGGCGCCGACCCCGGGCCCGAAGACGTACTGCCAGCTGCGGCGGCGCGAGACGCCCAGCACGATCTGGGTGGCGTTGACGCCGCGGGCGAAGTCGAGCAGGGCGGCCGCTATGTCGTCGCCGACGACATGGTGGAAGGTGCCACCGAGGTCCTCGACCAACGTGCGCTGTACGGCCAGTTCCTTCGGGGAGGCCGCAGTGAGGCCGTCGCTGCGGGATATGTAGACGGCCAGCACCTCGCCGCCCGCGCCCTTCTCGGCGAGGCGCGCGGCGCGCCGGATCAGGGTGCGCCCCTCGGGACCGCCCGTCAGCCCGACGACGATCCGCTCACGGGAGCCCCAGATCTTCGAGACACGGTGCTCGCTGCGGTACTCGGTCAGGTACTCGTCGACCCGGTCCGCCACCCACAGCAGGGCCAGCTCGCGCAGGGCGGTCAGGTTTCCGGGCCGGAAGTAGTTGGACAGGGCCGCGTCGACCTTGTCGGGCTTGTAGACGTTCCCGTGCGCCATACGGCGGCGAAGGGCCTCGGGGGACATGTCGACCAGCTCGATCTGGTCGGCCCGCCGGACCACCTCGTCCGGGACCGTCTCACGCTGCCGCACCCCGGTAATCGACTCGACCACGTCGCCCAGCGACTCCAGGTGCTGGATGTTGACGGTGGAGATCACGTCGATGCCGGCGGCGAGCAGTTCCTCGACGTCCTGCCAGCGCTTGGCGTTGCGGGAGCCGGGCACGTTGGTGTGGGCGAGTTCGTCCACCAGGGCGACGGCGGGCGCCCGACGCAGGACGGCGTCGACGTCCATCTCGCCGAACGTGGAGCCTCGGTACTCCAGCTGTCTGCGCGGCACCTGCTCCAGGCCGTGCAGCATCACCTCGGTGCGCGGCCGGTGATGGTGTTCGACGAAGGCGACCACGCAGTCGGTGCCCCGCTCGATACGTCGGTGTGCCTCCGACAGCATGGCGTAGGTCTTGCCGACGCCGGGTGCCGCGCCAAGGTAGATCCGGAGCTTGCCGCGTGCCATGTCATCCTTCGAAGCGATAGCCCATGCCGGGCTCGGTGATCAGATAGCGGGGGTGGGAGGGGTCCGTCTCCAGCTTCCTGCGCAACTGCGCCATGTAGACCCGCAGATAGTTGGTCTTGTTGCTCCGCGAGACGCCCCAGACCTCTTGGAGCAGCTGCTTCTGCGTGATCAGCCGACCGGGGTTCGTCACCAGGATCTCCAGCAGATGCCACTCGGTCGGGGTCAGCCGTACGTCCCGCCCGTCCCGTACGGCCTTCTTGGCGAGCAGGTCGAGGGTGAAGTGCTCCGTCTCGACCAGGGTCGTCTCGGGGATCAGCGGTGTGTCCTCGGTCCGGCGGACGGCGGCGCGCAGCCGGGCAAGCAACTCGTCCATGCTGAACGGCTTGGTGATGTAGTCGTCGGCGCCGGCGTCGAGCGCGGCGACCTTCTCGTCGGACGCCTGACGGGCGGACAGGACCAGGATCGGCACGCGGCTCCAGCCCCGCACGCCCTTGATGATGTCGACACCGTCCATGTCGGGCAGGCCGAGGTCCAGCAGGACCACGTCGGGCTGACGGGCGGCGGCGAGCCGGAGCGCCGTGGCGCCGTCGGGGGCGGCGTCCACGCCGTAGTGACGTGCCTGCAGGTTGATGACGAGGGCCCGTACGAGCTGCGGGTCGTCCTCCACCACGAGCACCCGGGTCATGGGTGTGTGCCTTTCCTCTCGTACGTCGGGCCTGGGGCGCCGGACGCGAGGCAACCGACGTCACGACCAAGGGAGTCGGCGGAACCAGGATGTCTCCCGGCCGCCGACTCCCGCGTGTATCGCGTAATCCCATCAGTGCTTCGCCACAAGGTCCTTGAGCGCGATGTTGAGTTTCAGGACGTTCACCCGAGGCTCGCCCATGAAGCCCAGGGTGCGGCCCTCGGTGTGGTCCTCGACCAGCTTCTCCACCTGTGCGAGCGGCAGGTTGTTCTTCGCGGCGACGCGGTGGACCTGGAGTTCGGCGTAGGCCGGGGAGATGTCCGGGTCCAGGCCGGAGCCGGAGGAGGTCACCGCGTCCGCGGGGACGTCCGAGGGGCCGACCGTGTAGCCGGGCACCGAGTTGTCCTTGACGACCGCGGCCTTGGCGTCCTGCACCTGCTTGATCAGCACCTTGCTGTCTGCGGACAGGTTGGTGGCTCCGGACAGGATCAGTTCGTACTGCGTGTTCACGCTGTTCGTGCCGAGGCCGTTCGACGGACGTCCCTGGAACCACTTCAGGTCCGCGTCCGGTGTCTGCTGCCCCTTGTGCAGCGGCAGGTTGTACGACTGCCCGATCAGGGACGAGCCGACGACCTTGCCGTCCGCCTTGGTCTCGGAGCCGTTCGCCTTGTCGTGGAACAGCCCCTGTGCGATGCCGGTCACGACCAGCGGGTAGATGACGCCCGTCACCAGGGTCAGCACGAGCAGGGCCCTGAGGGCCGCCCCGAGCAACCGGACGGTGTTCGTAACGGAGTTGTTCATGGCGATCAGCCGATTCCGGGGATGAGGGAGATGAGCAGGTCGATGAGCTTGATGCCGATGAAAGGCGCGACCAGGCCGCCGATGCCGTAGATCCCGAGGTTGCGCCGCAGCATCTTGTCCGCGCTCACCGGCTTGTACCGCACGCCCTTCAGGGACAGCGGCACGAGTGCGATGATGATCAGCGCGTTGAAGATGACCGCGGAGAGGATCGCGGAGTCGGGCGAGGACAGGTGCATGATGTTCAGCTTGTCCAGGCCCGGGTAGACCGCCGCGAACAGCGCCGGGATGATCGCGAAGTACTTCGCGACGTCGTTGGCTATGGAGAACGTGGTCAACGCGCCGCGGGTGATGAGGAGTTGCTTGCCGATCTCCACGATCTCGATGAGCTTGGTGGGGTTGGAGTCGAGGTCGACCATGTTGCCGGCCTCCTTGGCGGCCGACGTACCGGTGTTCATCGCCACGCCGACGTCCGCCTGCGCGAGCGCCGGCGCGTCGTTGGTGCCGTCACCGGTCATCGCGACCAGCTTGCCGCCGGCCTGCTCCCGCTTGATGAGGGCCATCTTGTCCTCGGGAGTGGCCTCGGCGAGGAAGTCGTCGACACCCGCCTCCTCGGCGATCGCCTTCGCGGTCAGCGGGTTGTCACCCGTGATCATGACCGTCTTGATGCCCATGCGGCGCAGTTCCTCGAACCGCTCCCGCATACCGTCCTTGACGACGTCCTTGAGGTGGATGACGCCAAGCACACGGGCGCCCCGGTCGTCGTGGACGGCGACCAGCAGCGGCGTGCCGCCGGCCTCGGAGATGCGGTTGGCCATGGCGTCCGCGTCCCTGGCGACCGTGCCGCCCTGCTCCTCGACCCAGGCGATGACCGAGGCGGTGGCGCCCTTGCGGATCTTCCGGCCGTCGACGTCCACGCCCGACATGCGGGTCTGGGCGGTGAACCCGATCCACTCGGCGCCGGCCAGCTCGCCCTGGTGCCGCTCGCGCAGCCCGTACCTCTCCTTCGCCAGGACGACGACGGAGCGGCCCTCGGGGGTCTCGTCGGCCAGCGAGGACAGCTGGGCCGCGTCCGCGACCTCGGCCTCCGTCGTCCCGCGCACCGGCACGAACTCGGCGGCCTGCCGGTTGCCGAGGGTGATGGTGCCGGTCTTGTCCAGCAGCAGCGTGGAGACATCACCGGCCGCCTCGACCGCGCGGCCGGACATGGCGAGCACATTGCGCTGCACCAGGCGGTCCATGCCGGCGATGCCGATCGCGGACAGCAGGGCGCCGATGGTGGTCGGGATCAGGCAGACCAGCAGGGCGACCAGCACGACCATGGTCAGGTGCGTGCCCGCGTAGTCGGCGAACGGCGGCAGGGTGGCGCAGGCCAGCAGGAAGACGATGGTCAGCGAGGCGAGCAGGATGTTCAGCGCGATCTCGTTGGGCGTCTTCTGCCGGGCCGCGCCCTCGACCAGGCTGATCATCCGGTCGATGAAGGTCTCACCGGGCTTCGTCGTGATCTGGACGACGATCCGGTCGGACAGCACCTTCGTACCGCCCGTGACGGCGCTGCGGTCGCCGCCGGACTCGCGGATGACCGGGGCGGACTCGCCGGTGATGGCCGACTCGTCCACCGAGGCGACGCCCTCGACGACGTCGCCGTCACCGGGGATGATGTCGCCGGCCTCGCAGACCACCAGGTCGCCGATGGTCAGCGCGGTGCCGGGGACGTGTTCCTCGGCGCCGCCCGCCAGCCGGCGGGCGACGGTGTCGGTCTTGGCCCTGCGCAGGGTGTCGGCCTGGGCCTTGCCGCGGCCCTCGGCCACGGCCTCCGCCAGGTTGGCGAAGATCACCGTCAGCCACAGCCAGGCGCTGATGGTCCAGCCGAACCAGTCGGTCGGGTCCTTGACGGAGAACACCGTGGTGAGCACCGAGCCGATCCACACCACGAACATCACGGGCGACTTGACCATCACCCGCGGATCGAGCTTGCGCAGAGCGTCCGGCAGGGACTTGACGAGCGCCTTGGGTTCGAAGAGGCCCGCTCCGACGCGGCTCTCGGCGGGCTTGTGCCCGGTGGGGACATCGCTGTGCGGCGCCCTGGTGGGAGTGGCTGTGGACATCGAGTCCTCTGACTTCTCTATGCGGGTGGTCATCACGCCAGCCCTTCCGCGAGCGGGCCCAGCGCGAGGGCCGGGAAGTACGTGAGACCGGTGATGATCAGGATCGCGCCCACCAGCAGGCCGGTGAACAGCGGCTTCTCGGTGCGCAGGGTGCCCGCGGTCACCGGGACCGGCTTCTGCTCGGCGAGCGAGCCCGCCAGCGCCAGCACGAACACCATCGGCAGGAAGCGGCCGAGCAGCATCGCGAGCCCGGTCATGGTGTTGAACCAGTCGGTGTTCGCGTTCAGGCCGGCGAAGGCCGAACCGTTGTTGTTCGCCGCGGAGGTGAACGCGTACAGCACCTCGGAGAAGCCGTGCGCGCCGGAGTTGAGCATGGAGTGCGGCGGGGTCGGCAGCGCCATGGAAGCCGCCGTGAAGACCAGCACCAGGGCAGGGGTGATGAGGATGTAGCAGGCGGCGAGCTTCATCTCGCGGCCGCCGATCTTCTTGCCCAGGTACTCCGGCGTACGGCCCACCATCAGGCCGGCGATGAACACCGCGATCACGGCCATGATCAGGATGCCGTACAGCCCGGAGCCGGTGCCGCCTGGCGCGATCTCGCCCAGCATCATGCTCAGCATCGTGATGCCGCCGCCCAGGCCGGTGAAGGAGGAGTGGAAGGAGTCCACCGCGCCGGTCGAGGTCAGGGTCGTGGACACCGCGAAGATCGAGGAGGCTCCGACTCCGAACCGGGTCTCCTTGCCCTCCATCGCCCCGCCCGCGGCCTGCAGCGCCGGGCCGTGGTGGGCGAACTCGGTCCACATCATCAGCGCGACGAAGCCGAGCCAGATGGTGAACATCGTGGCGAGGATCGCGTAGCCCTGCTTCACGTTGCCGACCATCACGCCGAAGGTGCGGGTCAGCGAGAACGGGATCACCAGGATCAGGAAGATCTCAAGGAGGTTGGTGAGCGGGGTGGGGTTCTCGAAGGGGTGGGCGGAGTTGGCGTTGAAGTAGCCGCCGCCGTTGGTGCCCAGCTCCTTGATCGCCTCTTGGGAGGCGACCGCGCCGCCGTTCCACTGCTGCGTGCCGCCCATGAACTGGCCGACCTCGTGGATGCCGGAGAAGTTCTGGATCGCGCCGCAGGCCACCAGCACGACCGCGGCGACCGCGGCGATCGGCACCAGGATGCGCAGCGTGCCGCGCACCAGGTCGGCCCAGAAGTTGCCCAGCTCACCGGTGCGCGAGCGCGCGAAGCCGCGCACGAGCGCCACGGCGACGGCGATGCCGACGGCGGCGGAGACGAAGTTCTGCACGGCCAGCCCGGCGGTCTGCACGACATGACCCATGGTCTGCTCGCCGTAGTACGACTGCCAGTTGGTGTTGGTCACGAACGAGACAGCCGTGTTGAACGACTGCGCCGGGCTGACCGAAGAGAAGTGCAGCGAGCCGGGCAGCACGCCCTGCAGGCGCTGCAGCAGGTAGAGGAAGAGGACGCCGACGGCGGAGAAGGCCAGCACACCGCGCAGGTACGCGGGCCAGGTCATCTCGGCGTCGGGGTTGGCACCGATGGCCCGGTAGATCCACTTCTCCACCCGCATGTGCTTCTTGGAGGAGTAGACCTTGGCCATGTAGGTGCCAAGCGGGATGTAGGCGAGTGCCAGTGCGCCCATGAGGGCGAGCAGCTGGAGAAAGCCCGCGAGTTCTGGACTCATGTCTGTGCTCAGAACCTCTCCGGGAAGATCAGGGCGAGGACGAGATAGCCCAGCAGGGCGACGGCCACGACCAGGCCGACGACGTTCTCCACGGTCACAGCTTCGTCACCCCCCGGGCGACGAGAGCCACCAGCGCGAAGCCCGCGAGCACGGTGACGACGAAGGCCAGATCGGCCATCGTGAACTCCTGAAGAGGTTCGGGGTTGGAACAAGGACGGTTAGAGGAAACCCCCTCCCTGGCCGGATCTGGACACTCGTTGACGGCCCTCTTACGGCCTCACCCACGGCTTTGACGGGACTCTTACGACCACCGGTCCCTACCGGCCAGTAACAGAGCGTTTCTCTTCAGAGCAGCCGAAACCGCAGCCGGCAGATCACCGCGTCCGTCTCCCGCCGTACGGCGTGTGCGACCACCGCACCCCGCTGGTTCTGCAGCAGTCGCTGCCACAGCCGCTCCGGCTCGGCCTCCGGGATCAGCACCGTGACCCGCCTGGCCGGCTCGGCAGCGGCCACCTCACGGACGTACGCGGCGATGGGGCCGCCCAGGCTGCGCCTCTCGCAGGACAGCCGCACCAGGGGCACGCCCGGGTCCCACTCGGTCCAGGCTCGCTCCAGGGCGTGCAGCTGTGCGTGGTCCTCCGGGTCCGGGTAGCCGACGGTGACGGCCCGGACCTCGTCGCCGAGGGAGGCAGCGGCCGTCAGGGCCTCGGAGGTCAGCCGGGACAGCGAGGACACCGGCACGATCACCAGGGAGCGGTCGCGGTGCGGGGGCTCGGGGACGCGGCCCAGGCCGAGTTGCTCGGCGATGCGGTCGTAGGCACGGTGGACGGCGACGAAGGCGGCGATCAGCAGCGGCAGCGCCACCACGATCAGCCAGGCCCCCTCCGCGAACTTGCTCGCCGTCACGACGATCGTCGAGACGCCGGTGAGCAGCGCCCCGAAGCCGTTCAGCAGCGCCTTCCCACGCCAGCCACGGCCCCGCTCCAGCCGCCAGTGCCGGACCATGCCCACCTGGGCGATCGTGAAGCCGACGAAGACACCGATCGCGAACATCGGCACCAGGGTGTTGGTGTCCCCGCCGGAGAAGACCAGCAGCGCGGCCGAGACGACGGCGAGCGCCAGCACGCCGTGCCGGTGCACCTGACGGTCGGCCTTCAACGCGAACACATGCGGCAGATAGTTGTCACGCGCCAGCAGCTTCAGCAGCACCGGCAGCCCGCCGAAGGACGTGTTCGCCGACAGCGCCAGCAGGATCATCGTCGCGAACTGGATGACGTAGAAAGCCCAGTTGTGGCCGAGCGAGGCATCCGCGAGCTGCGCCAGCACCGTGACGCCCGCCACCGGCTGGAGGTGGAAGCGTCCGATCAGCACCGCCAGGCCGATGAGCATGAGGCCGAGTACGGCGCCCAGGGCGATCTCCGCACGCTGGGCCCGCCGCACGCGCGGTACGCGGAAGGAGGGGACGGCGTTGGCGATGGCCTCAACGCCGGTCAGGGCGGAACACCCTGAAGCGAAAGCCTTGAGCAGGAGCAGGACGCCGACACCGGTCGCGTTGCCGGCGACGACCGAGGCGTGCCCGGCCGCCGTCGCCGTACTGACCGGCTCGGAGCGGAACAGACCGACGCCGATCAGCACGAAGATCGCACCCACGAAGACGGCCGTCGGCACGATGAACGCCTTCGCCGACTCCACGATCCCCCGCAGGTTCACCCCGGTGATCAGCGCCAGCACCGCCAGGCACAGCCACAGCCGGTCGCCGTACAGGGCCGGGAAGGCGGACGTCAGCGCGGCCACGCCCGCCGTCACGGCGACGGCGGCGTTGAGGACGTAGTCCAGGATCAGCGAGGCCGCCGCCACCAGGCCGGTGCGCGCGCCCAGGTGGGCCCTCGCCACGGCGTACGAGCCGCCACCGTCCGGAAAGGCCGCGATCACTTGCCGGTACGAGGCGACCAGCACCGCCAGCAGGGCGGCGATGGCCAGCGTGACCGGCAGGGTGAAGCCGAGGCCGTGCGCGCCGGCGGCGGCAAGGACCAGCACGATCGCCTCGGGGCCGTACGCCACCGACGCCATCGCGTCCAGGGACAGCGCCGCAAGCCCCGTGACGGCGGTCAGCCGGTGGCGTTCACCGGCATCAGGTGGCTCCTCGCCGGCGGGGACGGCATCCGGCTCGGTGGTCAGTCCGGTCATGAGGGCGGTACTCCTTCGGCGAAAGCCGCGCAGCTACGTCGACATGTGCGCGGTGCACTCAGGTTCTGACCGTTTCCGACAGTGTCCGGCCCTTCCTTGCGGCATCTTCGCGCTGACCGGCCCGACCTTGACGGGACCTTGACGGGCCTGCGCCATCAGATCCGCATCAAAGCGCGTGGTTCCCGTCCTCCGCGCCTCTACCGTCACCGGTATGGGACGCCGCGAGAAGGCGCGCAGGTCACCGGCCTGCGCTGGCGCAGAATCGTCCGGGGTCGCGGCGCACGACCGCGGCTGGGCGCGAGATGTGAGGGATGCCGTCCGGTGCGCCGGGGTGCTGCTCGCCCTGCTCCTGCTCATCGACTGGGGGTCGGGCCGGTTCACGCTGTGGCGGGGCCTGTTGTGTCTCACGCTCGCTCTGCTGCTGTTCCTGGTGCTGTCGCCGGCCCGGGTCACGGCCGGTGAGGACTGGCTCGCCTCACGGTGGCTGCTGCGCGAGCGCCGGGTCCGGACCGACCTGCTGGTCTCCGTTCGCTGCCTGGAGGGCGTCTCCCAACGGCTCCTGCTGCGTGACGCGTTCGGCGCGCGCGTCGCGATCGACCCAGACGTTCTGGTGAACAACCCGGGCTTGTGGCACCGCTTCGAGGTGGGCGCCCGGAAGGCGGTGGCCGACGGTCTGTTGCTGTGCGGGCAGACCGCTGTGCGGCGTCTCTCTGCCCGCGTGGACCGTGAGACCGCGCTGGCCGTGTTCAAGGCATCCGGACTGGAGTGACGGGAGTGACGCTTACGCCGATTGCAGTGAGCCCCGCTCCACCGGCATCACGCCCAGCACACGCGGCCCATCCCGGGAGGGCAGCACCACGGTGACGACCTCGTCGCACGCCGCGTCCAGTCACGAAGCCGGTGCGCGAGCCCGTCGTCGCCGCAGACCACCGTGTGCTGAGCCCGTTGGCCACGTCCCGTCGGCAAACGCAGAGTTGACGTCACGTCGAACGGAACGGCAGGACGGGCAGCGCCGTCCCACGGGAGACCAGATCTGATCCGTCGCGCTCGGCCTCACCACCCGCGCACGGGTCCCGACGTGTCCAGGGCCGCCCCCGTCTGGTCGGCCAGCGTCACCGCGACCAGCCGGGCCTGGAGCGAGGGTGCGGCACCGGGGTCAGGGACGAGCATGAAGCGGCCGAGGTAGTGGCCGTTGCCGTACGCGCGCAGCTCGATCTCGCCCTCGGGCCAGCCGTCCGTGTCCGGGTTCCACGGGCGCCGGCCCACCGTCACGCTGCCGTCCTTCTCCAACCGTGGCGGTCGGCCCATGAGCGTGCCGTACTCGAAACGGCAGGCGCGCAGTCCGAGCAGGTCGGTCAGCTCGGTCCGGACATGGTCGACCACGGTGTCCGCCGAGTTGGCGGAATGCACGAGCCCGGCCGTGCGGTGGATGCGCGCCAGATGGGCGGCGTCCGTCACCGTCATGGCCTCCAGTCGGCGGGCGTGGACCGCGAGCTGGGGGACAATCACGCCGACGACCAGCAACAGCACCGCGGTCTCGATGTCCGCCGTGCCGTTGATGTCGAAGGTCTCGTACGGCCGGGTCAGAAAGAAGTCGAACCAGGCCGCCGCCGACAGTGCCGCGACCACGCCCGCCGCACGGCTGCCCGGCGCGGACACCGCGACCACGACCACGACGAGGACGAGGGCCGCGTTCGTGTGCGACAGGCTGGGGCGGAGCGGGACGAGGGCGAGTGCCACCAGGAAGGGGGCGGCCAGTCCCGCGGTCAGGGCGAGCCGGTCCCGAAGGGGCCAGGTGCGGCCCTGGGTGTGTGGGCGGTGCAGTCTCCAGGGGCCTGCGTGCGTGCTCATCGCGCACCTCCTGCGCTCTGCTCGGTGGGTCCGGCCCCCACGGGCTGCTCCGCGAACGGCAGCGATACGACCATCGTGAGACCGCCGCCGGGGGTGTCCTCGGGGGTGAGGGTGCCGTTCATCGCCTCGGCCAGGCCACGGGCGAGGGCCAGGCCGAGGCCGAGGCCGGTGGTGTTGTCGGTGTCGCCGAGTCGCTGGAATGGTTCGAAGATCCGTTCCCGGCCGGTCTGCGGGAGTCCGGGGCCCCGGTCGACCACGCGCAGCTCCACGCGTCCCGCCAGGGCACTAGCGGTGACCAGCACTTTCTGCCCCGGCGGGGTGTGGCGGACGGCGTTGGAGGCGAGGTTGGCGATCACCCGCTCCAGCAGCGGCGGGTCGGCGAGGACCGCCGGGATCTCCTCCACGTCCGCCACCTCGGCCTCCGGCACGTCCGCGAGTGCCATGGGCAGGACCTCGTCCAGGGAGGTCGGGCGCAGGTTCAGGGTGAGGGCGCCGGCCTCCAGGCGGCTGAGGTCGAGGAGGTTCTCCACGAGGCGGTTCAGCTTGGCCATGGACTCGTCGGCGGTGGCGAGGAGTTCGCCGCGGTCCTCCGGTGTGAACTCGACGTCCTGGCTGCGCAGGGAGGTGACGGCGGCCCAGCCCGCGGCGAGCGGGGTACGCAGGTCGTGGCCGACGGCCCTCAGGAGGGCCGTGCGCAGCCGGTCGGCGGCCTTCACCGGCTCCACCTCGGCCGCCGCCTCGGCCAGCCGGGCCCGCTCCACCGCCGAGCCGACGTGCGCGGCGAACGCGGCCAGCACCCGCCGCTCTGAGGAGGAGAGGGTACGGCCCCGCAGCACCAGGTACGCGCCCGGACCGGCCGGCACCGATGTGGTCCCTTCCATATCCAGCGGTTCGTCCGCCAGCTCCGCCGACTCCATGCCGAAGGTCTCCCGCGTCCGCTCCAGCAGAGCCGGAATCGTCGCCTCGCCCCGCACGATCGTCCCGGCGAGGGACGACATGGTCTCGGCTTCGGCGGTGGCCCGCGCCGAGCGCCTGGACAGCCGCAGCGAGCGGTCGACAACGCAGGCCACGGTGGCCGCGACGACCGCGAACACCCCGAGGGCGAGCAGCGCGTTCGGGTCGCCCAGGGTGAAAGCGCCGATAGGCGGGATGAACCAGTAGTTCAGCAGCAAAGACGCCGTCACCGACGCGATCACCGCCGAGGCGACCCCGCCTATGCAGGCCACTCCCACCACGGCGAGCAGGAACAACAGCGCCTCACTGGTCAGGTCCAGCGTCCCGCGCACCTGCGCCAGCACAGCAGTGAGCAGCATCGGCAGAACGAGCCCGGCCACCGGTCCGGCGATCAGCCGGGCGGTGGAGAGCGTGCGGCGCCGGGAGGGCAGGAGGGTGCCGCGTCCGGCCCGCTCGTGGGTGACGCGGTGGACGTCGATGTCGCCGGACAGCTCGGTCACGGTCTCCCCCGTGCCGGGCCCGGTCAGGAAACGTTGAAGACGGCCGCGTCTGCTCGTGCCGAGGACGAGCTGGGTGGCGTTCTCGGCGCGGGCGAACTCCACCAGGCTGGTGGCCACGTCGTCGCCGACGACGGAGTGGTAGCTGCCGCCGAGGTCCTCCGCGAGCCGGCGCTGCCGGGCGAGGGAGGCGGCCGAGACGCCCCCGGCCAGGCCGTCGCTGCGGGCCACGTGCACGGCGAGCAGGTCGCCTCCTGCGGACCGGGCGGCGATCCGGGCGGCCCGCCTGACGAGCGTGTCGCCCTCAGGGCCGCCGGTCAGGGCGACGACGACCCGCTCCCGGGTCTCCCACACCCCGCCGATGCCGTGCTGCGAGCGGTACTCCTGCAGCGCCTCGTCCACCCGGTCGGCCACCCACAGCAGGGCCAGCTGCCGCAGCGCGGTGAGGTTGCCGGGCCGGAAGTAGTTGGCGAGGGCCGCGTCGATCTTCTCCGGGGCGTAGATGTTGCCGTGCGCCATCCGGCGGCGCAGCCCCTCGGGCGGCATGTCCACCAGCTCGATCTGCCAGGCCCGGCGTACGACCTCGTCGGGCACGGTCTCGTGCTGCGGGACGCGGGTGATCTTCTCGACCACGTCGTTGAGGGATTCCAGGTGTTGGATGTTCACCGCGGTGATGACGTCGATGCCGGCGACGAGGAGTTCCTCTATGTCCTGCCACCGCTTGGGGTTGCGGCCGTCACCGGGGACGTTGCTGTGGGCGAACTCGTCCACGATCGCCACCTGCGGGTGGCGCGCCAGCACCGCAGCCAGGTCCATCTCCTCGAAGCCCCCGCCGCGATAGGTGCAGGATGTGCGAGGGACGACCTCAAGGCCGTCGATCATGGCCTCCGTGTGCGGGCGCCCGTGGCACTCCACGAAGCCCACCACCACGTCCGCCCCGCGCGAGGCACGGCGCCGCCCCTCGTCGAGCATCCGGTAGGTCTTGCCGACCCCCGGGGCCGCCCCGAGGTAGACCTTCAGTCGTCCGGGCCCTACATCACTCATCGCCGCCGACGCGCTCCGCTCACTGGCTCAACTCCCCCATGGTCAAGGGGACTGCTCCTAAGAAAGTCCTTCCGCGGGCCGGGTGGGGTGCGTGTTGGCGAATCCTTAGCGCCTGCCCCGAGGACATTGACGCTGTCTTGAGGTGACCTGGGCCGATAGGGTGACCGCGGTGTGCCGGGAAGTCTGGTCGGCAGGGGAGCCAGGGCGGCTCCTCTTCTCAGCCCAGGGGGCGGCATGCGGAGCGTCGGTACGGTTCTCGCCTTGGTCGTTCTGGCCACCGTGGTGGCGACCTTCGCGCGCCGCTGGCGGATGCCCGCCCCCTCGCTGCTAGTGGTCGCCGGTCTCGCGGTGGCGCTGCTGCCGGGCACTCCGCAGATCGAGATCAGCCCCGAGGTCATCGGGCTGGTCGTGCTGCCACCGCTGCTGTACGCGAGCGCGGAGGACATGCCCTGGCGGGAGCTGCGCGCGGTGTGGAAGCCGGTCGGGATCCTCGCCATCGGCCTCGTGCTCGCCTCTGCGGCGGCCGTCGCCGCGGTGGCGGCGCTGTTCACGCCCCTGTCGTGGCAGATGGCGTTCGTGCTGGGCGCGGTACTGGCCAGCACTGATCCGGTGGCGGTCACCGCGCTCGGCCGTCGGCTCGCTCTCCCGCCGAGGGTGCAGGTGCTCGTGCAGGCGGAGAGCCTGTTCAACGACGCGACCTCCCTGGTGCTGGTCCGGGTGGCGGCGGGCATCGCGGTGGCGTCGGCGGCGGCGAACTGGGGTGCGGCAGGGGGCGAGTTCCTGTTGCTGGCGGGCGGCGGCACGGTGATCGGCGCGGCCGTGGCCGGTGTGGTGGCGCTGATCCGGCGCCATACCGAGGAACCGGTGCTGGAGACGGTGATCGCCTTGGTCACGCCGTACGCGTCCTATCTGCTGGCGGAGGCGGCGCACACCTCCGGGGTGACGTCCTGTGTGGTGGCCGGGGTGATCCTGGGCGGCCGGGGCGACCGGCTCACCAACGCCCGCATCCGTCTCCAACTGCACGCGGTGTACGGCACGGTGGTGTTCCTGCTGGAGAGCGTGGTGTTCTCGCTGATAGGGCTGGCGCTGCCCGCGCAGGTGCGGGCGCTGGCCGACGGTGACCGGGCCTGGCCGGTGTATGCCCTCGCCGTCGCCGCCACGGTGATCGCCGTCCGTCTGCTGTGGCTCGCTCCCCTGTCGGCGGTCGTGCAGCGCAAGGGCGGGATCAGCCGCATGAACTGGCGGGTGCCGGTCGTCCTGACCTGGGCCGGCACACGCGGCGTCATGCCGCTGGCGGCCGCGCTGTCCATCCCCGAGGTTGCCAAGGACGGCACCGGCCTGGCGGACCGCCCCCTGGTCCTCGTCCTGACCACGTCCGTGGTGGTCATGACGCTGGTCGTCCAGGGTTTCACTCTCGCCCCGGTCGTCCGCGCCTCCGGCATCGCCCTGGAGCCCGCCCACACCGAACGCGAGGAGGTCGAGGCCCGCTCCCACCTCGCCCACGCCGGACTCGCCCGCCTTGAGGAGCTCGCCGAGCTGGAAGCCGTACCCGACATCGTCCTCGACCGGCTCCGCCGCGGTCTGACAGCGCGTCTGGACGACGCCCGCGACCGCCTCGCCGAGCACAACGGCACCGCTGCCGCCACCGAGTCCGCCGACCTGGTGTACCGCCAGCTGCGCCGCGACCTGATCACCGTGGAGACCGCGGAACTGCAGCGCCTCTACGACTCGCACCGGATCAGCGACACGACCCGAAGACGGCTCCAGCGGTCCCTTGATCTGGAGGAAGCACGGCTGGCGGATGCCTAGCGGAACTCCGCCAGCCGTGGCCGCAGTCCCAGCACGGTGAGGACCATCGCCGCGAGCAGCAGGCCGCCCGCCCAGGGAAGCAGGCCGCTCACCGCCGAGCGGCCGTTTCGCACCGAGGAGGCGAAGTGGGCGCGGTTGATGTCCGTCACCTTGCCCAGGGCGTCCGTCCAGGCGCCGATGTGCGCGTTGGAGGTGCCCGGCTTCCGGTCCATGCAGAACTCCACCGCCTCGCGTTCCTTCCCGGCAGCCGGCAGCGCGCGGATCCTGCGGTCGTCGCGCTGGTAGACGGCGTACGTCTCCACGGTCTGCTCGGCCGCAGCGCGTTCCCCGGGGCAGGTGACGTTGTCCAGCTCGCGCCGGGACTCGCCGGTGAAGCGCAGATCGTGGTGGTCGGACCGGTACGCCCGCCAGCTGGTGGTCAGCCCGTCGTCGTACGTGTCGAGTGTGGCGTCCTGGATGCCGTACAGCTTCCGCGACTTGGTGAGGAACGACTGGGCGTACTGGTCGCGGCGCTGCGGGTCGAGGAGGTAGCGGCTTTCGTCGGCGGCGTCGTAGGCGATGGCGCGGGCGTGGGAGAGGGCGACGACGGAGTCGAAGGCGTCGCGGCGGGCGCCGCGCAGGTTCCCTGACGACGAGGTCAGCATCTGGGTGCCGAGGATCACTGCGAGCAGGGCGCACGGACGGTCGCGGCGGCGAGCTGTGCGGACAGCGTGGAGCGGGCGGCGCTGTACTCGGCCTCGAAGGCGCGGTCGTCGGCGGACACCAGCGTGCGGGACTCGGGCAGCAGCTTGCCTTGCAGCAGGTCGGTGGCCTTGCGGTAGTCGGCCAGGGCGGCCGGCCTGCCGCCGGCATGTCGGTCGTTCTCCAGAGCGCGGCCGATCGGCTCCTGGTACTCGGCGAAGTCGTCGGTCAGGTTCTCGACGGTCTTCTCGTCGGACCGGTCGCCCTGGACCGCGACGGCGAGGGTCCGCAGGTCGTGGCCGATCTTTCCAGGTGCTGTTCACGGCGAGCCCCGCCACGAGCAGCAGCACGGTCACGACGATGGTGAGCAGGAGCGTGGCCGCGCGCAGAAGGCGCAGCCGCGCGGGCGCGGTGGCCCACAAGCGGCGGCGCAGAGCGGCCCGCGCGGCCACGGCTCGCCGCTCCGGGCGCAGCCCCGGACCCGGTCCGGCCGTCCGCGAATACCCTCGTCTTCGCAGTCCGGGGCTGCCCCCGGGGTGGGTGACCACTCTTCGTGGCGGTGCTCCTTGCTCGGTCCGAGAACCCTGCGCTGATCCGGCCGTGAGAGCCACGGTCCCTCCAACGTCACCGCCACGGACGGTCGCCCGTCCCCCGTTGCCGATCAGTCTGCGAGCGGATTCAGCCACCCATGTCCCGCCTCGACGGCTCGCTGATGGCGAATCAGCTTTGTTTGACGGCACGTTGACGGCGGCCTGATCTTCGTGGCGCTGATTCCGCTCGCCCTACGCGGCGTCCAGCATGCCCACCGTGGTGACGTTCTCCCTGCCTGTCACATCCCTACTACCGGGGTGGGCACGTGCTCGATGACCTCTGCGGCAGGGGTGCGTGCGGCATGTCCGCCTTCGGAGTCCCAGACCGCCTCCCGGAGCGAGTCCCGGTCGGCCGCTTCCTCTGCCACGGTCCGGAAGCGCTCGCCCTCCTGGATCAGGCCGGTCGCCGTGAGGGTCCGCGAGGGTCGGTGGCCATGAGCCGGGCCGCGGTGGCCGGTTCTGTGTCCGGCGGTATGACCAGCAGGTCCCAGCGGCCGACGGTGTAGGAAAGCAGCAACAGCAGCTTGTGCGGGTCTTGTTCGGCCTCGAACCAGCCGACGTGCACCACGTGCCCGTGAACGGGCACCTTTCGCGGGATGACGGGCCAGAACGTGGGATTCACCGTTACCCGGGTGATCCGGCCCCACAGTGGGTCGAGGACCGCGATGAGTGCCGGAAGCTCCGCCGTCAGGTCGCGGGAGCGGGGCCACCAAGCACCGTCGATCAGTGCCGGAGCGGTTCCGAGGGGTGCCAGGACGAGTCGGAGGGGCGACGAACAAGGAGTCCGGTCCTCGTCCGCGGGCGCCAGCAGAACAGTCGCGGTCATGGCACGGACCCAACCCCGGGCCGACCGTGGCCGACCCGGTTGTCGTGAATCGCCGAGAACGACGTCAGCGTGGAAGCCGGTGCACGGAATGCTCTCGGTAATCACCTGGGTACTCCTCGTCTGGGACCGACGGACCGTTGCGGCTATGGGCCGAACGGAGCACGAGGCGCCGACCGCCCGTCGCCGCAGTCAGCGCAGGAGGCGGCGGAGCGACGGTTCGCGGGGTCCGTGCCCGCGCCTTTGCTCATGCCGCGTCGTGTCAGGCGGCGACACCGGTCACCGTGACTGAGACGGTGACCGGCTCCGCTACACCGTGGGTGGCGAGGTGGGCGATGACGGCGGCAGCCACCCGGTCGTGGACGTTCCGGGCGATGTCCAGCGCCCGCCGTCCCTCGGTCAACACGCAGCGCACCTCGATGTGCCACCCCGAACCGCCCGGCGCCCGGTCGGCGCGAACGCCGGCCTCGGGCGGCGTGCGGTGGGGCGCGGTGTTCGCCCGAGCAGGCGCGGCGGCTGCCGCGAGGCGGTGGGCGAGACGGGGTTGCAGGGCTGCCACGCCAGGGACCGCGAGGGCCGCCTCGGCCGCGACGCCGAGGAGCGCGGTGGTGCCGGTGGCGGTCATCACGCGCCCCCGCCGGTCGCGAGACCGGGGCCGAGGGGCGGCCACGGCTCCAGTACGTCGACCACGGTGATGTCGACGGCCGACACGGCGAGACCCAGGTCCTGTCCGGCCGAGTGGAGGACTGCTCGGCGTACCTGGTGGACCCGGTCGGGCAGCGGACGGTCGAGAGCGGCGGCCAGGGTCATGGTCACCCGTACGTCGGTGCCCTCCCCCTCGGGTGCGAGACGGCAGCCCGCCGCCCTGGCACCGGGGACCGTGTCCGTGGCCCGCCGCAGGACCTTCGCCGCGGCGCTCTCGGCGATCCGCAGGTCCCGGTCCGGGTCCGCCAAAGGCAGTAGCCGCCCGAGCCGTACCTCTGCCCGGACGATGTTCATGACGCGGTCGGTGAGGGCGTGCAGGCGGGGTGCGTGCTCGGCGCGCAGCGCGCGGGTAGCCGCGTTCACCGTGGCCAGTGCCTCGACTGCCTCGCGGCAGTGAGGACAGGAGACGGTGTGCGGGTCCGTGGCCGGCAGCGCGTCATACTCCTGTTCCCAGACCCGGCTGAGCAGGCGGCCGCAAGGGAGTACCTCATCGCCCTCGAACGGGGGCCCGTCGGCTTCGGGCGGGTCTGAGGGCCGCGGGTGCGGGTCGTCTAGCGCCATGGGCCCATCGCCTCCTGCAGGGATCGGCGTGCCCTGAACAGCCTGCCGCGCACGGTCGGCTCAGTGGCCCGCGCCACGTGGGCGATCTCCTTGTACGACAGGCCCTGCACCTCCCGCAGGACCCAGCAGAGCCGCTGCCCGGCGTCCAGATCGCGGAGCGCTCGGGACAGGGCGTCGGTGGCCGCGTTCTGTTCGGCGCACCGGGCGGGCTGGCTCCAGGCGTCTCCCGCCGCGGGCTCGGCGACGGCGTCCAGCGAGAGGGGCGGCGGTCGGCGCCGGCGCAGGGTCAGGCAGCGGTTGACGGTGATCCGGTACATCCAGGTGCCGAACTCCGCGCTGTGGCGGTATTCCGGCAGTCGCCGCCAGGCGCTGACGAAGGCGTCCTGAACGGCCTCCTCGGCATCCTGCGGATTGACGAGCATGCAGCGGGCCAGGGTGAGGAGGGACGAGCCGTGCCGCCGGACGAGGACGGCGAAAGAGTCCTCGTCCCCCTCGGCCGCCTGGACGGCCAGCAGCGCGTCCGGCAGGTCACGTTCCGGCGATGATGGGACAGCGTGTTCGATCATGACGCCCCCGCACAAGGCTTCGGACCACCCATGTACCCCCCGGCTTCTGTGACTCACATCACATGTCGCACGCGTGAGGAATGTGGCGTCCGACATGTCCAACCCTTCGACGGGCGCCACACCGGTGTCCGACCGACCGATCGAGGCGACCGCCATGACGGAGAACATCACCAGCGTCGGCGGGGGCGGCAGGCCCGCCGACGCGGGCGTGAGCGCACTGAAGGGCCGTACCGGAGCCGGGACTCCGCCCGAGACGCGGGGGAAGACCACCATCGCGGACGGCGTAGTGGCCAAGATCGCGGGCATGGCCGCCCGCGAGGTACCGGGCATCTACAGTCTGGGCGGGGGGATGGCCCGCGCCTTCGGCGCCATGCGGGAACGCGTTCCCGGTGGAGGAGGCGGAGGCGTCGCGCGAGGAGTGAAGGTCGAGGTCGGCGAGCGTCAGGCCGCTGTCGACCTGGACGTCGTCGTCGAGTACGGCGTCCCCATCGTCGACGTCGCCGGCGGCGTCCGCACCAATGTCATCAGCGCCGTGGAGCGGATGACGGGTCTGGAGGTCGTCGAGGTGAACATCGCCGTCGACGACGTCCACCTGCCCGACGAGGAGGAAGAGGCCGCACCGGACGAGGGCCGCGTGAGGTGATCCACCGCCGGGCCCCCCACGGGCTCGGTAGATCGCGCGCACGGTGACGTACGTGCGCGAGACGGGTGAGTGCATGATGAACGCAGCAACGACGGGCCTCGCGGCGGGCATGGCCCTGGGCTTCGCCGGGTATTTCGGCGGCTTCTGGGCATTCCTACTGGTTCTGGTCCTGGGTACGGCGGGCCTGATCGCCGGACTCGCCCTGCAGGGCGACCTCGACGTCCGGCCACGGAGGCGGCGGTGAAGGCCCGGCCCGGTTCCGCCGGCGAGGCGTCGGGCCCACCGGCGCCGGCCGCCGGCCTGCCGCCCCCGGCCGAGCGGGGCGCCACCGTCATCCCGGACAGGGTGGTCGCCCGTATCGCCACGCAGGCGGCCCGTACGGCCCAGTCGCGGCGTGCAGCCGTACCGCCGGACCGGGGCGGGCCGACGGCACCCAGCGCCTCCGCCGCCGTCCGTACCGGGTCGGTGCGCCTGCACCTGGCCCTGGACCTGCCCTACCCCACCGACATCCCCCAAGTCTGTGAGCGGATCCAGCAGGACGTCGCCGAACGGGTGGCCCAGCTGACCGGCTTGCGTGTCGGGGAGGTCACCCTCACCGTCCGACGGCTGGTGACCGCCGTCGGAGCGAGCCGGGGGCGGGTCCGGTGAGCGGCCCCGCGACACGGGGCGCCGGGCACGCCGCGCGGGAAGGGGGAGCGCGATGACACCCGACCCCGGTCCTCCCGGGCGCGGCTCCGCGCCGTCCGCGCACCGTGCCGCGGTGCCGCTGACGAAGGAGCCCGATCCGTCCGGACGCGACGTGTCCGGCCGTGACCTCACGGCCGGTGAGCGCGACGGCGAGCACCGAACCCGCAGGCCGTGGTCCGCGCGCCGCATCCCGGCCGCGCTGGTCGCCTCGGTGATCCTCGTGGCGGCGGTCGCGGCGCTGGTCGATGTCATCGCCGTACGAGTGGGACGCCCGGCGGCGGCCTGGCGACGGCATCTGGCCGACGAACTGGCCACCCGCCCCGTGGACGACGTGTGGATGCTCACGGGAGCCGCCGTGGCCGCCGCCGTCGGCGTCTGGCTGATCGTCCTGGCCCTCACCCCCGGTCAGCGACGCTGGCTGCCCCTGCGCTCACCCGCCGGCTGCCCGCGATTGCGGGCCTTCGTGGACCGCAACAGCGCCGCCGTCCTGCTGCGCGACGCCGCCATGCGGGTCCCCGGAGTCGGCGCGGCGCACGTCCTGGTGGGCCGCCACCGCATCAAAGCCCGCGCGGACGTCCGCTTCCGAGACCCCCGACAGGTGAAGGACGACCTCACCGCCGCCCTCGACGAGGAACGCGACCGGCTGGCCCTCGCCCGTCCTCCCCGCATCGTCGCACGCCTGCGGCGACGCACCGACTGACCGAAACCCGCAGCACCGGAGCCCACACCATGACGCCGCGACCCGCGCTCAACCGCAGCCTGCTGGCCCTCGCCGGACTGGTCCTGCTCGGCGGCGGACTGCTGATCCTCTTCGCCGGGCTCGACCTCTACCGGCGGCACGATCTGGTCCCGCCCGCCGGCTGGCCCCTGACCGCCCCGGACGACGTCCTGCTCGGCTCGGCCGACCGGGCCCGCTGGAGCAGCCAAGGGTGGTGGTGGCCCGCGGTCATCGCCGCCCTCGTCCTCACCGCCCTGCTCGCCCTGTGGTGGCTGCTCGCCCAGCTGAGCCGACACCGCCCCGGCTCACTACCCGTCGGCGGCACACCCCCGCAGGAGGGCGTCGAACTGCGCGACCGCGCACTCAGCGAAGCGATCGCGAACGAGGCCGGTGCCCTGCCAGGGGTAGACCATGCGGCCGTACTCATCACCGGCCGACCGGGCCGCCACCGCACCCGCATCAAGCTCACCCTCACCCCCGAGGGCACGCCCGGCGCCACTCTCGGTGCCCTGTGCGAAGGCCCGATCGGCACCGCGCGTCGGTCCACCGGCCTCACCGACATGCCCGCCGAGGTCCGCCTGGAGGTCAGCCGCCACGGACCACACCGCGTGGAGTAAGGAGCGGATCGGCCGTTCCCGCCGACGCCCTTGCGGCCCATAGCAGTTCGCGGGCGCGCCGGCACCACTCCCCGAAGGAGAGATCATGATCATCCTGGGCGTCATTCTGCTCGTCGTCGGCTTCCTCACGGGCCTGTCCATCCTGTGGACCATCGGGATCATCCTGCTGGTCGTCGGAGCCATCCTGTGGATCCTCGGCGCGATGGGACACGCCGTCGCCGGCCGACGCCACTACTGGTAGTCGGGATCGTTGCCCTGCAGGGCAGTGATCCAGGCTGCGGGCAGGCCGGCAGACGTCGCGGACCCCTCCCAGACGGCCGCGGCGGCGGACGACGACGGCGGAGAGGTCGATCCGCCTGAGGCCGCCGCCGGTGCCGGTCAGCCGCCGCGGCTCGGACGCGGGGCGCCCGGGTGATCCGCCCCCACAGCCGGTCGAGACATTCGACGAGCGCCGGGAGCTGCTCCGTCAGGTTGCGTGAACGGGGCCACCAGGCACCGTCGATCAGGGCCGCAGGGGCGCCGGTTGACCGCGACCATTCCGTTCACACCCGCAGTCGGAGGCCGGGCCGCTTCTGGAGTGCCGGCCAGGGCATGCGAGCCGTCGGGCGTGAGACCGGTCCGGTAGCCGGCGCGCGACGTGCCCCCGGCGCCCTGAGCCCGCTTCCCGCCGGTATCGACAGCCGCTTCACGGAACGCGGCGGCGCCTCCACAACCGCCCCGGCGTGTGCGGAGTACCGTGGACAGCACCGAGGGCATTTCGCACACCGGCTTCCACGCCGGGTCGTTCTCGGCGAGAGACGAAACCCGGGGCGCCGCCAAGGCGGCCCGGAGACGGGTCCGCATCATGTCGGCGACCTTGCACCAACTCCTGCCCCACCACGAGCCCGCCGCAGCCCCGGCCGCGCGTCTCGCGCTGAAGACCGACGGCCCGTCGCGCGGCCTCCTGGACGGTGCCTGGTGGCCCCGCTCCCGGGACCTGCTGAGCGAGCTGCCCGCACTGACCGATGTGCTGGACCCTCTGTGGGGCCGCATCACCCGCATCGCCGTCAACCCGAAGTACTGGCCGGTCATCCCGCACGAGATCCCCGTGGGCGGTCATGTCGTCAAGGTCGGATGGTTCACCCCGGAGATCGACCCGCACAAGCTGCTGCTGCTCTCCTACGGCACCGGCCGCTGGGACCTGCTGGTCATCCCACCCGAGACCGAGACGAAGTCGGCGGCCCGCCTGATGGCGGCCGCGTCCGACTACGCCGGCCCACCGCTGACCGCAAGCGCTCTCATGGCCGCGGACGAGACCCGGCACGCCGTCTCCGCCGCCGACCGGCCACTCGAACCCGACGAGGCAGGGAAGTACGGGGAGGACGGCCCCGCCTCAGCGGCCGTTCCGGCAGGGACGGATCGCGCCAGTCGCCTGGTCATCGGCATGTGAGACGGCCGCCCCGGCCGGTGCCTTCCCGGGTTTCGGCCCTGCCTCGCGAACCGGCGCAGGCACATGCAGGGGTCTCGACCGGCGGATCCCCGCCCCCGTGGTCCTCGTCCCGAGGAGCAGTACATGCAAGCCCTGATCGTTCTCATCGTCGTGATCGGCCTTCTGGCCGTCCTGGCCCTCGCCCTGTCCGTGAAGGTCGTCAAGCAGTACGAGAAGGGAGTGCTGTTCCGCTTCGGCCGACTCGTCGGAACACGCTCCCCGGGACTGCGGTTCATCATCCCGTTCGTCGACACCCTGCACCGGGTGTCGCTGCGGGTCGTCACCATGCCGATCCAGTCCCAGGGCATCATCACCCGGGACAACGTGAGCGTGGACGTGTCGGCGGTCGCCTACTTCCGGGTCGTCGACGCCGTGAAGTCGGTCGTCGCCGTGGAGAACGTCAACGCGGCGATCAACCAGATCGCCCAGACCACCCTGCGGAAGGTCGTCGGCCGGCACACGCTCGACGAGACGCTGTCGGAGACGGACCGTATCAACCTGGACATCCGCCAGATCCTCGACGTCACCACCGTCGACTGGGGTGTGCAGGTCACGCTGGTCGAGCTCAAGGACATCCAGCTGCCCGACACCATGAAGCGCGCCATGGCCCGCCAGGCCGAGGCCGAGCGGGAGAAGCGAGCGAAGATCATCAACGCGGAGGGCGAGTCCCTGGCCGCAGCCGCGCTCGGCGACGCCTCGGACACCATGATGGCCCACCCCCTGGCGCTTCAACTGCGCAATCTCCAGAGCCTGGTGGAGATCGGTGTCGACCAGAACACCACCGTCGTCTTCCCGGCCCCCCTCATGAGCACGATCGGCGAGCTCGGCTCCTTCCTCGCCCGGGAAACCGCGGCCGCCGCACCCGCCGCGGCAGCGCCACCGGCCGGCACCGGCCGCACCGACACGTCCCTCAGCCCGGCAGGCAGCGCGCCCGGCACCGCGGCGTGAAGCCGACTACGGCCCGAGCGATCCGTGGCACCAGGGAGGATTCGTGACCGTCGCCTGTCGCGCGCGTCCTCCGGGCACCGGCTGATGATGGGGGTACGGCCGAACACGCGGAGCTGCTCATGACGGGTTGGCGGGTCAGGGACTACACCCAGGACGATCTCGAAGCGGTGATCCGTGTCGACATGCAGAGCGGCACGACCGAGGAGCCGCCGCTCTTCCCACTCTCGGACGCCGTGACGGCCCTCCAGACCCGCCACCCGGCCGTGGTGGCCACGGCCGGCGACGTGCTGATCGGCGCCGCGGTGAGCAGGGTGGAGGGCGAACGGGCATGGATCCTGCGCATCTGCATGGCGCCCGGCTGGCGGCAGCGCGGGCTGGGCAGTGCCCTGATCACCGCCCTTGAGCAACGGCTCTTCGCCGTCGGCGTCCGCGCGGTGCACGCCGCCCTGCCCGAGGGCGAGACCGGTGCCACCGCCCTGCGCAACTGCGACTTCGCGGCCCACCCCGGCCTGGTCTTCTTCGAGAAACGCGGACCGGTGACCCCGCAGTCGGCCGGCACGCTGTCCTCGCTCGGAGCGGAGCTGCCGCCAGGGGGGCTGTGGCAGAAGGTCGCGGGCATGCAACGGGAGAAGCAGCTCATCGAGCGGCGCCTGGTCCTGCCACTGGCCCATCCCGAACTGGCCGCCCAGCACGGAGTGGAACTGCCACGGGCGGTGATGCTGTTCGGCCCGCCCGGGACCGGCAAGAGCACGTTCGCGCACGCGATCGCCAGCCGCCTGGGATGGCCCTTCGTCGAACTGTTCCCCGCCCGTCTGGCCGCCGAGTACGGCCTGGCGACCGGGCTGAACCGACGCTTCGACGAGATCTCCCGGCTCGACCACGTCCTCGTCTTCATCGACGAGGTCGAGGAGATCGCCGGCGAACGCGGCGGCGCGGACGCGACCGCTGTCGGCGTCGTCAACGAACTGCTCAAGGCGATCGTCCGGTTCCGCAGCCAGGACGGACGGCTGCTCGTCTGCGCCACGAACAACGTGACCACGCTCGACTCCGCGTTCCTGCGGCACGGCCGCTTCGACTACGTGCTGCCGATCGGCCCTCCCGACCACACCGCCAGGACCGCGCTGTGGGAGAGCTACCTGGCCCGAGCGGGCGCGCGGGCCGACAGCACGGCACTCGCGTCCGCCAGCGAGGGGTTCACCCCCGCCGACATCGCCCATGCGGCGCGCACCGTCTCCCAGGCCCAGTTCGAGCGCACCTTCGACACGGGAACCCGGACCACCCCCACCACCGACGACTACCTGGACACGATCCGCGACACCAAGCCCACGGTCAGCGCCGCCATGGCCCAGGACTTCGCCCAGCAGACGGAGGAGTTCGCCCGCATCTAGCGTCCGGGCCGGTGGAGAGTCGATCTGCGACGGACGTGTCAGGCCGGCGTAGGTGGCGTGTCGCTGCCCGTATCGATGAGGATCTGCCTGGCCTCGGTGACGTTGTCGGCCCGTACGGCCCTGGCCATCGCGGCGCGTGCCGCGTCGGGCGACGTGTCCGGAGGGACCAGCATCAGGGAGAAGTGGTCCCGGTCGCCCCGGGTGATGAGGACGGTGTCGTCACCGACCGGGAAGGAGTCGATGTGCACGATCCGGTCGTCGACCATCACCCGGGTCGGCAGTTCGTCCCAGGCGCTGCCGTCCAGACCGACCCGGGTGACAGGTCCGAGGTGCTCGGTCAACGCGGAGATCAGCGAGGGCAGCTCCGCACCGATGTTCCGGGACCGCGGCCACCATGCGCCGTCCAGGATTCCCTCGCGTGCGTGTGTCGTCTCCAGCCGCAGCAGGGCCGTCCCGGGGTGCACCGACCGGTGGACGGCGTCCGGCAGGAGCCTGGGGAGGTCGGGGGTGTCTGAGTCGGCCATGGTGTCCGCCCGTCCGCAGAGAGCAGTGCGACCGCAGGGCGTGCTACCACGATACGACCCTGCTACCTCACGGTACTCCGCACGACGCGCCCGCGAGCGCTTCGCCGCAGGGCGCGGTTGCGAAAACAGGCAACGGCTCCGGCGTATACCCGCCGGAGCCGCCCTTCCGGGTCATTGCACGTGAGCGTGCGCCGACCCGCTTTCCAGGTTACGTCAAAGGGATTAATCCGTCGTAAGCAATCCTTGCGAGGGTTCACTTCGGTCCGAGAAGCCGACGCGGCGGCTCAGCCACGCCCTTCCTCTTCCATCTCCATCTGCCGGATCCCCTGGTGCGTCAGCGTGATCATCGCGGGCGTGTTGCCCCTCTCCCAGTCCACGACGACCCAGCCTTCACCTGCCAGGTACATACAGGCAGCGGCCATGTCCTGCTCAGGGATACCCAGGTCGGTGCGGAGCTTCGCCCCGTCGACGCCCAGGAGGCGATTGCCCTCGGCGGCTTGGTACAGAGCCTGCATGATCCTCTCGCGGTACGTCTTTCGGTCTCGCAACATCGCCATGACGCGCCTTCCTCTACCGCCCACGGTCGGGCCGAAGTCGATGTCATCCGCGGTCGCCGTCGCGGTGGGGCGCGTCGGAACGGTCGCGTCCACCGCCGACCGACGGTGTCTCCGGGGCCGACGCCCGATCCCCGGCAGAACATCGCTGTAGTGGAAGGCAGTGATCCGTTCGGCGTGCTGACCATTGAGCTGGTGGATCAGAACGACTCCGACGGCGATCAGGACGAGCAGCACGGCCACGGCGATGACGAGCATGGGATCTCACCTCCGTCGACCGGCGGGCGAAGGCCCTGCCGAGCCGATGGGCCGGGGCCGGGACGACGGTCGACCTGCTCCGCCGTCGTCCTCCCAGGCTTCTTCCCTGTTTCGTGCATCGATCCTGTCTGCTGCTTGCTCCCGGGCCGAGGCATCGACGCCGTCGCCGACCATCAACTGCGCGGCGGCATCCGCACCGGTTTCCGGCGGAATCACCAGCACGTCCCGGCGGCCGTCAGCGGAGAAAAGAGTGAGTCGGTGGGGATCCTGCTCCTCGGTGGACCAGCCCACCTGCACGGTGCGCCCGGCGTAGGACACCCAATGCGGCAGGACGGGCCAGTAGGCCGGGTGCACGGTGACACTCGTGATACGACCCCAGAGATCACCCAATGCGGCCGTCAACGACGGCAGCTCACGGGTGAAGGCACGGGAGCGAGGCCACCACATACCGTCCAGCCCGCCCGGCGCGGGCGTCAGGGACAGCCGGGCCGGCTGCGGCGGCGCACATCTGCTCGATGTCGTACGGTCAATGGTCACGGCCATGGCGCGAACCTGCCCCCGGGCTCGTGGGTGCGGCCCGGCGCTGTCGATCACCGGGAACGGCACCCGCAGCGGAGCCGGTGCGCGAAGAACTCCCGGTGTCTTCACACTACTCCGCTCACCGGTCCGAAAAGCCCGGGATGACCAGGCAGTTTCCTGCCTTCGGGACCTGGTCGCCGGTGCCGATGCCGGTCAGAGCCAGTCCTTGCGCTTGAACGTCAGATACAGCAATGCGGACAGGAGCACGATGACGGCGGCGGAGGTGACGAATCCCGACTCGCGGCCGAAACCGGGATAGGGGAGGTTCTGGCCGTAGTAGCCGGTGATCGCGGTGGGTACGGCGATGATCGCGGCCCAGCTCGTCACCTTCTTCATGATCAGGTTCATGCGGTTGGCCTGGACCGAGAGGTTCGTCTCCATGACCGAGGCCACCAGGTCCCGCAGTGATTCCGTCCACTCGGTGGCACGCAGCACGTGGTCGTAGACGTCCTGGTAGTACGGGGCGAGAGGATCGTTGATCAGGTGCAGGCCGGGGCGCATGAGGGTGTTGACCACCTCACGCATCGGGAGCACGACGCGGCGCAGCTGGACGAGCGACTTACGCAGTGCGAAAACCCGGCGCTGCACGGCTTCGATCTCACGGCGCCCGGCCGCGAAGAGCAGACCCTCCAGGTCCTCGATGCTGTCGTCCAACTGCTGGACCGCGGCGAAATGTCCGTCCACGAGATGGTCGAGCAGACCGTGCAGCAGGAATCCGACGCCGTGGCCGGCCAGGTCCGGGCTCTCGTCCCAGCGGGCGACGACGTCCTCGATGTCGAGGCCGTCGTCCTTGCGGACGGTGATCATGGCCTGGCTGGTGAGGAATACGGCGATCTCGCTGTACGTCAGTTGCGCACCGTCCGGGCTGACGGTCACGGCGTAGGCGCTGAGGAACTCGTGGGTGCGATAGCGGTCGAGTTTCGGCCGCTGTCCATGGTGAGCGGCATCCTCCAGAGCCAGTTCGTGGATGCCGAACTCCTGACCGAGCATGGTGAGTTCAGCGGCTCCGGGCCGGTGCAGGTCCAGCCACAGGACCGACGCCGGATCAGCGAGATGCGCAGAGACGTCACTGGCGGGAAAACCCTCCAGGACCAGAGTGCCGTCGCGATACAGCCGGGTACGCGTCACCATGGCCCGAGGCTAGTGTCTTATACCCCTGTCATGCCGCTTCGCCCCGATTGCCAGCGCGGCAGGTTCATCGACAGCAGCCACCCTCCGTGGGGGCCTTACGTCAAAGCCCGCGACATCCGGAGCTCCGACCGACGAGCATCGGGTGCCGGTCCGAAGGCAGGGATGTGGGTACCCGGCTGCCGCGTCGCATCCGGCCTACACCGCACGACCGGATGCGGCACGTCAGCCGGGAAGGACACTCCGAGACCATGACCACGCATACCCCGCGCCGTCGCCCGCCTCCCCCCGCAGGTGGCAGTGATTTCGCCCGCCTGTCGAAGAAGATCGCCGAGGCCGGCCTGATGAACCGGTGCCCCGGCTACTACACCGTCCGGTCCATCGTCGTGGCCGTCGCCTACGCCGGGGGCTGGAGCGCGTTCGTCGTCATCGGCGCCGGGTGGTGGACCCTGGCGCTCGCCGCGTTCCTCGCCGTGATGTTCGGGCAGGTGGCTCTGCTCGCCCACGACGTCGCGCACCGCCAGGTCTTCCGCCGGCGCCGGCCCAGCGAGACGGCCGGCCGCGTCGCCGGGGCCGCGATCGGGATGGGTTACGGATGGTGGCAGGACAAACACACCCGCCACCACGCCAACCCCAACCACGAGGACCTCGACCCCGACATCGCCCCGGACCTGCTGGTGTGGTCCCAGGACCAGGCCCGCGCCGCGACCGGACTGCCGAGGATCATCGGCCGTCGGCAGGCGTTCCTCTTCTTTCCCCTGCTCCTGCTCGAAGGGGTCAACCTTCATGTCTCCAGCGCGCGAGCACTGGGCAACCGCACCCTGAAGAACCGCGCCCTGGACGGCACGCTGCTCTACGGGCACACCGCCGCCTACCTGACCGCAGTGTTCCTCGTCCTCCCACCCGGCATGGCGATCGCGTTCCTGGCCGTCCACCAGTGCCTGTTCGGCCTGTACCTCGGTTGTCTGTTCGCCCCCAACCACAAGGGCATGCCGATCCTGACCGGCAAGGACCGCCCCGACTTCCTGCGCCGCCAGGTCCTCACCGCACGCAACGTACGCGGCAGCTGGTTCACCGACCTCGCCCTGGGCGGCCTGAACCACCAGATCGAACACCACCTGTTCCCCAGCATGCCCAGCCCGCACCTGCGCAGGGCCCGGCCCATCGTCCGCTGCTACTGCCAGGACTTGGGAGTCGACTATCTGGAAACCGGACTGATCGCCTCCTACCGGCAAGCGCTCGCCAGTCTCCACCGAGCAGGAGCGCCACTGCGGCGAGCCCGTATCAGCAGCGCCCGAGCATGACGCACCGGCGCCGACGGTAGATGATCTCACCGCCCTGTCTGAACCAGGAGGCAATCCCGTCGAACCGCTTGCATGAGTCGGCAGCTGTAACGCATCCAGATGCCCGTGCCGTACTCCAGCGCCTTGTCCCGGTGCCCGGCTGGAGTGATCCGGTGAGACCCAGCGGCTGGAACAGCCCCGTCGGCTTCCCGGCGCGGCTGCGTCGTCTTACGGCTCCCCTCCCAGATGGGCGCAATCGCAAATCCAGCGTCCCGCGAGCATCGCGGGAGCGCGCACTGTGTGCGGAGCCGAACGCGGTCATGCGCGCAAGCACAGTCGAGATCACGGCGAAGCCCCGCCGGAGCGCTCCGGCGGGGCTTCGTCTCATGGCTCCGAGCAGAAGCCCCGTCGGGGGATGGTTCCCGGAAGGGCTTCACTGCTTCGCCCTCTCTCACATCGCTGTCACGAACTGAGCGGACACCCGCGAACCATAGGGACCTGACCTGCAATTTTGTGCGCGCCCCGGAGCGGCTGGACACCCATGGACGATCGTTACGACCTGTGCCAGGTCGTGCCCAGTGAGGGAGCCAGGATCAGGACGGGGGCGTCTTCGGGTCCGTCGAAGCGGTATTGCAGGGTGTTCGGTTGTGTCTCACTCACGCACCAGACCCTCTCACGTGTCACGAGATCTCACACGGCCGGGGGAACCCGGCGGTGCTCGCCCCCTCTCGGCGTGACCCGCCCTGCCGCCCGCCGCCCGTGGTGGTCACCGGCGGGCAGCGGGCGGACCGCGCCCGGTTCAGGCCGGTCCCGGAGAAGTTCCAGCCCCCCTTCGGGGTACGCCCTCAGCTCACGCGGTCCGGCTCGGTCGGCTTGTGACGCCTCCTGGGGGCCGACGCCGTGGACCCGCGAACCACCAGCTCCGGCATGAAGACGAATTCACTGTGCGGCGCCGGCGTCCCGCCGATCTCCTCCAGCAGCGTGCGCACCGCGGCTTGGCCCATCGCGGGCACCGGCTTGCGGATCGTGGTCAGCGGCGGATCGGTGAACGCGACGAGAGGCGAGTCGTCGAAACCGACGACGGAGAAGTCCCGGGGGACCCTGAGGCCCCGCTCCCGGGCCGCCCTGATCGCTCCCAGCGCCATCATGTCGCTGGCGCAGACCACCGCGGTGCAGCCCCGCGCGAGAAGCGCCGCCGCGGCGGCCTGCCCCCCTTCCAGGCTGTAGAGCGAGTGCTGGATCAGCTGCGTCTCGACGGCGCCCGCGGACATGCTGAGCTGATCCTTCATGGCCCGTACGAAACCCTCGATCTTGCGCTGCACCGGGACGAAACGCCGGGGGCCCAGGGCGAGGCCGATGCCGGTGTGGCCCAGCGACACCAGGTGGGCGACCGCCAGAGCCATCGCCGCGCGGTCGTCGGGCGAGATGAACGGGGCCTGCACCTTCGGCGAGAAGCCGTCCACGAGGACGAACGGCACGCCCTGGCTGCGCAGGCGCCCGTACCGCGCCATGTCGGCGGTGGTGTCCGCGTGCAGTCCGGAGACGTAGATGATGCCCGCCACCGCCCGGTCGACCAGCATCTCCGTCAGCTCGTCCTCCGTGGACCCACCGGGGGTCTGGGTGGCCAGCACCGGGGTGTAGCCCTGCCGGGTCAGTGCCTGCCCGATGACCTGGGCGAGCGCGGGGAAAATGGGGTTCTCCAGTTCCGGGGTGATGAGACCGACCAAGCCCTCGCTGCGCTGCCGCAGTCGCAGCGGGCGCTCGTAACCCAGCACGTCCAGGGCGGCCAGAACGGACTGGCGGGTCCCGGCAGCGACGCTGGGCTTCCCGTTGAGCACACGGCTGACCGTCGCCTCGCTCACCCCTGCCTGCACGGCGATGTCGGCGAGCCGGATGGTCACGGGAAGTAACTGCACCGGACGCATGTCAGACGGACCACCAGACGGCGCAGTCCCCCGGCAGTTCCGTCGTCTCGGTGCCCGGTTCCACGTCGGCGGTCGCCAGCAGCAGTGTGCCCGGGGTAGCCAGCGTGACGGAGGTTCGGGTGAGGTTGACCGTGCAGACGAAGGAGCCGCTTTCGCTGTCGCGGCGGAAGGCCAGCGTCCCGTCCGGGCTGTCCAGCCAGGTGATCCGCCGGCCCGCGCCCAGGGCCGGGTGCTCCCGGCGGATGGCGAGCGCGCTTCGGTAGAACTCAAGGGTGGAGGCCGCATCGCCTTCCTGGGCCTGGACGGTCAGGTGGCCCCAGTCCGTCGGTTGCGGCAGCCAGCTGGGCCCGCTCTCGGCGATGCCGAAACCGAAGGGCGGCGCCTGTCCGGACCACGGGATGGGCACCCTGCAACCGTCGCGGGTGCCGTCCTGGCCCGTGCTGCGGAAGAAGGCGGGGTCCTGACGGACCTCGTCGGGGAGGTCGACGACCTCGGGCAGACCGAGTTCCTCGCCCTGGTAGAGGTAGGCCGAGCCCGGCAGCGCGAGCATCAGCAGGGTGGCGGCGCGTGCCCGGCGCAGACCACGCGCCGGGTCTCCCTCCGCGAGACGCGTGGAGTGGCGTACCACGTCGTGGTTGGACAGCACCCAGGTCGTCGGCGCGTGCACCGCGTTCATGGCGCGCAGCGAGCGGTCGACGACATCACGCAACTCTGTCGCGTTCCAACCAGTGCCCAGGTAGTCGAAGTTGAAGGCCTGGTGCAGCTCGTCCGGACGCAGGTACAGGGCGCTGCGCTCCACGGTCGGTGTCCATGCCTCGGCGACGGCTATCCGTTCGCCCGGGTACTCGTCGAGGATGCGCCGCCAACTGCGGTAGACGTCGTGGACGCCATCCTGGTCGAAGTACGGCACGGCCCGCGTCCCGAGGAGCTTGACCTGCTCGTCGTGGCCGACGTCCGGCAGCCCGGCCGCCTTGACCAGGCCGTGGGCGACGTCCACGCGGAAGCCGTCGACGCCCATGTCGAGCCAGAAACGCAGTATGGAGCGGAACTCGTCGTGGACGGCCGGATGGTCCCAGTTGAAGTCGGGCTGTTCGGGCGCGAAAAGGTGCAGGTACCACTCGCCGGGGGTGCCGTCCGGTTCGGTCACCCGTGTCCAGGCGGGGCCGCCGAAGATGGACTCCCAGTCGTTCGGCGGCAGTTCGCCGTCGGCGCCTTTGCCCGGACGGAAGTGGAAGCGGCCCCGCAGAGGTGAGCCGGGGCCCTCGCGCAGTGCCTGTTTGAACCACTCGTGCTGGTCGGAGCAGTGGTTGGGCACGAGGTCGACGATGATCCTGAGGCCCAGCGTGTGGGCGTCACGGATCAGGTCGTCGGCGTCGGTGAGGGTGCCGAACATCGGGTCCACGGCCCGGTAGTCGGCGACGTCGTAGCCCCCGTCCGCCTGCGGAGAGGCGTAGAACGGCGAGAGCCAGACCGCGTCGACACCGAGCTTCTTCAGGTAGGGAAGGCGTGCGCGGATGCCGGGCAGGTCGCCGATTCCGTCACCGTCGCTGTCGGCGAAGCTGCGCGGATACACCTGGTAGATGACCGCGTCGCGCCACCACTCCCGGTGCCCCGAGGCCGCGAGGGAGGATTCGGTCGGAACGGTGCCGGTGACATGCTGGGTCATGGATTCCCTTGAGGAGTGCGAGGGGTACGACGAGAACGCTCGCCCGGTGGACAGGGGCCGGTCTCCGGCCGGTGTCCCGCCGGTCATGACTTGGTGCCGCCGGCCGTCAGTCCGGAGACGAGACTGCGCTGCACCAGCATGAACACGAGGGCGGCCGGGATGGTGATGATGATCGCGGTGGCCGAGGTCCATGCCCAGTCGGGCCGCTGGTCCTGGGCGAAGGTGCGGATGCCGACGGCGAGTGTGTAGTGGTCGGACTGCATGAACTGCGTCGCGTAGGCGACCTCGCCCCAGGCGGTGAGGAAGCTGTAGAAGGCTGTCACCGCGAGTCCCGGCTTGGCCAGGGGCACGATCAACCGCCAGAAGGTGCCGAAGGGGGTGAGGCCGTCCACCCTGCCGGCCTCGTCGATCTCCTTGGGAATGGTGTCGAAATAGCCCTTCATCATCCAGGCGCAGAACGGCACCGCCGTGGTCGCGTAGGCCAGGATGAGCCCGAGGTAGTTGTCGAGCAGATGCAGTTCGGACATCAGCAGGTACAGCGGCACGATCAGCACGATGCTGGGGAACATCTGGGTGACCAGGAAGGTCCACATCAGCTGCCGGCTTCCCGGGAAGCTCATCCGGGACACGGCATACCCGGCGGTCGCCGCGAGGAAGACGCCGAGCGCCGTCGTGCCGGCGGCCACGATGACGGTGTTCAGGAACCACCGCAACAGGTCCGAGTGGGCCAGCACGTCGTGGTAGTTGTGGAGGCTGAGGTTCTTCAGCACCTCGCTCGGCTGCTGCCAGGCGTTCTTCGGGCCCAGCGAGATGAACAGGATCCACACCACGGGGAAGGCCGCGACCAAGGTGGCCGTGGCCATCGTGGCGTGCAGGGCGATGGAGGCCCCGGGGCTGCGCTCGTCCCGGCCGCGGACCCTGCGGGGCCGGGAGGTGTCCGGGACGGGAAGTCGTGGGGTGCCGCTCGGAGCTGCGGCGGTCTCGTGCGTTGCTGCGGTCATGGCATGGGCTCCTTACGCCTGCTCGGACTTCAGGGTGTTGCGGCGGTAGAAGGTCGAGAAGGCCAGCAGGAGAGCGAGGATGATGATGCCGTAGGTGGCTGCTCCCGCGTAGTCCGAGATGCCGTTGAACGCCTTGTGGAAGGCGAAGGTGACGAGGATGTCGGTGTCGCCGGTCGTGTTGTTGCCCAGGAGCAGATAGATGACGTTGAACATGTTGAACGTCCAGATGCAGCCCAGCAGGACCACGGTGTTCGACACCGGTCGCAGTCCGGGCAGCGTCACGTTGGTGAATCTCTGCCGGGGCGACGCGCCGTCCATCTCGGCGGCCTCGTAGAGCTCCTTGGGGATGGACTGGAGTCCGCCGAGGAGGGCCACCATGTTGAAGGGGATGCCGATCCAGACGTTCACCATGATGACGGCGATCTTCTGGGCGAGGGGGGTGCCGAGCCAGTTCTGCGCGGGCAGGCCGACCGCCTGGAGGAGGTCGTTGAGGACGCCGTACTGGGAGTTGAGCACCAGGCGCCAGGCGAAGACGCCGATGAAGGAGGGTACGGCCCAGGGCAGGACCAGCATCGCGCGGTAGAAGCCGCGCAGGCGCATCTTCCGGTTGAGGAGGATCGCGAGCGCCATGCCGAGGCCGACCTGGAGGACGACGCAGGAGACCGTCCACACGATCGTCCACCACAGGCGCGGATAGAAGTCGCCGTCCGCGCCCGACAGGATGTACCAGTAGTTGTGGAGACCGACGAAGTCGTACGTGGCGGGGCGGTGGAAGGCACCGATGGTCGTGGCCACGTTCGACTCGTTGGCATTGGTCAGCGACTGGTAGAAGCCGTATCCCAGCGGATACAGGACCAGCAGGGTGATGACGATGGCGACGGGGGCCACCATGGCCCACGCGTACCAGTACTTGTCCCACGCACGCCGGAGTGCCGTACCACGTGCGCGGCGTGGCGTCTCGTGGCCGCGTGCCGTCTCGTCGGTCTTTCCGGTGCTCGTTGCGGTCGTCATACTCATCGGCTCTTTCGCTGACGAAGTCGGGTGGTGCCGCAGCCCCGGGGAGCCCCGGTCGGGGCGGCAGCGGGGAAATCGGCCCCCGGGGCTGCGTGTCCTGGGGTTACCTTCGGGCTGAGCTGTGCCGCGGGTCAGCCGAGGGAGTAGCCGGGCAGGAGCTGCTGGAACTGCTTGGCGGTGGCATCCAGACCGGCCTTGACCGACTCGTCGCCCTGAAGGATCTTCACGTAGTTCTGCGCGAGGGGGGTGAAGAGGGACCCGACCTGCGGGAGGGCCACACGCGCTCGCGCCGTCTGCTCCAGGACCGGCTTGAAGCCGGCGATCTTGGCGTCCGCGGTGACCTCACTGGTGTAGGCCGACTTGCGGGTCGGCAGCGTGCCGGTGCCCTTGGCGATCGCGATCTGGCTCTGGGTGGACGTCATGAACTGCGTGAACAGGTAGCTGGCCGGCAGGTTCGTGGAGCCCTGGTAGACCGTGAGGTCGTGACCACCGGTCGGGGACTGGGCCTTGCCTCCGGCACCGGCCGGCACGGGCGCGAAGCCGAGGTTCCCCTCGTCACCCTTGAACGCGGTGCCGGTCAGGTCGTCGCTGACCGACCAGGGCCCCTGGATCAGCATGGCGACCTTGCCGTTCTTGAAGGCGGTCTGCATGTTCTGGTAGGCGTTGGCGAAGTCGACCTTCATCGACGCCTCGTCGTTGATCTTCTTCGCCGTGGTGAGCGCCTGGACGGCGGCGGGGCCGCTGATGGTGATCTTCTTGGCCGCGGGGTCCGCGAGGTCCGCGCCGTTGCTGTAGAGCAGCGGGAGCAGGAAGTACGAATCGGGGTTGAGGTAGGTACCGAAGGCCCCGGTCTTCTGCTTGATGGTCTTCGAGTCGGCGATGAACTCGTCCCACGTGGTCGGCGCCTTGGCGATGCCGGCCTGCTTCAGGAGCTTCTTGTTGTACAGCAGGCCCAGTGTGTCGGTGACCGACGGAACGCCGTAGGTCTTGCCCTTGTACCTGGCCGTGTTCATCGGGACGGGGTTGAAGTCACCGGTGTCCTTCAGCGCCGGGGTGCCGTCGAGCGGGGCGATGTAGCCCAGCTCGGCGTACTCGGCCATCAGTCCCACGTCGGTGCGTACGACATCGGGTGCGCCCTTGCCGCTCTTGGCGGCCGACTTGAACTTCTGCTCGACATCGGTGAACGGGACGTTCTGGTAGTTGACCTTGATCTTCGGGTACTTGGCCTCGAACTGCTTGACCAGGGCCTTGTACGTAGGGGCTTCGGTCGCGGCGTCCGAGGTGTCCCAGTAGGTGATCGTCCCGGAGATGTCCTTGGGGTCCTTCGGTTTGCCCGACGAATCGCTGCTCGACGAGCCGCCGCAGGCCGAGGCGGTGAGGACGACCGCGGTGACAACGGCGGCGATCGATACGCCACGTCGCATAGGAACTCCTTGAGGTGGATGCCCGGTTCATCCCTTGAGAGGGCCGGGGTGCCGTCTGTCCCAACCGACGGCCGCCGGGCGCGAGCTGAACATAACAAGACTGAAATCTCTTGCGTAAGAGATTGCAAGAAGTTTTGCGCCCAACCCCGTGAGCGTGACGTTCTCGTTACCTGTGCGTGTCGTGATGTAATACCGAGGGGTCAAGTGGTCCCATCTGCACGTGACTTGAGGTAGCGAAGCACATCGGAGATCGACCGATCCCGTCCCCGCGGGACGCGGCGGACGGGGCTCTCACACGGAAAGCGGGCAGCAGTCCGGGTCGGCACATCCTCTGCGTTCCGGATGTCACCGACGGACGAACTGGAGTATCTTGCCGGTACTTTCAAAAATGTTGCTGCAAGTCGACCGCTCCGCCGTTCGGCAGGGCGCGGGACCGCCCGGCACCGGGGGTGCGGGCCGGGCGGTCCTTCTTCGGCGGTCGTCGGGGACGGAGGTCAGTTGCGCCAGGTGTCGTTCAGCGTGACCTCGCCGCTGGAGGGAACGGTGGCCGTACGGTTGTCACCGCTCTCCCAGGTGACGTTGCCCGAGGCGTCCTTGCGGATGTACTTGTACGCGAACGACGTCCCTGCGGGCAGGGACACATCGAGCTTCCACACGGGGTAGCTCGCCGGGTCCAGCTTGAGGGCGTCGGAGGTGTTCCAACCGCCCAGGGCGGGGTTGTCGCCGACGACGTAGATGTTCTCGCCCCACTGCGTCGTGGCGTTGACGCTGAACGAGGCCCCGGTGGCCGGAGCCGGGTCGCCCGGGGAGGTGGCGTCGCAGTTCATCGCCCCCACGTGCAGGGCGAGGGCCGAGTTGGCTCCCAGCGTCGCGGTGAACTGCCCGCTTGAGTCGACCGTGACGCCCTTGCCGCTCTGCACGTCGCAGTAGCTGCCGGCCGGCAGGGAGGTCTGGAAGGTGCGGGTCAGCGTGGACCCCTCGTGGTTGATGACGACGTACGCCTTGTCACCACGGCCGAAGGCGATCGCGTTGTTGCCGTCGTCCCACCAGTCGGTCACCGCCGCGCCGGCGGCCGTGTTGCGGAACTTGACCATGCTCGCGATCTCGCGCCAGGCGTGCTGGCACTTCCAGCCGTCGGTGTAACAGGCGTTCACCTGGCCGTTGTCGGGTCCGCCCGCGTTGTTGTCGGTGAACTCGTAGCCGGAGTGCACGTCGGGTGAGCCATAGGGCCAGGCCAGCATGAAGACGTGCGCGAGGGTGTAGTTGGCGCCGTCCTTGTAGGTGAGGGTGCCTCCGTTGCGCTCGGTGTCGTGATTGGTGACGAAGACGGACGCCTTGTCGCTGGAGACGTAGCCCCAGGCCTCGCCGAAGTTCTTCAGCTCCGCGAGCTTCTCGCTGTTGAAGACCCGCTTGAGGTCGTAGGCGTAGTGGAACTCCTGGACGTCACCGGTGTTGTAGTACTCGGACGGCTGGACCGCCTCACCCGCGGCCCCGATGGTCTCCTGCTTCCAGTAGACGTTCGGGTCGGTGAGCCGGGACTTGATGTTGGCCAGGTCGTCCTCGGCGATGTGCTTGGCGGCGTCGATGCGGAAGCCGTCGACGCCGAGGGAGAGAAGGTCGTTCATGTAGCCCGCGATGGTCGCGCGGACGTACTCCTCCCCCGTGTCGAGGTCGGGCAGGCCGCCCATCTCGCAGTGCTGGACCTGCCAGCGGTCCGTGTAGTCGGTGATGGTCGTGGTGCAGTCGTCCATGTCCGCCGCGGAGTACGTGCCGGGGTAGTCGTACTTGCTGAAGGACGAGCCGGCGGTACCCGTGCCGGAGGCGTTCGCCATGTGGTTGATCACGGTGTCGGCGACCACCTTCACGCCCGCCGCGTGACAGGTGTCCACCATGCTCTTGAAGGCCGAGCGGTCACCCAGCTTGGTGCCGATCTTGTAGCTGACGGGCTGGTAGGCGGTCCACCAGGAGCTGCCCTGGATGTGTTCGTTGGGCGGGGAGACCTGGACGTACCCGTACCCGTCGGGGCCCAGTTCGTCCGTGCACGCCTTCGCGACGGACGCGAAGTTCCACTCGAACATCACCGCGGTGACGTCCTTGCCGCCGGGCGCGCTTGCCTGCGCCGGCGTCGGTGCCGTGACGGCCACAGCGGCTCCCGCCAGCATGGCGAGTGCAGCGGCCACGGTCCTTCTGGCCATGGTGTCTCCAGTTCGGAAGTGGGGTGATCCGGAGAACAGCTCATTGACAACGCGCCGTGCCAGAGACAGCCGTTCGTTGATTCTTGCTGCAAGAAATTTCGGTCGAGACCGTACGGCGCTGCTCACGATGGGTCAACCCCTCGCGTTGAAGAGGTAGTTCTCCCAGCAGGAGGCGGAGGGGAGTTGTGAAATCTCTTTCGCAAGCGTTTCGGCGGTGTTACCTTCAACGAGCTCCGGCCCGCGGCCGCGGGGTTCGCATGCCGCATCCCGACGCGCCCGGTCGTACGGGCCGGAGTGTCCACGCCGACATCTTCAGGACGTCAGGGCCATCCCCTTCGCGTCCTGTCACCGGTCACGCTGCGAGCAACGGCTCCCACCACGACCAGGTCGGACACAGGGGCGATCAGCTCGGCCAGCCGCTGGGCGATCCGCCGCCCGACCGGGAGCCAATCCCACGGCGACCGGTCATTCCGCGGGGATGCGGAACTCGAATTCGGGACGGTCCCACGGCACGGCGGGCGGGTTCGCGAGCGCGGTCCCGACCCGCACCGCACCGACGCGGTGGTAGAACTCCGCGGCGGGAAGGTGCGACACGACCTTGACCCGGTCGAGCCCGGCGGCACGGGCCTCGGAGCGCATGTGCGCGACGAGCAGTCGTCCGATGCCCCGTCCTTGCGCTTCGTCGGCGACGAACAGCAGGTCGAGCTCCGGTGGGGCGAGGACGAGCGAGTAGAACCCGAGGACCCGGCCGCCGTCCTCCTCGGCTCCGACGGCCACGAAGGCGCGGTTGGCCTCGATGTAGTCGGGGCCGATCCGGTAGCCCGCGACCGCGGCCGCGTACTTGCCCGCGTAGGCCCTTGAGCCGCGCACGATCCGCGTGAGCCGCTTGGCATCCCGCGCGACGGTCCTCCGTATCGTGATCGACTGGCTGACCGGGGAGGTGCGTGCACTCATCGGGAGAGTATGTCGCACCGGGGGGCGGCTTCGTGCGGCGGGTCGGCCGCTCCGCTCGGTGCCGGGGGACGCGGCGCCGGGGATGCCACCCCTCGCGCTGGAAGAGGTGGCACCCCCGGCGGATGCCTGCCGTGCGTCAGCCGTACGTCAGCCGCCCAGTCGCACCGGGACCGTCTGCCAGCCGTAGGCGATGAAGGACGGGACCTGTGTGAGGGAGTCGGCCGTGAAGGCGGGGGTCAGGCCGGGGAAGCGGTCGAAGAGGGCGGCGAGGGCGGTGCGGGCCTCCATGCGGGCCAGCGGGGCGCCGATGCAGCGGTGGACGCCGATACCGAAGGAGAGGTGGTCGTCGGCGGCGCGCGCGGCGTCGAAGGCCTCGGCGGTCTCCCCGTAGTGCGCCGGGTCCGAGCCCGCCGCGCCGAAGGTGGTGAGGATCGCGTCGCCCGCGGGGATGGTGACGCCCTCCACCGTGACGTCCGAGACGGCGAACCGGAGCGGCAGGGAGGCGATGGAGGGCCTGGCGCGCAGGACCTCGTCGATGACCTGGTCCCAGTCCAGCTTCCCGGAACGGACCTCGGCCAGCTGCTCGGGGTGGTTCAGGAGTTCGACCACCGCGTTGGCGATCAGGTTCACCGTCGTCTCGAAGCCGGCGCCGATGACCAGGAGGAGGGTGAACATCAGCTCCTCGGTGCTGAGCCGGTCGCCCTCGTCGTCGCGGACCCGGATCAGCTCGGTGGTGAGGTCGTCGCCCGGGTTCTCGGCGCGGTAGGCGATCTGCGCGGGGATCACCGTGACGATCTGCTGCTGCACGAAGGCCGCGTGCTCGGCGCTCTGGTCGGTGGTGTCCATGATCGCCGCGACCAGCTCGGCCACGTCCTGGCGCAGATGGTCGGGCACCCCGAACAGCTCGCAGATGATCTGCATCGGCAGCGGGAGGGCGAACGCCTCCTTGAGGTCGACGACGGCGCCGTCCTCCCCCGCCTCGGCCATCCGGTCGAGGAGTTCCGTCGCGACGGCCTCGACCCGCTCGCGCAACACCTCGGTGCGCCGGGCGGTGAAGCTGGGCGCGACCAGGCGGCGCAGCCGGGTGTGGTCGGCACCGTAGGTGGACAGCATGTTGACCACGCCGATCCAGCCCAGCACCCAGCCCCACTCCGGGTGTTCGCCGACCTCCGGCCACAGCCGCCAGTGCCTGCGCGGGTCCTTGCTGACCTGAGGGTCGAGGATCAGGGTCCGCAGGGCGTCGTACCCGGTGGGTGCCCAGGCCGGTATCCCGCCGGGCAGTTCCACGGGGACGACCGGTCCCAGGGCGCGCAGCCGGGCGCTCTCCGCGACGATGTCGGACCCGAAGGGATCGATGGGCACGCGGGCGGGCGTGGTGGTCATACTCACACTCCAGTCTGGAAGGACGCGGAATCCGCCGGCAGCCCGGCGGGCCGGTCGGGGGTGACGGGGGTGAACCGGACCGGCAGGGCGACGAGGGAGCGGTGGAACGGGCCCGGGCGCCAGGTGAGCCGGTCGCGGGCCACCA
Organism: Streptomyces sp. NPDC001056; assembly: GCF_053598955.1. Lineage (NCBI taxonomy): Bacteria > Bacillati > Actinomycetota > Actinomycetes > Kitasatosporales > Streptomycetaceae > Streptomyces > Streptomyces sp. NPDC001056. The sequence goes on along the minus strand of NZ_JBSFLI010000002.1, from coordinate 405,954 downwards.
TGGGCTCCATGTCGGGCAGCCACTGGGTGAGGCGCTCGATGGCCTCCGTGGCGATCAGCAGCCCCTGGTGCTTGACCGGGCAGGTGTGCGGGCCCGCGCCGAACGACAGATGGGAGGCGTCCCGCGGGTGGTGCGCACCGCCGTGCTCCTCGTCCGCGAACAGCGCGAGGGCCCCGTACGAGACGACGACCGGCACCGCGGCCTGCACCCACACGCCGTGGAAACTGACCGGCTTGCGGGCGTAGAGCACCCCGTAGTTGGTGAGCGGGGTCTCGTAGCGGAGCACCTCCAGCACCGCGTCCCGCACGGTTCGCGAACCGCTGGTGAGGGTGGAGTAGTACGCCGGGTTGCCGAGGATGCGGGAGAGCGCGTTGCTGACCAGGTTGGTGGACGGCTCGTGGCCCGCGCCCAGGGTGAGGAAGACCTGCCAGGTGACCTCCTCGGTGGTCAGGCCCAGCGGGTGGTCGAGCAGCCGGCTCGTGAGGTCGTCGCCGCGTCTCGCCGTCTTGGCGCCGATCAGGTCCATCACGTACCTGCCGTACTCGGCCTCGCCCTGGACGGACGCCTCACCGCCCTCCATCAGCGCGCCGAGCGCGTCGTTGAGGCGGTCGGCCTCGCCGTCGGGGAAGCCGAAGATGCTGTTGAAGATCAGCGTCATCAACGGGCGGGCGAAGTCGTTCACCAGGTCCGCCTCGCCGCGCGGGCCGAACCGGGAGACCAGGATGTGCACCGCCCGCAGCACCCGCTCGCGCAGGTCGTGCGGCTCGACCAGGTCGAAGGCCTGGAGCAGGGCGGTCCGGTAGCGGACGTGCTCCTCGCCGTCGGAGAAGAGGGTGTTGGGCCGCCAGCGCATCATGCCGAGGATCGGGAGGTCCTCGGGGACGGTCGCCTGCCAGGGGCGCGGGTCACGGGACCAGGTCGCGTCGTCGTGCAGCATGTCGAGCGCGGCCCTGCGGTCGGTGACCACGTACGCCGGTACGCCCGGGGCGAGTTCGGCCCAGCCGACCGGGCCCTGGGCGCGCAGCGCGTCGTAGTAGCGGCGCGGGTCGACGGCGAATCCGTCCTCCCACAGCCGCACGGGGGTGGAGCGGTTGAAGGACTCCGGGGGCGCGGGGTACGCCGTCATGAGCGCACCTCCCCGGCCACCGCGCGGGCGTTGAGGTCGATCAGGTGCTCCACCAGGGCGAGCAGCGCGTCGACGGAGGAGTGGGTGTCCCGGGCGTCGCACTCCACCAACGGGGTGTCCGGAGCCAGGTCCAGGGACTCCCGCAGCTGTTCCTCGGGATAACGGCGGGAGTCCGGGAAGGTGTTGACGGCGACCGCGTACGTCAGCCCCGACTCCTCGACCAGGCCGAGGACGTCGAAGGAGGCGTCGAGGCGGCGGCTGTCGACGAGGACGAGGGCGCCGAGCGCTCCGTAGGCGATGTCGGCCCACAGCGCGCGGAAGCGTTCCTGCCCCGGGGTGCCGAAGAGGTAGAGGACGATCTCCTCACCGAGGGTGATCCGGCCGAAGTCGATGGCGACGGTGGTGGTCTTCTTGTCCCGCACGCCGTCGAGGTCGTCGACGGCGGTGGAGGCCTGGGTGAGGTGTTCCTCGGTGTGCAGGGGGCGGATCTCGGACACCGAGTCGATCAGTGTGGTCTTGCCGACGCCGAACGGGCCGACGACGACGATCTTCACCAGCTCCCGTGCGGTGGCGGGAAGGTGCAGCTCCCCGGCCCGGACGCCGGAGCCGTCGGGCCGGGCTTCGGCCGGTGAACGTTCAGAGCTTGAGGGCGCGGAGGCCATCGGCGACTCTCTTCAGCAGGTCATGGTCGGGCAGGGCGGCGGACGGGACGGGCGGGCGTGCCGTCACCAGCCCCTGGTCGATCAGGGCGGCGGCGAGGACCCGGACGGCGGAGACCGGCAGCCGCAGCAGCGCCGCCGCCTCCACGACGGTCAGGGAGCCGCCGTCCAGCGACTGCAGCAGCGCCTGCTGGGCCGCGGGCAGGTCGCCGGGGACCGGCCCGGCGGCAGAGGTGAGCACCGACAGGCGCTCCAGGCTGTTACGGCTGGGCCGCGCGACCCCCGAGGTGGCGAGGTAGGCGGGTACCAGCGGACGGCCGGACCGGTGGCCCCTCACAGCAAAGCGCCACCCTCGGCCGCGCGGGGTGCGGCGGCCATCGCCTTCTCGCCGAGCCGCGCGACCTGGGAGTGCACGCGGTGGCCGAGCAGGTCGAGCCGGACCTCCGGGTCGCCGTAGGCGGCGACGCAGGTGCCGTGGTCGGTCGGGGCGACCAGGATGTAGCCGTGGTCGGACTCGATCACGACCTGCCGGAGCTGGGCGGCCGGCATGTCGGCGAACGCGGCGGCGGCGGTACGGCAGGCGCCCTGGACGGTGGAGGTGATCGCAGCGACCCGCTCGGCCGAGGCCTGGGTGAGCGCCTCCGAGAAGCCGGATACCAGTCCGTCCCTGGTGAGCAGGACGGCGGCCTTCACATGCGGGACGTCGAGGATCGGGTCGAGAACCCACGCAGTGTCACCGGTCTCGCGGTTGGTCATCAGGGAGCGGTCCCTTCGGATCGAGCTGCATCACGGGCAGCGGCGGTCGCCGACTGCAGGGCGCCGAGGGCCGCGGCGGCCTCCTCGGGCGAGCGGGCGGGGGAGGCGGCCTTGGCCGCGCTCGGCCGGATCATCGCCGCCTGGTCCGGCGACACCCGACGGCGGCGGCGGCGAGGGAGGTCGTCGACGTCCGCCGCCACCGGCTGATCGGGACCGGCCGCCGGCCGACCGACGTCGGGCGCCGGCTGGTCGGGACCGGCCGCCGGCGGTTCGGGGTCGGGCACCGGCTGACGGGTGTCCGGTTCCGCCGATCCGCCCGCGGTGGCCTCGGACCGGGATGCGCGGACCGGTTCCGTCCCCGGCAGGGAAACCCCCGGGGCCGGCGTGTGGGCGTGCTCGGCCCACGGTTCCGGCCTGGGCACCTCCCCGGTGCGGGTGGAGGGGGACGCACTCGCGGCGGCGGGGCGCAGCGCCGGGTCGATGTGGCTCAGCAGATGCTTCTGGACCAGCAGGACCGCCCGCACGCCCCCGTACGGCGACGGCGTGGACAGGTCCACCGACAGGTCGAACTGCCGGGTGAGCTGGCCGATCGCCGCGAGGCCCATCCGGGGCGGGTCGCCGAGGTCGGAGAACATGATCGGGTCGGTGCCCGCGACCACCCGCTGCGCGGCGGCCCGTTCGTCGGGCGCCATGCCGACACCCGCGTCGTCGACGGTCACGGCGACACCGTTGTGGACGGCTTCGAGGTTGACCACGACCGAGGTGTCCGGGGAGGAGTGCCGCAGCGCGTTGTCGAGGAGTTCGGCGGCGATGATCGCGACGGGCTCCACGGCGTGCGAGACCAGGGCGGTGCCCGGTTCGAGGTGGTTGTGGAGCTTGACCCGCCGGTAGCCGGCCAGCCGGGCCTGTCCGCCGGTGACGGCGTCGACGAGGTGCGACTCCTCGCGGGCCAGGCCGACCCACGCACCGCAGACCACCGCGGCGACCTGGGCGCGGCGCAGCGACTGCTCGTTCTCGTGGTCCAGGGTGTAGAGGTCCTGCGCCAGCTCCGGGTCGTCGTACCGCTGCTGGAGTCCGTGCAGGATGTCCTGGAGGCGGTAGAGGCTGGCCTGGATCTCCCGGGTGGTGCCGCGCATGCCGGCGCGGGCGGCGGCGTCGACCCGCTTGCGCTCCTGGAGGATCGCGGTGCGCAGGGCCTCCAGCACCGGCTCCGTCACCGCGCCCTCGGGACCGGCCGGGCCGGGCACCGGTACGTGCGGGTGTGCGATGCGGGACGCCTCGGCCGGCATGCGCCGGGTGACGAGGTGCTCCAACTCGGCGATGAACGCCTGCCGGACGCGGTCGGCCTCCTCGGCACCGGCGCGGGCGGACTGCTCGGCCTGGTGGCGCAGACCGGTCATCTCCTGCCGTAGCCGGGCGCGTTCACGTCTGGAGCGCCAGAGGCCGCCGCCCAGAGCTAGGGCCGACACCGTCCCGGCAGCCAGGCCGCCGAAGGCCAGCTCCGGTATCTCGATCATGGATGGGGACCTCGGGGATCTCGGATACGTCTGGGCGTCTGAGACGTCCGGGCGTCTGCGTACGGGGCGTCCGTGGAAGCAGTTGGCAAACTACACACTGTTGGCTGTCGATTGCATCTGGTATTTGACCCGACTTGGACGCCGATTGCCCATTTGACGGTTCACCAACCTCCGCTCTGTGACCGGAGTTGCGGGTGAGTGTCACCTACAGGCATTTTCGAATCCCGTACAGAAGTGGCGGCTTCCCTCCCAAGGGGGTCGGGTGGCGCGAAAACCACGAACCGGGCACGGGTGTGCCCGCCCCTGCCGAAGAGGCCCGGCGGATCGCCGGGCCTCCTCGCGTCCGCGTCACATCCGCCGGTCAGCGGCTGCCCGCCGTGGCCGGCCACGTGCTGTACGCGCCCCGGCAGTACAGCAGCGGCTCCCGGTCGTACGCCTCTCCCCCGTGGACGTCGGCGATGAGCAGCCAGTGGTCCCCGGCGTCCACGGTCTGCACGGTGCGGCACTCGGCGTAGGCGAGCGCGATCTCGGTGAGGATCGGGGCGCCCGCGGCGTGCGCGGACGGTTCCCACACGAGGCCCGCGAACTTGTCCGGCCCCTTGTCGGCGAAGGTGCGGGACGCCTGTTCGCCCGAGTCGGCGAGGAAGTTGACCACGAAGGCGCCGGAGGACGCCAGCGCCGGGAACGTCTGGGAGCTCTTGCCGACCCCGACGAGCAGCCTCGGCGTGGCGGCGGAGACCGAGCAGACCGCGTTGCAGGTGAAGCCGCGCGGCCGGCCCTGCTCGTCCAGCGCGGTGACGATGGCGACGGCCGTCGGGAAGGAACCGAAGATCTTGCGGAACCGCTCGCTGTCTAGGGACATGTGGATCTCACCATGCTTTCGGATTCAGAGCAGTTCGTGCTCAAGCTCGCGGATCACCTTGTGTGCGTAGTCGATCTCGGTGGGGTCGGGATGCACCAGGAACACGGCGCCGGGAGAGGAGTTGAGGTCCACGGTCGGCCGGGTGGGCGCGCCGTCGGCGATCCGGAACCGGACGCTCTCGAAGGCGGGGATCCGCTCCAGCGCGGTCCTGATGGCCTCCATCGGCAGCGGTACGGCACGACGGGCCATGAGATTGACGCAGCGCGCCCGCCGGAGCACCGGGTAACGGGCCGGGCGCGCGGCGAGTGACACGCCGCCGCGCGCGTGGCAGTCGAGGGTGAGGCTCACCTGGTTGGCGCCGGTGCACAGGTCGAGCGCGGCGGGGTTGGCCAGACCGGAGATACGCGCCCCGGTCTCCAGGAGCAGCGGGCCGCGCGCGGTGAGGATCAGCTCGCTGTGCGCGGGGCCGTCGGTGATCCCGAGGGCGTCCAACGCCCTTGCTGTGTAAGGGAGGATGATGTCGAGCACGGGATCGTCGGGTGTGAGCAGGTCCTCCGCCTCGTAGATCCTGCGGCCGCCCTCCCGTACCTGCTTGCGGCTGATCCAGGCGTCGGTGAACCAGTGACCGCCGTCCCGGCTCACGGTGTTGACGATGTACTCGTCCCCGGCCAGGTACTCCTGGACGAGCACCTCCTCGTTCACCCGCAGCATGATGTTGGTCTTGCCGAGGACGGCCCGGCAGGCATCCGCGACCCCCTGCTCGGTGTCGCAGGTGTAGACGTCGTCGGAGCCCGCGCTGTCGAGCGGCTTGACCACGACACGCGCGATGTCCGGGCGGCCGCGCCACCAGTCGAGCAGTTCGGCGACGTCGCCGGAGCGGCACTGCCGTGCCGTGGGCACGCCCGCCCGGGAAAGGGCCTCCATCATCAGGGACTTGTCGCGGCGGGCAGCGGACAGCGCCGGGTCGTTGCCGCGCAGGCCGAGCCGGTGCGCCAGTTCGTCCGCCACCTCGACGCCGAACTCGCTCGCCGCGACGACCCCCACGGGCTGCCGCGCCGCCACGTGCGCCAGTACCTCGGCCTCGTGACCGGGATAGGTGAGGTCCTCGGCCAGGAGCGCGCTCGGCAGGCTCGCGCCGAAGGTGTCGGACGCCAGGGCACGGGAGCGCACATGCAGGACGCGGTGGGTCTCGGCCGCCTCCCGGGCCAGCATCGACCCGGTGGAGAACGCGTCCACCAGGACCAGGACGGGACGGTCCGGGCGGTCTTGCGGGACAGTCATGAGTGGGGAACCAATCTGGGCTCGGACGATTCGCTGTCGTAGCGCTCCGCGACGTGGTTGAGCATGCCGTAGAGGTCGTCGGAGGTGAGCCGGTCGGCCTTACGGGACGTGGGGGTGCCGAACGGCAGGTTTCCGGTGGACCCCCAGGCCAGCGCGCCGCGTCCGTCGATGACGCAGGTCGCCGCCGACCTGTTGTCGGGGTGGAGGCAGTAGGGGATGTCGAGCAGGCCGCGCCGGAACGCCTCGGTCAGCGCGGTGCCGATGTCCGCGTCGAGGTCGAGCACCGCCTCCACGATGGCCCGCGCCTCGGTGAGCGTCTCCTCGAAGTACGCGTCCTCCTCGGCCGTTCCGGGGCTCACCGGGCCGCGCGCGGCGGCCGCGGCGAGCCGCAGCGCGGAGAGGTTCTCCGACACGCTCGGGATCTGCCACGCCTCGGAGACCGTCTTGACGATCAGCCGCTCGCAGCCCGCGTCCCGGGCCAGGCGCGCACTGTCCTCGATGAGCGCGCCGGCGCCCGCCGGAGTGCGCGGGAACAGGCCCATGTACGTGTACAGGACCACGTGCCACGAGACGTTCCCCAGCAGTTCGGTGGCGAGGGTGCGCAGGGCCCGTACGGCCCCGCGGTCCTGCGCAGGGTGCGTGCCCTGGGCGTAGCTGAAGGACATGTGGCGCAGCCCGTGGGCCTGGAAGAAGCAGCCCTCCAGCACCGCGACGGCCACCAGCAGCGACGGCGGGCAGAGCTGACCGAGCAGACAGCCGCCGAAGCTCTCGATGTGACCGTGCTCGGTCTCCCCCGCCAGCAGCAGGCAGCTCTCCGACCAGGCGCGGACCGCGTCGGCGAGCGGGAGCCTGCTGTAGGGCAGGCAGTAGGAGACCGGCCCGCCCTCCGTCGCGTCCAGACCGACTTCGACCAGTCTGCGGAAGACGGCCAGCGGCAGCGCCGTACCGTGCCGGACCTGCACGGGGAACGACGGTCCGTACAGGCCCTCCAGCATGCGCCGGGTGGCGGCCGCGGGGTGGGAGACGAGCGGATATCCGTTCAGCTCCTCGTCCGCGGCCAGCCGCTCCAGCGGGGTGGTGTGGTCGCCGACCCGGGTGTAGCTGTCGAGGGTGAGGGTGCCGACCACGGGGAAGTCGAGGGCGGCCACCTCGCGCAGCCCGGCCGCCATCGCGTCGATCCTGCCGAAGCCCATGCGCGGCTGCACGACCAGGGTGTGCTCGGCCCGGCGGCCGGCCACGAACCGGTCGAGGTAGCCGGTCACCGTCCTGAGATCAGTTCGGTGGCGGGGGCGCCGCTGGCCGGGTCGATGGTGGCCACGTGGTACTTGTGCGGGTCGCCGGCCCGGACGCGGGAGATGATCGTCCCCGGGGTGCCGAAGTCGACCAGACTGCTCGTGTAGAGCGTGCGCAGGTGGGCGAGGCCGAGGCCGGAGACGTCCTCCAGCCAGGCCGCGATCTCGCCGTCCGTGTCGCCCTCGGCGGCGAGCGCCGCGTGGATGCGGTCCGCCTGGCCGGCCCGTGCCGGGTGGCAGCGTTCGAGGAAGGCGGCCAGCCGCTCGCCGCGGTCGGTGAACGGGGAGAACACCATGGCCACGAGCGCCTCTTCGGACAGCCCGAACGCCTCCTGCGCGAACTCGTCGGCGAGCTTGCGCCGGTGGAGCCGCTTGTCCGGCGAGTCGTAGCGGCTCAGGGCGAGTTCGATGAGGTTCTGCGGCATCTCCTTCTTGTGCATCAGCTCCTCGGCGAGTTCCAGGTACTCGGCCAGGCCCTCGTCGTACGACCGTCCCTGCACGAACTCGCTCCGCAGCGCGCGTAGATGGGCCATCAGGCCGGGGTTGGCGCAGTCGGACTCACTGAAGCTGAAGGCGAGGTCGTCGAACTGGAACCCGAGGAAGTCGACGATGAGGTCCCAGTGGTCGTGCACCCGGTAACTCACCAGGTCGTAGACCGAGATGAACTGCGGCTGCATCGAGCGGTCGCCCGTCGACACCTCGCGCTCGGCGAGTTCGTGCTCGCTGTCGTCGCCGAACAGCTCGCGGAAGTAGGTGTCCCCGATGCCGCGCAGGGCCAGGAGGATGCCCCTGAAGCCCATCGTGCGGCACTCCTCGACATCCACGCCGGACGCCTTGGCGAGCCGCATGATCCAGGCGGAGTAGAGGAGTTGCTCGCGCCGGGAGTCGCCGGTCATCACCACGTCGACGCCGCCGTCGAACCAGGCCGCGCGCCCGTAGAAGTCGGCGACGGCCAGGTTGCAGCTGTTGCAGAAGGTCGGCCGGCCGTCACCGGCGGCGCGGTGGCCGTTCATCAGGACGTCGACGCGGTTGATGGCGACCAGCTGCTCGGGCAGCGGCAGGTCGACGTGGAAGGGGCGCACCAGCGTGTGGTCGATGGTCAGCAGTTCCGCCCGCTCGTCGTCGAGGAGGCCGAGCGCCCGGTAGACGCGGTCGATGTTCTCCATGACGGCCCGGGGCACACCCGCGTGCCGCATGTTGGCGACGCGCAGGGTGAAGGTGCGGCCGAAGTTCAGCGCGAGGTGCAGCTGCACCGCGCGCACGAAGGCGACGACGTACGTGCTGTCCTTGCCGCCGCCGTAGGCCACCATGACCTTGTAGCCGGGCAGGGCGTCGACGCCGCCCGCGGCCTCGACGAGCCGTTCCCCGGTCGCCTTGACGCCTTCGAGCTCCCCGTCGCTGAGGAAACCGGTCAGGCGGGTGTACAACGTCGGGTACCGCTCGTTCGCGGGCTCCCCCGTGTGCTGGTTCATATCTTCGTAGCCTCGAATTCGAAGGTGTCGATGATGCGGTGGATGTCGGCCTCCACCTGGGACTCGTCGTCGTCCAGGAGGATGAAGCGGCCGCTGTGCAGGGCGTCGTAGGAGCCGCCCGGCTGCAGCACCTCGCCGACCGGGGGCAGCAGTTCCCGCCAGATCGTGGGCACGCTCGCGCGCAGGGAGACGGCCTTGGTCACGCGCGCGGGCAGGTCGGCCGGCTTCGGCACGCACAGCCAACCGCCGGACGGGTCGCCGGTCTTGGCGGTGATCCCGGTGGGCTCGCCGCCCACGGCGCGCAGCCACACCTCGAAGAGGTTGACCCCGAACAGCTTGTTCAGCAGGTGCGGCACCTCGCTGCCGCCCACCCGGCCGCCGATCTCCAGAAACACCAGCTCGTCGGCCGGTGTGACGAAGACCTCCAGGTGGAAGGGGGTGGTGCGGATGCCGAGGGCCGCGACGCACTCCCGGCTGAACGCCTCGATGCGCTCGCGCAGTTCGCTGTGCTGGACCACGACCGAGCCGAGCGGTGCGCCGAGGCCGAAGGCCAGGCAGTCGTTCACATAGCGGGAGACGACCTGGAAGGGGATCTCCGCGTGGTCGTCCGCGTAGCCGTCGATGTGGAAGATGCGCCCGGTGACGAACTCCTCGATCTCGTACCGGGACAGGTCCAGGGTGGGCAGCAGCTCCCGGAGCGCCTGCTCGTCCTCGACGCGGTGCACCCCGATGCTGGCAGCGCCGTCGACCGGCTTGAGGATCACCGGGTAGCCGGTGGCGCGCGCGAACTCCACGGCGGCTTCGGGGGTTTCGCAGCCGCCGAAGCGCGGGACCCGGACGCCCTTGAGGGCGAGGATCTCCTTCATCCGCACCTTGTCGCGGTAGACCGCGACCTCGTCCGGGGTCGGACCGGGGATGCCGAGGTCCCGGCGGACCCGGGCGGCGATCTCCAGGGTGAACTCGGACAGCGCGACGAGCTGGTCCACCGGGCCGACCCGGTCGGTGATCTCGGCGACGGCGTCACGCAGCGCCTCGAAGTCGTTGACGTCGTCCACCTGGACCTGCGCGGCGATCTTCGCGGGATCGGCGAGCACGCCCTCGGCGCCGAGCGGGTCCACCACATAGCTGACCTGGTGGGCGTCGTGGTCGATGAACTCCTCGTAGCGCGTGAGCTCGTTGTCCCAGCGCACTCCGTCGGAGAAGCGCGGCCAGCGGTTGACGATGACGATGTGCATTCAGACTGCTCCTGCGGTCAAGAGTTCCGGGTGGTCCCACGGCGGTACGGGGGCGGACTGCGGCTGCCAGGCGGCGAAGCCGTCCCGCTCGCCGCACTGGAGGAAGTCCCGGAAGCGGGGGACGGCGTCCTCGCCGGTGAACACGTCGGTCCAGCCCTGGGCGATCAGGTCGCGGCGCACCCGGTCGTTGTCCGACTCCGAGGTGGTGAGCTTTCCGCCCACGACACAGGGCAGTTCGAGGCCCCGGCGCTGGATCTCGCCGAGCAGGACCCGGGCGCCGTGGTGGCCGTGGCCGTTGACGCTGGAGACCACGAGCAGGTCCGGCCGGTGCTCCTCGATGCCGCGCAGCACCTCGGTCACCGGGGTGCAGCTGCCGAGGTTGCGCACCAGGCCGCCGTGCTCCTCCAGGAGCTTCTGCAGATAGACCAGGTTCCAGATGTGGGAATCCGACTCGACGGTGCTCACGACGCACCGGAAGGACGTACTCAAGACTGCACTCCTACGGGAACTCGTTCGCGGTCCGTGAGCGTCCGGCGGAAACTGCGCATGGTCAGGGGCAGGAGGACGGCTCCGAAGGCGCTGAGCACGACGGCGAGCACGCCCACCAGCCGCTGCGGACCGTACGCGGCCCCGACGCTGCCCACCAGCAGGCCCGCGATGGGATACGACAGCAGGTTGAGCAGGTAGAAGGGCCCCATCACCTTCCCGAGGTGCTCCCTGGGGATCACCTTCACCCGCTGGGTGCGGTTGAAGACGTTGTAGTACGCCGTTCCCGTGAGCACCGCGATGAACAGCACGGCGTAGACCGGGAACGTGCCGGCGATGCCGATCAGCAGCAGCGCCAGGCACAGCACCGTGAAGCCGAGCGCGCCGAGCAGTCCGACCTCGAACCGCTTGAGGAGGAGCGGGATCACCAGCAGGTTGACCAGTCCGACGACGCCGACGCAGGTGTTGAGCAGCGCGAACGACCAGTCGGGCGCGGCGAAGACGCCGGTCACCAGGGCCGCGTTGGCGCTGAGCACCGAGGCGACCACGAGGTTGATGCCGAAGTTGAGGACGCCGAGCAGCAGCACGGGGCGGTTGCCGGTCATCAGCTTCCAGCCCAGGCCCAGTTCCCGCACGGTGGCCCGCGCGGTCACCGGTGCGGTCGGCCGCTCGCCGCGCGGCAGCGGCAGCCAGCAGGCGGCGGCGAGGGCGAACACCGAGGCGGCGACGACGAGCAGCCACACCTTGCCGATCAGCGCCGCGGCGAGCGTCGCGAGCGCGGGCCCGAGGGCCATCGCGAGCAGTTCCATGTTCTGCACGAGCGCCTGGGTGCGCGCCAGGGCCTCGCCCGCGGCCAGCTGGGGCACCATCTTCTCGACGGACATGCGGGTCGGCGCGACCAGCACCGAGAGGATCGCGCCGCTGGTCATCAGGGCGGGGGTGGTCCAGCCCGGCCGGGTCAGGCAGACCGCCACGACCACGGCGAGCACGACCGCGCGGGAGCCGGTGACGAGGGAGAACAGCCGGGCGCCGCCGTCCCGGTCGGCGACGAGGCCGGCGAAGGGGTAGGCGATCAGGCCCGGCAGCCACTCCAGCGCGAACGCGAAGCCGAGCGTGGAGACCTGCTTGGTGTCCTGGAAGAGGAGCAGCGGCACCGCGAACATCACGACCTGCTCGGCCATCAGGCCGAGCAGCACGCCCGCGCCGAACAGGCCGCGGCCGAAGCGGGGTTGAGAGGTCACGAACCCGCCGCCGCGTTTCGCTCGTGCTCGCGGATCAGCGGGGCGACGTGCGTGTAGAAGATCCGCATCTCGTCGCGCGTCGGCCAGCCCGAGAAGATGAACTCGCTGACGCCCGCGGCCTTGTAGGCGTACAGGTACTCGGCGACCTCCGCGTAGCTGCCGACCACGCACAGCGCGGGGCCGCCCCGGTAGGCGACGGCGCCGGACCACAGCATCGGCGACAGCCAGTCGTCGGAGGCCGAGTCGGCGAGCCGGAACGAGGTCTTGACGGCCTCCGAGTCGGACTTGCCGACGAAGTCGGTGACCCAGGCGCGGTGTTGCTCGTCGGGGTCGCGCATCATCTCGTCGACCGCGGCGAGCGCCTCGGCGCGCGTCTCGCGGGCGAGGACGTGCATGCGGATGCCGACCTTGCAGCCCTGGGACAGCAGCGGCTCGGTGACGGCCGCGATGCCCTCGGGGGTGTCGCCATAGCGCAGCCAGCAGTCCGCGTACGTGATCGCGGTCTTCTGCGCCACGGCGGAGGCACCGCTGATGTAGATGTGCGGGCGGCCGCCGCCCTTGTACCCGAGGCCGAGCTGCGCCTCCTCGATCGTGTAGTGCTCGCCCTTGTAGGTCAGGGGCGTCTCACCGCGCCAGAAGCGGTGGCAGACGTCGAGGAACTCCTCGGATCTGGCGTACCGCTGGTCATGCGCGAGGAAATCTCCGTAAAACGCCTGCTCGGCGGGCGAGATGCCGGCCACCAGATTCAGCGCGATACGCCCGTCGGACATCCAGGAGACGGTGTTCACGATCTGGGTGAACAGCGTCGGCGAAAGCAGCCCGGGGCGGTAGGCGAGGATGAACTTGACGCGTTCGGTTTCCCGGACGAGAGCACCGATCATCGGAAGGGGATCGGGCATGTGGTAACTGATTCCCATGAGTAGGGAATCAACCCCGAGTTCATCTGCCTCACGAGCGAAATCAACTATCCCGGCAAAGTCGAGCTCGCCCGCCTGATACTTGTCCGTGGCCTTCTGCTGGCCACTGTCCAGAGGTGAACACCAGTGCAACTTCAGATCGTCCATACCTACCCACCTGGAAAAACTCGGTCGAGCGTGACAGTCGACAGCCGAACAACGAATAAATGACGAACTGTGGAACTCGGATCAAGACACGGTGCAGGATTACAAAGAAGGCACTTCTCGCACAGCCATACCTCCACATGGATGGAGATTACGGACACCTTCTCGGTGTCCTCAGACTTGTGTCCGACCTTGACACGTCTCCTGACGTTACGTCAAGATCACGGCGCTGCTTGCGTCGAGAGTAAACCGCCGCCATTCACTCTGGAGACGGCGGCAACGTGTCGGACTGTGCTTCATCTCACACGCAAAGGTTGCGGCTGGCTTGCGTTCGCTTACGAAATAGGTCAGAGCAAAGGCAAATGATTTCCAAACGTCGGTCGAGCCTGAGGTGAGCGGAATGATTCGCCCCGGATCGACGGCCGACACGACCGACGGACATGAAAGGTTACGAGGTTGTCCCAGGAGACGGGTCGGGTCCAACTACCCACCCCACGCGCCCACCTGACGTCGGACAGGACCCGCGCCACGCTGGCCGTACAAAGCAAGTTTCTCACCGGAGCCAGGGAGTTCCTGGTCGGCGAGGGCTTCCAGGAGCTGCTGCCGCCCACCATCGGACCGGTGACCGACCCCGGCGCGCGCGGCGCCAAGCAGGTCGACATCGACTACTACGGACACCGCTACAAGCTGATGACCAGCGGGATCCTGTACAAGCAGGCCTCGTTGCTCAGCTTCGACAAGATCTTCCACGTGGCTCCGAACGTGCGGCTCGAACCGCTGGAGACCGCGGTCACCCACCGTCACCTGGTGGAGTTCCACCAGCTCGATGTCGAGATCGGCGACGGCTCCCGCGAGGACGCCCTGGACATCGCCGAGCGGTTGACCAAGTACGTGGTGGAGTACGTCCTCGTGCACGCGCAGTCCGAACTGGCCGTGCTCGGCCGTGACCTGGAGGACTTCAAGCAGATACTCGCCGGTCCCTACGGCCGCCGCGGCCACGCCGAGGTCGTCGCGGACCTGCGGGAGCGCGGGCACGCGCAGGAGGCCGGCGCGGAGGTCGACTGGGAGGGCGAGGAGATCATCTCCCGGGCCGCCGCCCACCCCTTCTTCATCACCGACTACCCCAAGGGTTCCCGCGGCTTCTACGACAAGGAGAGCCCGACGGAGCCGGGGGTGCTGCGCAACTTCGATCTCATCTTCCCGGGCGGTTTCGGCGAGATGATGAGCGGAAGCGAACGCGAGTCCGACTATCGCAATCTCGTCATGCGCATCCGGGAAACCGGTGAGAACCCCGCCAAGTATGACTGGTACCTGACGCTCGCCCGCGAGGGCCTTCCGTCCAGCGCCGGTTTCGGTCTGGGCGTGGAGCGCTTCACGCGGTTCCTGTGCGGGCTGGACGCGGCCTGGCAGGCGTCCGGCTACCCGAAGCTCCCGGGGGACCCGCGGCCATGACCGATCTCCACGCCCCCGGATTCCCGCGGTCGCAGGTGGCGGAGCGCGCCCGGCGCGGCACCGCGATGGCGTTCCCCGACGCCGCCGGCTACGGCACGACCATGTTCGGGCAGCAGGCCCCGGACCCCGGCGCGCCCCGGGACGCGATCGACCGGACCCGGCTGGTGCCCCCGGTCTTCGTGCCCCGACGTCTCGAACGGCTGATCGACCTGGGTCGCGAGCCCGTGGTGGGGGACGCCGAACTCGCCACCACCATCGGGGGGTTCAGCTCTCCCCTGCCGGTCTACGTCTCCGCGTTCGGCTCGACCCGGGTCGCCAGCGGCGACCTCGGGCAGGCCGTGGCACGGCAGGCGGGCCGGCTGGGCATTCCGATGATCATTGGCGAGAACATCGTCCCCGTCGCCGGCTACGGCCGCATGGCGCAGACGGCTCCCAGCTCGCTGCTGCAAAGGATCACGGAGTACGCCGCCGCCGTCCCGGACGGACAGGGCGGTGTCGTCGTCCAGCAGAGCACCGAGGACGCCGACGCCGAGGTGTGGAACCTCGTCTACAGCGATCCCGCGGTGCAGCCCCTGCTCGAATCGGGGCGCCTCGCCTTCGAGTTGAAGGTGGGTCAGGGCGCCAAGCCGGGCATGGGCGGCATGACGCTCGTACCGCGGGAGAAGGCCACGGCGCTGTCCGCGCAGTACGACCTCATGGACGTGTTCGGCGCGGACAGCGACGCGGTGCTGCGGTGCAGCAGTCCGGGCACCTTCACCGACGAGATCCTGCGGCACCAGATCCGGCTGATGCGCAACAACTACCCGCGCTGCCGGGTGTGGGTGAAGCTGCCGCCGGCCCGCGATGTCGGCGAGGCGGCGGCGGTCGCCTGGGCGGCCGGGGCGGACGCGGTCGGCGTGGACGGCGCCGAGGGCGGCACCGGCTGGGCGCCCGAGGCGTTCCTCGGCCATGTCGGCCTGCCGCTCGCGGAATGCCTGGACCGGGTCGACCCCCAGGACCACTGTCTGCTCGTGACCGGACGGATCTGGGAGGGGGCGCGCGCGACCAAGTGCCTCGCGCTCGGCGCACGGGCCGTCGGGCTGGGCCGCGCCGCGCTCGCGGCGGTGGACGAGGACGCCGAGAACGGTCTGGTGAACCTGGTCGAGTGCCTGGCGCTGGAGCTGCGGATGCTGCTCAGCTCGCTCGGCAAGTACGAGGTCTCGGAGCTGAGCCGGGAGGACCTCTGGTCCGAGGAGCGGCCGGGGCTTCGCTGACGGGGCCCGGGACGTGAAGGCGCCGCCCGCGCCGGGCGATCGTATCCCCGGACCGGGCGGCTCCTCACGAAGACGAAAGCCCAAGCGATCCCTTTGGTTTCATCCCTAAGATTCCGTGGTGACCCTGGAAGACCTGAAGGTGTTCGCGGCCGTGTGCGAGGCGCACAACCTCAGCACGGTGGCCCGCGAGATGAAGTGCACCCAGTCCGCCGTGAGCCAGCACATCAGACGGCTGGAGAAGGAGACCGGCCTTCCGCTGGTCGAGCGCCGGCCCCGGGGTGTGGTGCCGACGCGGGCGGGGCTGATCCTGCACCGGGCCGTGCAGGACGGGCTCACCGCGCTGAACGACGCCCTGCGGCTGCTGGACGAGCTGCGCACGGGCCGGCACGGGAGTGTGGCGATCGCCACGGGCAGCACCACGATCCGCCATTTCATGGGTGCCTCGGTCAAGGAGTTCCGGCACGCCTTTCCCGACGTCCGTCTGGAGTTCCACACCGAACGCTCCAGTGAGCGCTGTCTGGACGCGCTGCGCAAGGGCCTCGTGGAGCTGGCCTGGGTCACCGTCACGCCGGACGTCCACGGCCTGGAGCAGCGGCCGGTGATCGACCTGGACTGGGTGCTCGCCGTGCACCGCGACGACCCCCTCGCCGCGGAACCCGTCCTGTCCCTCGCGGACCTCTCCCGCACCCAGCTGATCCGGCCGCCGGCCGGCACCAGCTCCGGCCGGCAGGTGGACGAGCGGCTGGGGCACGGCCCCACCGGCGCCACCGACTGGGACACGGCCCTGCTGCTGGCCGAACTGGGCCTGGGCCACGCGCTCGTGCCCGCCGTCCCAGGGGTGACCTCGCACCCGGACCCGCTGTGTCTGGTCCCGGTGCGCGGACTGGTGCCGCTCAAGGTCGGCTGGGCGGCCCGTCAGTGGTCGGCGCTGTCCCCGGCGGCGAACGCCTTCGCCGACACCGTGATCGCCCACCTCGACGCGCGGGGCGGCGCCGCCGAGCGGCGGGAAGTGTCCTGAGCGCCGCCGCCCCGAGCGGCGGCGGTCAGCCGGAGGAGGCCGCCGTCGTCCCGTCCCCCAGTTCCGCGACCAGTCGGGTGGCGAGCGGCACATCGATGCCGTGCCGCCCGGCCGCCCGCAGTACGGCGCCGCCGATCGCGTCCAGTTCCAGCGGCCGGCCGGCCTCCGCGTCCCGCAGCATCGAGGACTTGCTCTGCGCCGGGAAGGCGTCGTAGCGCGCGAGGATCTGGGCGGCGTCGCCCGGTCCCCCGCAGGCCCGGCTCACCGCGGTGGTCTCCTCCACCAGCGCCGCCAGCTCCTTCGGGTACTCCTCCCGGATGCCGCCGATCGACCGCCTGTAACGCGTCGTGAGCAGGGCGAACGGTGCCAGGAAGGCCAGCTTCGCCCAGAGCGCGGCGTTCTCGTCCGCGACGGTACGGGTCTTCACCCCGGCGGCGTCGAGCACGGCGGCCAGCGGCGCGAGCCGGTCCGTGTCCGCGCCCGCCACGTCGATCTCGGTGAAGGGGCTGCCGTGCTCGATGACGCCCGCGGACGTGCGGGTGGACTCCACCCGGATCACGGCCGGTACGACCTGCTCCGTGCCGTAGCGCGCCCGCAGCGCGGCGACGTGCTCGACGCCGTTGAGCAGCGGCAGCACGAATCCCCGGGTGAACCGGGGCGGCACCCGGTCGAGGGCCGCGTCGAGCGCGGTGTGCTTGACCGTGACCAGGCACAGGTCCACCGGCTCGCGCAGTTCGGTGTCGGCCTCCACCCGGGCGGTGAAGTCGCCGTGCCTGCCGCTGGAGACCCGGATGCCGTCCCGGGACAGGGTCCGTGCGGTGTCCTCGCCCGCCAGGCAGATCACGCGGTGTCCGGCACGGGAGAGCAGGGCCGCGAGAAGGCCGCCAACGCCTCCGGGCCCGAGCACGGCAATGGTCCAGGGCGATACGGGTGCGGTGTCCGGCGCGGTGTCCATAGAAGGGGTGCCCTCTCCTTGGGTCGCGACAGCGACAAGGGGATCGTCATGGTGTCCGGCAAGATCATCAGTTCGCGCCGGGGGCCCAGTCAACCCCAGCGATCTCTGGGGAGGCCGAAGCGAAGCCTTGGTTCCTCGCACAGGACGTCACCGTCCCCTTACGGCCGGTCCGCGAAAGCGACCCTCCAGACCTCCCCTTCCGACGCTTTCCCCGCCCCCGGATCCGGCCCGTTCCGGGCCGTTTCGGGGCCTCCTCCTGTGACGCCACCCATAGGAGCCAGATCACGTCCTAGGGCGGGTCGTAGGAGCAGAACACCCTGAGCTGCCCAGACATCTCCATATCGGCTCATATCGGGCATTGCTCCGAAGTCCGGTAGTACGTCACATCCTTGCCAGGCGCTTCGGGCCTGGCTAAACATTGCTGTCGTTGCCGGGAAGCAACGGGCCGGACCGAGCGGATCTCCGCCGGAACCAACCGCCCGGTCCCACCCGCAGCACGGGGCACACCGCCCCACCGCCACCGCGAACCTCGCGGCCGGCACGACCTTGTCCCCCAGAGGAAGAGTCCTATCGCATGACCATGGCCACCCGCACCCGCATCGCCCGCCTGCGCACCCTCGCCGTCACCGGTCTCGCCACCACCGGGGCCGCGGCCGCGGCCCTGACCCTGATGCCGGCCAACGCGCAGGCCGCCGAGATGCCGCAGGTGCACGCCTCTGTGGTCAAGGCCTCGAACACCAGCGCCGCCAAGACCGGCTCCGGCAACAACCTGGACGGCTGGATCAAGCAGTCGCTGGCCATCATGAAGGCCAAGGGCATCCCCGGCAGCTACGACGGTCTGAAGCGCAACATCATGCGTGAGTCCGGCGGTAACCCCAACGCTCAGAACAACTGGGACATCAACGCCAAGAACGGCGTCCCGTCCAAGGGCCTGCTCCAGGTGATCTCCCCCACGTTCAACGCCTACCACGTGGCCGGCACCGCCCAGAACATCACCGACCCGGTGGCGAACATCACCGCGGCCGCCAACTACGCCGCCCACCGCTACGGTTCGATCGACAACGTGAACTCCGCGTACTGATCGACGCGGTCCCCGCGCCGAAGGCCGGTGCCGGCAGCTTCCACGCTGCCGGCACCGGCCTTTTCAACTTCCGCGCGTCCGTGGGGCGTCGGTCAGGTGCCGCCCGGGGTGCCGAGTCCGGTGAGCGCGCCGACCGGGTCCAGGTCGGGGGTGCCCCGGGGCCACCAGTCGTCCGCGCCGGGCTCGGACTCGTAGACGTACCAGAGGCCGTCGCGGCCCAGGCGGAGCTGGACATGGCCGAGCGGATGGGTGAGCCGGTTGCGCCAGGGCCGGAACGCGGGCAGGTCGGCGGCGAGCAGCAGCGGCCTGGCCCGGTCGAAGCGGCCGGCGGGCGGGTCCCACGGTTCCTCCAGGACGGCCAGCCCCTCCACCCCGCCCTGCCGCCAGGCGGCGACGGCCCGCGCGAGGTCGC
The DNA here is from genome assembly GCF_053598955.1 of Streptomyces sp. NPDC001056. Taxonomy (NCBI): domain Bacteria; kingdom Bacillati; phylum Actinomycetota; class Actinomycetes; order Kitasatosporales; family Streptomycetaceae; genus Streptomyces; species Streptomyces sp. NPDC001056. The sequence continues at coordinate 386,795 of NZ_JBSFLI010000002.1, read as the reverse complement.
CCGGGGTGCGGTCGGTGGCCTGGGCGAGCGTCGCGTAGAGCGCGCGGGTGGTCGCGGTCAGGCCGGCACCGGGGCGGCCCGCGGCGAGCCGTACCGCGTCCTGCCACAGGGACAGTTCGCCGACCGGGTCGCGCCCGGTGCCGAGCAGCGCGTGCGCGCGGGCCGCGGCGTCGGTCGCCAACTGGTCCAGCGCGAACGGGTCCGGGCCGCCGGGCGCGGCGGGATACGCCGGGGGCTGCTCGGGATGCGCCGGGACCGGCAACGGCGGGGGCGGGGGCGGAAGTCGGCGCGGGGCCAGGGCCTCGGTGGCGCGTATGCCGGGCAGTGACGAGGGCCGCCGTTCACGTCCGTCGCGGGCCGCGCGGGCGGCGCTGCGCCGGGAGAGCTCGTCGAGCAGTTCCTTCTCGCCCCGGCCGCGCAGGAGCAGCAGGACGAAGGGGTCGGCGTCGAGCAGCCGCGCCGTCTGGTAACACAGGGCGGCCGCGTGCTTGCAGGGGTGGCCGGAGTCGGGGCAGCTGCAGCGCGGAGCGAGGTCGCCGGGGCCGGGCAGCAGGGGGACCCCGCAGTCGGCGAGGGACTGGGGCAGCTCCTTGTCGAGCAGCGCGGCGATATGGCCCGGCCGGTCGACGGCCGCCTCCAGGAACCGCTCCCACTCCGCGTCCTCCAGTGCCCGCACCCGCACCTGGACCCGGTAGGGGCGGGGCCTGCTCCCCCGCACGTAGGCGAGGACCAGCCCGGGGGTCACGGTGATCGCGTCCACATGCCCCTGGTCGGCGTAGCCCCGCCCGCGCGCCACCCGCCTGGCGTCCAGCGCGCCCCGCTCCAGCGCCTGCACCCAGGCGTTGCCCCACCAGGTCCCGGCGAACGGACCGTCCTCGGTGCGGGCACCGCGGGGCGCGAACGCCGGGAACGTGCGCCTGAGTTCACCGTCCCGGTGAGGCGTGGCCATGGTCGGCGGCGCGTGCGGGACGGCGGGCTCGGCCCCGGGGAGGGCGGCCGCCTCGGCGGGCTCGTCCGGCTCCGGCGCGGCATCGGTCTCCGGCGGCATCCGAAAGGCGGTCCTGAGGAACTGCCGCATCTCACCGGCAGCCTTGAGCCGCGCGGCGCGGGAGGCGTCGGCGGCGGGGCCGGAGGGACGCGCGGAGGAGGGCGCACCTCCGGTCCGGGCCTCGGTGCCGGCCCCCGACGAACGGTCGGGGTCACGCCGCCCACCGCGCTCGGCCTCCGCCTCCCCCCGCAACGCCTCCCGCCGCGCGGCCCGCAGCGCCTCCCGCGCGATGTCGCCGGGGCGGGGACCGGGGGCGGGACCGGGGTCGGAAGGCGGGCCGGAGTCGGGGGCAGGGACAGGGACAGAAACAGAGACAGAGACAGGGGCAGAGGCAGAGGCAGAGGCAGAGGCAGGGGCAGGGGCAGGGGCAGGGGTAGGGGTAGGGGTAGGGGTAGGGGTAGGGGTAGGGCGAGAGTGGGAGGCACGGCCGGGGTCGAGGTCACGGCCCGGGTTCGGATCACCATCGGGATCGGCGGCGCGGCCTGGGCGGGGATCGGCCTCCGGCGCGTGTCCTTCCTCCCGGTGTCCGGAGCGCTCGACGCGGTGACCGCCGGCGACAGCCGCCCGCAGAGCCGCCCTCGCGGCATCCCCGGGCCTCGGCGCAGGCGCGGCGGTACGGCCTTCGACGCCCTCGGCGCGATCGAGCCGTTCGGCGCCTGCCCGGCCCCCGGCGCCAGCGGGGCCCTCGGCACCACCGGGCCCCCTGGTGCCGTCGAGTTCCTCGGCGTCATCAACCCGCTCACCGTCATCGGGCCTCGCGGTACCACCGGGCCTCGCGGTACCACCGGGCCTCGCGGTACCACCGGGCCTCGCGGCACCATCGGGCCCCGGCTCACCCGCCCGGCCCGCCCCGCCATCGCGGTCCGCCCGCGCACGGAGGCCGACCGCGCCGCCCTCGACGACCGCCCCGGCCTCCGCGGACCGGCGGCCCGGCCGGTCTCCGGCCGACGCGCCTCCAGCCCACCCGGCTCCGGTCAGCCCGCCTTCAGCCGACCCGGCTCCTGCCGCGCCGTCCTCGGTCCGCGCTCCCGGCTCCGCCGTCGGACAGGCCCGTTCCGCTGCCACCCGCTCCCCGCGGACCCCCGCATCCGCCCCCTGGATCTCCTCGGCCCCGCCGACCACGCCCTCCGCCGTCGCCCGCTCCGACTCCGGCCTCGGCTCCACCCCCGGCAGGGGCTGTGCCCGTCGCCGTGCCGCGCGCAGGGCCTGGCGGGCCAGATCGGCCGGGCGGGCGGGGTCGGCGGGGGTCATGGCGTGCTCCGCAGGGAGACGAGGTCGGTCAGTTCGCGGTCGGTGAGTTCGGTGAGGGCGGCCTCGCCGGAGCCGAGGACGGCGTCGGCCAGCGCGCGCTTGGCGGCGAGCATCTCGGCGATCCGGTCCTCGACCGTGCCCTCGGTGACCAGCCGGTGGACCTGGACGGGCTGGGTCTGGCCGATGCGGTAGGCGCGGTCGGTGGCCTGTTCCTCGACGGCCGGGTTCCACCAGCGGTCGAAGTGCACGACATGCCCGGCGCGGGTGAGGTTGAGGCCGGTGCCCGCGGCCTTCAGGGACAGGACGAGGACCGGCGTCCCGCCGTCCTGGAACCGGTCGACCATGCGCTCGCGCTCCGGCACCGGGGTACCGCCGTGCAGCAGCTCCACGGGGATCGCGCGGGCGGACAGATGCGCGGTGATGAGGCGGGCCATGCCGACGTACTGGGTGAAGACGAGCACCGAGCCGTCCTCGGCGAGGACCGTGTCCAACAGCTCGTCCAGCAGGGCGAGTTTGCCCGAGCGGTGGACCAGACGGTCGGTGGGGCCGTCCTCCTTCAGGTAGAGCGCGGGGTGGTCGCAGATCTGCTTCAGCGCGCCGAGCAGCTTCAGGACCAGTCCCCTGCGGGCGATGCCCTCGGCGGTCTCGATGGCCAGCATCGACTCGCGTACCACCGCCTCGTACAACGCGGCCTGTTCGCGGGTGAGCGGCACCGGGTGGTCGGTCTCGGTCTTCGGCGGCAGCTCGGGCACGATGCCGGGGTCGGACTTCTTGCGCCGCAGCAGAAAAGGCCGGACGAGGCGGGCGAGCCGGTCCACGGCCTCCTGGTCCTCGCCGTTCTCCACCGCGCGGGCGTGCCGGGCGCGGAAGGACTTCAGCGGGCCGAGGAGTCCGGGGGTGGTCCAGTCGAGCAGGGCCCACAGCTCGGAGAGGTTGTTCTCCACCGGGGTGCCGGTGAGCGCCACGCGCGCGGGGGCCGGGATGGTGCGCAGCGCCTTGGCGGTGGCCGAGTAGGGGTTCTTCACATGCTGCGCCTCGTCCGCGACGACCATCCCCCAGTCCTGCTCGGCGAGTTGGGCGGCGGCGGAGCGCATGGTGCCGTACGTGGTGAGGACGAAGCCGCCGTCGAGGCCGGCCAGGGTGCGCTCCGTGCCGTGGAAGCGGCGGACGGGGACGCCGGGCGCGAACCGGGTGATCTCCCGCTGCCAGTTGCCCAGCAGGGAGGCGGGGCAGACGACGAGGGTGGGTTCGCCGCGCCCTCGTTTCAGGTGCAGGGCGATGAGGGTGACGGTCTTGCCGAGGCCCATGTCGTCGGCGAGGCAGCCGCCGAGGCCGAGGGAGGTCATCAGGTCGAGCCAGGCGAGGCCGCGCAGCTGGTAGTCGCGCAGGGTGGCGGCGAGCCCGGCGGGCGCCTCGGCGGGGCGCAGGCCCGCGGTGAGCCGGTCGCGCAGGGTGGCGAGGGCGCCGACGGGCACCGCCTCGACCGTCTCGCCGTCGATCTCGGCGGTGCCGGTGAGCGCCACGGACAGCGCGTCGACCGGGTCGAGCAGGCCCAGTTCCCGCTTGCGGGCCTTGCGGACGAGGGCGGGGTCGACCAGGACCCAGCGGTCCCTCAGGCGTACGACGGGGCGGTGGGCCTCGGCGAGGGCGTCCATCTCCGCCTCGTCCAGCGGGTCCCCGCCGAGGGCGAGCTGCCAGCAGAAGCGCAGCAGGTCCTCGCTCTCGAAGAAGCCGGTGCCGTCGGTCGCGGCGCCGGGCGCGGGCCGGACCTCCGCGGTGGCGGTGAGGTCACGGGCGAGGTCCCGGGGCCAGTGCACGGCGACCCCGGCGGCGGCCAGCCTGGTGGCCGCGACACCGAGCAGGTCGCCCAGTTCCTCCTCGGACAGGGCGAGGACGTCGGGCACGTCCTGTTCGGCGAGCCGGTCCAGGGGCGGCCATACGCGCCCGGCGCGGCGCACGGCGAGGGCCGCGTCCACGCGGGCGCGGGGGCCGAAGGCGGTGTCCGCCTCACCGGCCCACAGGGCGGCCGCGTCGGCCACGAGGGTGGGGTCGGCGAGGCTGTGGACCTGCACGATCGCCGCTCCGGCGGCGCGGACGCCCGCGCTCGCGCCGGCGTCGAAGGCGTCGTACGCGGACAGGTCCAGGCGCAGCGAGACGCGTACGCCCGCGTCCATCCCGGCGGCGACCTCGGCGGCCCATTCGCGCGCCCCCGGCAGGGCCTGGGGCGCGCGTGCGGCGAAGGGGCGGCCGCAGGCGTGGGGGGCCGCGGGGGTGCGGGGCAGGGTGTCGGCGACCGCGTCCAGGAAGGAGCGGACCAGCGCCTCCGGCTCGGGCAGCCGCAACGGCCCGGGGTCCGGCAGCGGCACGGCGTGGCCCTCCGGGGGCAGGGCGGCGGCGATCGCGCGCAGGTGGGCGATGTCGTCGGGCTCCAGCGGACCGGCCCGCCAGGCGTCATGGCCGCTCGGGGTGAGGCCGGGCAGCAGCCGCCCCCGCGCGACGAGGCGCAGCGCGTGCAGCGCGGCGGCGCCCCAGCAGGCCGTGGCCGGATGCGCGGCCGGGTGCCGGCGGGCGCGGACCAGCAGGGGCAGGGCGTGCGCGAGCGGCAGGCCCAGCGCGGGCACCTGCCGACGGCGCACTCCGGCACCGTGCCGTCGTACGACCGTGATCTCCTCGGGATCACCGGCCTCGGCGGGCAGGGGCTCACCGGCGGGGTCCCAGAAGGCGACACGCCCTTGGCGCGGGAGCGGCGCGGGCAGGTAGACGGCGGCGAGGCGCACCGGCACCGCGTCCCCGTCGACCGCCGTCCGCCCGGCCGTCACCGCCACACCACTCATACGTTCTGCCACCTCCCGCCCGCACATCGGATCAGTCGTCTCCGACTCTACGGGCGGGGTCTGACAACCGGCCCCGACGGCCGCTACGGTACCGTCCGCGACACCACGTACACCGTCGGGAAAGCCGGGTCGGCCAGGTTCACGACCACGTCCTGGGTGGGTGCCGGGTTCTTCTGCGTGTGGGTGAGGCCGTACCAGGAACCGGAGCCGCCGAAGGCCCAGCCGCTGACCTCGCGGTCGCGGGAGCCGACGGCGATGTCGCCCTTCTTCAGCTCGTCGCGGCGGGTGCCCATGGACTGCAGGAAGGTGTCGAGGCCGGCCGGGTTGGTCCGGAACTGCACGTACAGGCGGCTGGTCTTCCAGTTGTTGGTCTCGTACGAGGCGATGCGGTCGGCCGGGCGGGGCACGTTCACCTGGTAGAGGCGGCGCTGCACCTTCGACGGCCAGCCCGGGGTGAGGCCGGTCGCGGAGTACCTCGCCTCCTTGTCCTTGCCGCTGTTGCGGCTCTGGTTGGCCGAGATCACCAGGTAACCGGCCGGTACGCCGATGAGCAGCACGATGATCAGCAGGGTGAGCCCCCGGCGCCTGGCCTTGTGGCTCGGGTCCTCGGCGGGCCGGCGGGCCGGGTCCGGCGGGGCGGCCTGGCGGGGCAGGGAGGTGGTCATGCGGTGTCCCGTTCGCGGCGGGCCTGGGCGTACCGCTCGTAGCGCTCGTACCGCTCCACCCGGCGGCGCTTGGCGCGCCGGAACCGGCGGGCGACCAGGCGGGCCAGGTCGGCGGCGCCCACCATGCCGGCCTCGGGGCCGAGCTGGGCGCGGGTGATACGGGCCTCGGGGCGGTAGCCGCGGCCGGTGAGATGGCGCTTGAAGGCGTCCCTGGCGGGGCCGATGAGCAGATCGTCGGCGGCCGAGACGCCGCCGCCGATGACGAAGCAGGAGGGGTCGAGGGCGGCGGCCAGGTTGGCGATGCCGACGCCGAGCCACTGGCCGATGTCCTGGAGCAGCTCCACGCACATCGCGTCGCCCTCGCGGGCCAGCTCGGTGATCATCGGCCCGGTGATGTCGCCGACGTTGCCCTTGACGTGCTCGATGATCCCGTAGGCGACCGGCGAGTCGGCCACGGCCAGCTCGCGCGCCTCGCGGACCAGGGCGTTGCCGGAGCTGTACTGCTCCCAGCAGCCGCGGTTGCCGCACGGGCAGCGGTGGCCGCCCGGCACGACCTGCATATGGCCGAACTCCCCGGCGACGCCGAACTTGCCGCGCTTGACCTGGCCGTCCTCCAGGATCGCGCCGCCGATGCCGGTGCCCAGCGTGATCATCACCAGGTGGTCCTCGCCGCGCCCCGCGCCGAAGCGCCACTCGGCCCAGGCGGCGGTGTTGGCGTCGTTGTCCACGAGGACGGGCACCGAGAGGCGGCCGCTGAGCCGGTCGCGCAGGGGTTCGTTGCGCCAGGACAGGTGGGGGGCGAACAGGACGCGGTTGCGGTCGGCGTCGACCCAGCCCGCGGCGCCGATGCCGACCGCGTGCACGTCGTGCCGGTCGGAGAGGTCCAGCACCAGTTCGACGATGGTGTCCTCGACGACCTTGGGGCTCTTGGACTTGTCCGGGGTCTCCGTGCGGAGCTTCTCCAGGATGTTGCCGTCGGCGTCCACGACGCCCGCCATCACCTTCGTGCCGCCGATGTCGATGCCGACGGTGGGGACACGGGGGGCCGTCAGATGGGACCGACGCTCCCGGGTGCCGACCGTGCGCAGGACGGGGGCCCGGCGGGAGCCGATGGGGGCCGTGAGGTCGCGATAGGTGCTCATCGTTGGTCGATTGTGCCTCAACGACGGTAAGGGTGCCGCATGGCCCGGGGGTGAGGGGCGGGCGATCCCGGAGTGCTTCCGGTTGACCGCGGCGCCCCTCGGGGCCCTCAGTCGCGCCGGAGTTCGTGGCGCAGGACGTCCAGGTCGGAGCCGCCGGCCATCTGCCGGGTCAGCTCGTCCAGGGTGATCTCGTCCCGTGTGTGATTGCCCACCATCGTGCCACGGCGCAGCAGCACGAACCGGTCCCCCACGAGGTACGCGTGGTGCGGGTTGTGGGTGATCAGGACCACGCCCAGGCCCTCGTCGCGGGCCGCGGCGACGTACTTGAGGACCACGCCGGACTGCTTGACGCCGAGGGCCGCGGTCGGCTCGTCCAGGACGAGGACCTTGGCGCCGAAGTGGACGGCGCGGGCGATGGCCACGCACTGGCGCTCGCCGCCGGAGAGGGTGCCGATGGGCTGGTCGACGTCCCGGAGGTCGATGCCCATGCGCAGCAGCGCCTCGCGGGTGGTGCGGCGCATCAGGGCGATGTCGAGGCGCTTGAAGGGGCCGGTGCCCCTGCGGGGCTCGGACCCGAGGAAGAAGTTCCGCCAGACCGGCATCAGGGGCACGACGGCCAGGTCCTGGTAGACGGTGGCGATGCCCCGGTCCAGGGCGTCGCGCGGCGAGGCGAGTCGGGTCTCCTCGCCCTCGATGCGCAGCGTGCCGCCGTCGTGCTGGTGCAGTCCGGCGATCATCTTGATCAGGGTGGACTTGCCCGCGCCGTTGTCGCCGAGGACGCAGGTGATCTCGCCCGCGTGCACCTCCAGGGAGACGCCGTCGAGGGCGCGGACGTTGCCGTAGCGCTTGCCGACGCCGCTGAGCTCGACCAGGGCGGGCGGCGTCGTCCGCGTCGTGTCGTCGGTCATGTCGGTCACGTGGTCGCCTCCGCGCGCTTGCGGACCCAGGCGTTGAGCAGGGTCGCGAGGAGCAGCATCGCTCCGAGGAAGAACTTGAACCAGTCCGGGTTCCACTCGGCGAACACGATGCCCTTGCTGGTCATGCCGAAGATCAGGGCGCCGACGGCGGAGCCGACCGCGCTGCCGTAGCCGCCGGTGATCAGGCAGCCGCCGATGACGGCCGCGATGATGTAGATCAGCTCGTTGCCGACGCCCTCGCCGGACTGGACCGCGTCGAAGGAGAAGAGCAGGTGCTGGCCGGAGATCCAGGCGCCGAACGCGACGCCCATGTAGAGGGCGATCTTGGTCTTGGCCACCGGCACGCCGACCGCGCGGGCCGCGTCCTCGTTGCCGCCGACCGCGAAGATCCAGTTGCCGGCGCGGGTGCGCAGCAGGACCCAGGAGCCGAGGGCGACCAGGGCGAGCCACCACAGGATGGTGATCTTGAAGTCGACGCCGCCGATGGTCACGGTGGACGCGAACACGGCGCGGGCGCTGGAGAAGCCCTCCATGTCCGCGATGGTCTTGGTGGAGACCGTGCCGTCGATCAGCTTGGTGAAGCCGAGGTTCATGCCGCACAGCATCAGGAAGGTGCCCAGGGTGATGATGAAGCTGGGCAGCCTCGTGCGGGTGAGCATGAAGCCGTTGAAGGCGCCGATGGCGAGGGTGACCAGGAGGGACACCCCGACACCGACCCAGGTGTTCGCCGTCATCTGGTAGCTGAACATCGAGGAGATCAGCGCCGAGGACGTCACGAGGACGCCGGCCGACAGGTCGAACTCGCCGCCGATCATCAGCAGGGCGACCGGTACGGCCATGATCCCGATGGTCGAGGAGGCGTACAGGACCGTGCTGAGGCTGGAGGCGCGCAGGAAGCCGTCGGCGACGACGGCGAAGAAGACGAAGACGGCGAGGGCGCCGACGACCGAGCCCAGTTCCGGGCGGGCGAGGAGCTTCTTCAGCGCAGAGGTCCGCAGGAGCCTTTCGTCGGCGGCCCGTCCGTCGGGGGCCTGCCCACCGGTGGGCTGTTCGCCGGTCCCGCGTTCGGCGGTCGCGCTCATCGGGTGCCCCGCTCGGTGTACGCCGCCAGCGTGGCCGCCTGGTCCTTGGTGATGATCTGCGGGCCGGTCAGCACCGGCTTGCCGCCGCCGAGGACGTCCCCGTTGTACCGGTAGGCCCACAGCAGGTCGACCGCCTCGTAGCCCTGGAGGTACGGCTGCTGGTCCACCGCGAAGCCGAGGGTGCCGTTCCGCAGCGAGGCCGCGACCTGCGCGTTGAGGTCGAAGGTGTCCACCTCGGCCCTGCTGCCCGCGTCGTCCTTCGCCTTCACGGCGGTGTCGGCGTAGGGCGCGCCGAGGGTGACGACGCTGTCCACGGACTTGTCGGCCTGGAGCTTGGCCTCGATCGCGGACTGCACGTCAGGCATGTTGGTGCCGTTGACGTAGAGCTTCTGCAGGGTGCCGCGGAAGGTCTTGGCGACGCCGTCGCAGCGCTGCTCGTGGCCGACGTTGCCCTGCTCGTGCAGCACGCACAGGGCCTTCTTCCTGCCCCGCTTGTTCAGCTCGTCGCCGACGGCCTCGCCGGCGATGGTCTCGTCCTGGCCGATGTGGGTGAGCGCGCCGAAGGCCTTGGACTCCTCCGAGCCGGAGTTCACCGTGATCACCGGGATGCCGGCCTTCTCGGCGCGCCGGACGGCGGCCTTCATGGCGTCCGGCTTGGCCAGGGTGACGATGATGCCGTCGACCTTCTTGTCGACCGCCGCGTCCACCAGCTGCGCCTGCTGCTGGGCGTCGTCGTCGTGCGAGTACAGGAAGTTGATGTTGTCCTTGACGGCTGCCTGCTTGGCGCCGCTCTGCACGATGTCCCAGAAGGTGTCGCCGTCTCCCGAGTGCGTGATCATCGCGAAGGTCCAGCGGGGGGTGTTCACCGCGGCCCTGCCCTGGGCGACGGCGGCCTTGCGGGCGTCCTCGGCCCGCTTCCCGCCGGTGCTGCTGCACCCCGCGAGGCACACCGAGAGTGCCCCCGCGAGCGCCATGACTGCCCAGGTCCGAAACCGTGCCACGAGGCCGTGCCCTTCTCGCTGTCTCCAGCTGACTCTCAGCTGTCCTTGCTCCGACGTGCGTGAGGGGCGGGCGACCTCACCGTCGGTGTGTCCCGGCGGCGACCTCACCAGCCCCAAACACTTCAGTATCGGTCACCGGTGGCGGCGGGGGGACGGCCGGGGCGGAGATCCCGGTCACCTTGTCCGGACAATGAGACGTTCCCGGCGGCGGCGCGCGGGGCCGGCCGTCAGGGCCGGACGAGCAGTTGGAACTCGAAGGAGTAGCGGCTCGGCCGGTAGGTGTGGTCGCCGTGCTCGACCGCGCGGCCGGTGTCGTCGTAGGTGGTGCGCCGCATGGTGAGCAGCGGGGCGCCGTCGGCCTCGCCGAGCCGCTCCGCCTCCATGGCGGTGGCCCCGCGGGCGCCGATCGACTGGCGGGCGCTGTGCAGGGTGATCCCGGCGCCGCGCATCAGCCGGTACAGGCCGGTCGCCTCCAGCTGGGCGGTGTCCAGGTCGAACAGGCCGGGCGGCAGGTGGTTGACCAGGTAGGCCATCGGTTCGCCGTGCGCGAGCCGGAGCCGTTCGACGCGGTGGACGTCACTGCCCTCGGCGACCCCCAGCGCGGCGGCGATCTCCGCGGAGGCCGGGACGACCGTGTTGACCAGGACCTTGGTCGCGGGGCGCTGTCCCGCCGCCTCCAGGTCGTCGTAGAGGCTGCTCAGTTCCAGCGGGCGCTTGACCTGGCTGTGCACGACCTGGGTGCCGACGCCCCGGCGGCGCACCAGGAGACCCTTGTCGACCAGGGACTGGATGGCCTGGCGGACGGTGGGACGGGACAGGCCGAGCCGAGCCGCCAGGTCGATCTCGTTGCCCAGCAGGCTGCCGGGGGGAAGGCTCCCGCGCTCGATCGCGGCCTCCAGCTGCTGGGACAGCTGGAAGTACAACGGCACCGGCGAACTGCGGTCCACGCGGAGTTCGAGCGTGACGGTCGGGTCCACAACTGGTTTCGGCACGGGCTTGAGCGTAGCCGTGTGAGGGGTTGACGGGAAGTTGTGAAGTCCGGTTGTCCTGACATACGAATTGACAGGGGCGGGGACTCGCCGCCACTTTGTTTCCATGCGCATCGGGGTCATCGGTACAGGCCGCATCGGCACCGTCCATGCGAACACGCTCAGCCGTCACCGCGAGGTCGGGTCGCTGATCCTGACGGACGCCGATCCCGCGCGGGCGCAGCGGCTCGCGCACCGGCTCGGCGAGACGGCGGCGCCGGGGGTGGACGAGATCTTCCGGTGGGGCGTGGACGCAGTGGTGATCACCACGGCGACCCCCGCCCACGCCGAGCTGATCGGCCGGGCGGCGCGCTCGGGCCTGCCGGTCTTCTGCGAGAAGCCGATCGCCCTGGACCTGCCGGGCACGCTCCAGGCGCTCGCCGAGGTGGCGGCCGCCGGGACGGTGCTGCAGATGGGATTCCAGCGCCGGTTCGACGCGGGGTACACGGGGGCCCGCGAGGCCGTGCGCGCCGGGCGGCTCGGCCGGCTGCACACCGTGCGCGCCCTGACCTGCGACCAGTCCCCTCCCCCGGCCGACTGGCTGCCGCTGTCCGGCGGCCTGTTCCGGGACACGCTCATCCATGACTTCGACATCCTGCGCTGGGTGACCGGCCACGAGGTGCGCGACGTCTACGCCGCCGGTTCGGACGCGGGACCCGCGATGTTCCGCGAGGCCGGCGACGTGGGCACGGGCGCGGCGCTGCTCACGCTGGACGACGGCACCCTCGCCACCGCGTCCGCGGCCCGCGTGAACGGCGCCGGTTACGACGTCCGCATGGAGCTGGCCGGGGAGCGCGACACGGTCGTGGTCGGGCTGGACGACCGTACGCCGCTCGCCTCCACCGAACCGACCGGACCGCCGCCCGCGGACAAGCCGTGGACCGGCTTCCTGGACCGCTTCGCCCCCGCCTACGAGGCCGAGCTGTGCGCCTTCGTGGAAGTGCTGCTGGGCCGGCGCGCCAACCCCTGCGACGGTCACGAGGCCCTCCAGGCCCTGCGGATCGCGGAGGCGTGCGAGGTCTCGCGACGGGAGCGGCGGGCGGTGGCCATGGCGGAGATCCCCTCGGCGGCCCCACCGGGGAACGACTGAGAGCGGGTCGTACGGCGCTCACGCGTGAGCCGTCACGGCGCCCGCCGCCCCCGGGCCGCACGACCGCCCCGCGCCCTGCCTACCAGCGCACCGGCAGCTCCCGCAGTCCGCGCATGAGCATGCCCGGCAGCCAGTCGTCGTGCGGCCCGTCCAGGGCGAGGCCGGGGGCGCGCTCCAGCAGGGTGGAGATGGCCGTCCGGCCCTCCAGGCGTGCCAGGGGCGCGCCCAGGCAGTAGTGGAGGCCGTGGCCGAAGGCGAGGTGGCCGCGGGTGTCACGGCGGATGTCGAAGCGGTCGGGGGCGGGGAAGCGGGCGCCGTCGCGCTGGGCGGCGGTGAGTCCGATCATCACGTGCTCGCCCTTCTCGATGCGGACGCCCCCGATCTCCAGCGGCTCGGCCGCGTACCGGAACGTGGCGTTCTCCACCGGGCCCTCCCAGCGCAGGGTCTCCTCCACCACGCCGTCGATCAGGCTCATGTCGGCACGCAGGGCGGCGAGTTGGTCGGGGTGGGTGAGCAGGGCGAGGACGCCGTTGCCGATGAGGTTGACCGTGGTCTCGTGGCCGGCGATGAGCAGCAGGAAGGCCATGCCGCGCAGTTCCTCGGGCGAGAGGCGGTCGCCGTCCTCGGCGGTGGTGCGGACCAGGTCGCCGAGGAGGTCGCCGGTGACCCCGGAGCAGCGCTTGTCCTCGATCAGTTCGGTGAGGTACTCGCCGAGGCGGGCGGTGGCCTCGCGCTCGGAGTCCGGGTCGGTCGGGGCGACCACCTGGGTGGAGATCTCGCGGAACTCGGTGCGGTCCATCTCGGGGACGCCGAGCAGTTCGCAGATGACGGTGAGGGGCAGCGGGTAGGCGAGGGAGGAGATGAGGTCGGCGCGGCCCGCGTGGTCGGGCGACAGCATCTCGTCCAGCAGCAGGTCGGTGATCTGCCGGACGCGCGGGCGCAGTTGCTCGACCCGGCGCATGGTGAAGGCGCGGGTGACGAGGCTGCGCAGCCGGGTGTGCTGGGGCGGGTCGGTGACCAGCAGGTACCGGCCGACGAGCGCCTGGTCGACGAAGGTCACGCCGATCTTGGCGCCGTCCTTGGCGAGCCGGGGATCGGCGAGGGCGGCGCGCGCCTCCTCATACCCCACAACGAGCCAGGTCTCGTAGTCCTCGTCCGCCTCGGGCATCCGGATCCGGTGCACCGGCCCCCGCGCGCGAAGCTCGGCGTACACGGGATGCGGGTCGCGGCGGAACGCGTCCCCGAACTCCCCCAGATCCACAACCTGTCGCTGCCGCCTGTCCATGGCTCCCCTTCCGGACTCCCCCCGAGGCCGACCGGGCGTGTCCCGGTATCCGAAGAACGCGCGCGGCGCCCGCTTGGTGCCCGTCGGGCGGGAATCGCACGCGGGGCGCGGGAGACGGCCGGTGGAGCACGGAGTCGGCGTGAGGGCGCCGGACGCGGCGGCAGGAGCGCCGGACGTGACTCGCCCCGCGGCCGTCGGGTGGGGTGGGGAGGCCGCGGGGCGAGGCTCGGTGGGTCAGCAGTCGAAGTCGATCAGGTCGAACGTCGCGTAGTGGTCGGAGGTGTAGTAGTCCTCCTGGGCCCGCTCACCGGTGACGATGCGGCGGGCACCGCGGGTGGGGGAGCCGGGGGTCACCACGGTGTACTCGTGGTAGTAGCCGGAGGACTGGCTGGGCAGGACGCCCTCACGGTTGGAGAAGACCGTGCCGTCCTGCGAGTAGGGGTAGGGGCCGCCCTGGGCGATGAGGTCGAGGGTGTCGTCGGCCTGCGGCGGCAGGTCGCTGTGGCAGATGCTGCCGACGGAGGCGGCGGAGACGGTGGAGACGGTGGACGCGTCCGCCGTGGTGGCGGAGACGGTGCCGCCGACGAGGAGGGCGGACAGGACTGCTGCTGCGGCGCCGATCCGAGCGGCGCGTGGGGGGATTCGCATGACGCCATGATGACGCGCGTAGACAAGAACATGTCAACGAATACGCCCCAGAATTCCCCGTCAAGTCACTCTGTTTTTCAGCGAGTTCACCTTCCTCCTCGGAACACCCACAGGAGGGTCACAGAGCGGTCACCGCGGGGACGCGGGACGCCCCCGGGCGGGAGTCAGCCGGCGTGGGTGGAGAACAGACCCCCCGTCGGGCCCTGTTTGTCGCCGCCCTGGGCCTTCTTCAGGGCGTTGGCCAGGCTTTCGATGGTCAGGGACTGGAGGATGACCCGGCCGCTGCCCTCCAGGGTGGCCAGGGACAGGCCCTCGCCGCCGAAGACGGCGTTCATGATCCCCTGCCGGTTCAGGCCGCCCACGCGCTGGACGCCGTACCGGATGCCCTCCTCGAAGGCGACGACGCAGCCGGTGTCCACCTCGATGCGGCCGCCGAAGTCGGCCGGGTCGAGGTCGATGAAGTTGCCCGCGCCCGCGATGATCACGGTGCCGTGCCCGGTGAACTTCTCCAGGACGAAGCCCTCGCCGCCGCTCATCCCGGTGCGGCCGCCCGCGAAGGCGATGCCGAACTCCACCGAGGACTCCGCGGCCACGAAGGCGTCCTTCTCGGCGAACCAGGCGCGGTGGCCGTCGAGTTCCAGCGCGCGCATCTCGCCGGGGAGCACGCCCGCGAAGCCGACCGTGCCCTGGCCGCCCTGTGCGGTGAAGTACTGGAAGGCCAGCGACTCCCCGGCGAGCATCCGCTGGCCCACCTGCATGGCGGTGCCCATGGCCTGGCGCAGCAGGCCGCCCATGCCCCCGCTCCCGCCGCCCTGCTGCTGCCCGCCGCCCCCGGACGGGCCGGACAGCCGGGTCTCCATGGTGACGTTCGTGGTCTTGAACAGGAACTTCCCGGCCTCGCAGTACACGGTCTGGCCGGGGTGCAGGTTGACGACCGCCATCTGCATGGCGTTGCCGACGATCTCTTGCTGAAGGGTCACGTCCGGAAGAACGCGGGAGGCGGGGCGAAGAGTTCCGGCCGCGGCCGGAACCGGCTCCCGTTCGCCGTCGGCGGACGGCCGGCCGTGGTGCGGGTCACCCTCCGGTGATCGCCACCGGAGCCCCGGCCGGGGACGGCCGCGCGGCCGGGGGCAGGGTGCCGTCGACGGGGTCGTGGTGGATGCGGTCGGGCGGCAGGGCCAGCGCGGTCAGGCCGTACACCGTGGCGGTGACCATCATGGGCGGGCCGCTGACGTAGGCGGTGTGTCCGGACCAGTCGGCGGCCCGGGACACCGCGTCGGCCACCGAGGCGTCGTCGGCGGCGCCGGGGCCCTCGCCGATCACCGGCACGACGCGCAGCCAGGAGCAGTTCTTCTCCAGGCGGGAGAGGGCGGCGGTGTCGTACAGCTCGTCCAGGGTGCGGGCGCCGATGAACAGGTGGGTGCTGCGGCGCAGGGGGCGCCGGGACAGCTCCTCGATCAGGGCGCGGGCGGTGGCCCAGCCGGTGCCGCCGGCCACGATCAGCACGTCGCGGGAGGGGTCGCCGTCCAGGGTCATGGAGCCCTGGGCGGGTCCGAGGCGGAGCGGGTCGCCGACGCGGGTCCGGGTGACCAGCGCGTCGCTGACGCCGCCGGGGCCGGTGCGGCGGACATGGAACTCCAGTTCGCCGTCCGGGCGGGGCGCGCAGGCGATCGAGTACGGCCGCCAGGTCAGCGGCAGCAGCGGGGACTGGAGGCGGGTGTACTGCCCGGCCGCATAGGGAAACGGTTCTGCGGTGCGGACGCGGAGCACCGCGAGGTCGGGTCCGCGCAGTTCGTGGGCGGTCACCGTGCCGTTCCAGTACGGCGGCTCGGCCAGCGCGTCGGCGGCGCCGTCCACCATGGCCGCGACCGCGAACCGGAGCATGCGCAGCCACGCCTGTTCCATCTCCTCGGTCCACCGGGCGCCCGCGCTGCGCCGCAGCGCCTCGGCGAGCGCGCGCTCGAAGACCTCGAAGTGCACGGGCTGGACGCCGAGTTTGCGGTGGTCGCGGCCGAGCCGGGCGCAGAAGTCGGCCACCTCCCGCGGCCGGTCGAGGTGCTCGATCAGGTACCAGAAGGCCCGCTCCAGATGGACCCGCTGGAACTCCATGGAGTCGGGGAAGAGCGAACGCAGGTAGGGGTGGCGCTCGAACATGGCGTCGTAGAGGTGCTCGATGAGCCCGGCGAAGGGCGTGACCAGCGGCAGATGGCGGGTGATGACCAGCTGGTCGGCGGCGCCGTCGTACGGCTCCTCACGGCCCCTGCGCGCGTCGGCCCACGGGCCTCCCGTGCCCGCCTCCGGACGGCCGGAGGGGGACAGGAGTTGCTGGCGAAGCCGCATCGCGTCCCGCCGGGCGAGGAGCGCGTGGTAGTCGTCGTGGCCGTCGTTTCTGGTGGTGTTCACGGGCTCGCTCTCTCCCTGCGGTACGTCGCGCGCCGCCCTCCCGGGCCCGGCCCCGTACCCGGCGGTCGTCGGCGCGCTCTTTCGGCGCGGTCTTCGCGTACACCGCACGCTGCGCCGTGGTCACGGTCGCCTCGCACCACACCGGCGCCGTGGGCGGGTTCACCGCTGACAGAAGACGGTGGCGGTGGACCCGTGCCCCACGGCGCCGGAGACCGGCCGGAAGACGAGCCAGTATTGCACCGCGGTCCCGGTGCCGTCCGGCCCTGCCCGAGGGGGCCGTTCGGCCCTGCCCACCCCCCGCCACCTGCTGATTCACTGTGACAGCGGCACGCACCGCGGACAGCACGAGGGGCGGGCGCCCGCCTCCCCGCGGTGCCCGCCCCTCCATCCGGCTGACGGAGTTCAGCTGCCGCCTGATGGCACGTCAGCCGCCCAGTTCCGTGTGGCGCGACGCCAGTCGTGCCGCTCCCGACCCGGTCGGGGAGCCGTACAGGCGCAGCCGGGAGATTCCGCCGTCGGGGAAGATGTCGATCCGCGCGTGGGTGCCGACGGCCGGCTCCGGCAGGACGAACCGGTGGTCGGTGTCGGGCTGGAGGCTGGTGCGGGGCAGGATCTCGCGCCACTCGCCGTCCTCGCCGTCGCGCACGGAGACCGAGGCCCAGCCGGCGCTGTTGCCCTTGAGGCAGGCCGTGTCGATCTCCACGGCGCGGATCCGCGACTGCGCGACGAGCCGGTAGCGGATCCAGTCGTGGCCCCGGTCGCGGCGCCGCCGGGTCTCCCAGCCCTCGTCCATCGTGCGGGAACGGCCGGGCTGGATGGTGTTGGTGGCCGGGGAGTAGAAGAGGTCCGAGGCGTCCTCGACGCTGCCGCCGTTCTCCAGGGCGACGACGTCGAAGGTGCCGAGCGCCGCCAACCACGCGGGGTCCGGGGCGACTTCGCCGTACACGCGCAGGCGGGCGATGCCGCCGTCGGGGTGCTGGTTGACGCGCAGGTGGGTGAAGCGCTGCTCCAGGGAGACCGGGAACCCGTTGGCCGCGTGGCCCCCGACCGGGGTGCGCGGGACGAGGGTCGTCCACTTCACGTCGTCGCCGAGCAGTTCCTCGGGCGAGGGCGAGCCCGGGACCGAGGCGGCCTCGACGGAGACGGCCTGCGGGTGGTTGCCGCGGAAGTGAGCGGTGTCCACGACGATGCCGCGGACGACTCCGGGGGCGCCGAGGCGGATCAGGGCCCAGTCGTGGTCCTCGGCGGTGGGCCAGGGGTGCTCGGCGCGGGCGCCGCGCCGGCGGCGGGTCTCCCAGCCGTCCATGATCTTGCCCTTGTGCCCGAAGCGCTCGGGGTCGAACTCGGCGCGCTCGGGCACCAGCAGGTTCTCGCGCTCGGCGAAGAACTCGTCGTTGGCGGCGACGACACCGGCGCCGAGGCGGCGGTCGGCGAGGTTCGCGTACCGGGTGAAGGGGAAGTCGGCGGTGCGGTAGTCCGCGTACGGGTCGCCGCCCTGGTACGGGTTCGCGTCGCCGGTGAAACCTGGTGTCGCCGTCACGGTGATCAGGGGTTCCTTTCGGAAGTCGGCCGGATGGGTCTCCGGGGGTGGCTCGCGGGCGGGGAATGACTCACGAGCGGTCGAGCAGCGCGCCCCTTGGCGAGGTGAACTCGCCGTCGGCGACGATGCGTTCGCCGCGCAGCCAGGTGGACTTGACGACACCGCGCAGGGTGCGGCCGGCGTACGCGGTGACCCGGTTGCGGTGCTGGAGGCCGGCCGGGTCGACGGTGAAGCTCTCGTCTGGGGCGAGGACCGCGAAGTCGGCGTCGCGGCCGGGTGCGATGGCGCCCTTGCGGGCGTCGAGGCCGACGAGGGCGGCGGTGCGGGCGGACATCCACCGCACGACGTCCTCCAGGGTGTGACCGCGCCCGCGGGCCGCCGTCCACACGGCGGAGAGGCTGAGCTGGAGGCCGGAGATGCCGCCCCAGGCGGTGGCGAAGTCGTCGGTCTTCAGGTCGGCCGTGGAGGGCGAGTGGTCGGTGACGACGCAGTCGATGGTGCCGTCGGCCAGCGCCTCCCACAGCAGGTCCTGGTTGGCGGCCTCACGGATGGGCGGGCAGCACTTGAACTCGCTCGCCCCGTCGGGTACTTCCTCGGCGGTGAGGGTGAGGTAGTGCGGGCAGGTCTCCACGGTGATCCGGACGCCGTCGGCGCGGGCGGCGCGGATCAGCGGCAGGGCGTCGGCGGAGGACAGGTGCAGCACGTGCACCCGGGCGTCCAGGCGGCGGGCCTGCGCGATCAGCGCGGCGATGGCGGTGTCCTCGGCGTCGCGGGGGCGCGAGGCGAGGAAGTCGGCGTAGCGGGGGCCGCCGTGCTGCGGGGCGGCGGCCAGGCGGCGCGGGTCCTCGGCGTGCACGATCAGCAGGCCGCCGAAGCCGGCGATCTCCGCGAGGGAGCGGGCGAGTCGCTCCTGGTCGAGATGCGGGAACTCGTCCACGCCGGACGGGGACAGGAACGCCTTGAAGCCGAAGACCCCGGCGTCGTGCAGGGGACGCAGGTCCTTGACGTTGTCGGGCAGGGCGCCGCCCCAGAAGCCGACGTCGATGTGCGCCTTGTCCCGGGCCACGTCCCGCTTGATCCGCAGGTGCTCGACGGTGGTGGTGGGCGGGAGGGAGTTGAGCGGCATGTCGACCAGGGTGGTGACGCCGCCGGCGGCCGCGGCGCGGGTGGCGGTCCAGAAGCCCTCCCACTCGGTGCGGCCGGGGTCGTTGACGTGTACGTGGGTGTCGACCAGACCGGGCAGCACCACATGGTCGCCGACGTCCTCCAGGCGCGCCCCGGCCGGGACCCCGGTGTCGTACGGCAGGACGGCCGTGATCGTCCCGGCGGACACGGCGACCGCGGCGGCCCGCGTCCCCTCCGGGGTGATCACGCGCGTCGAGCGCAGCACCAGTTCAGCGTCGGACACCCGAACCCCTTTCTGTACCGCCGTCGGACGCCCGTGCGTTCGCGCCCGGAAAACGGGAGGTACAGCCACGAAACGGATTTCAACGTTCTGTTGAAGGAGTCTTCACTCCCGGTTCCGCGCCGTCAAGAGGCGCCCGATCCGGCGACGGCAGGGCGGCCACACTGGCCATTTCCACAAAGCGGAATTAAGGTTCCGACAAACAGAACGTAGCTCCGCACAAGCGGGGGGTCAACCATCCGCCGGGTAGGCTGCTGCCCTCCGTTCGTCCCGAAAGGAACGCGCCGTGCCGACGTCGAGCGCCAGCACCCCCGACTCCGCCAAGTCCTCCGGTGGTGGCGGGGTCCAGTCCCTTGAGCGCGCCTTCGACCTGCTGGAACGGATGGCGGACGCGGGCGGCGAGGTCGGTCTCAGCGAGTTGTCCGCGACCAGCGGGCTGCCGCTGCCCACCATCCACCGGCTGATGCGCACGCTGGTCGCCTGCGGCTATGTGCGCCAGCAGTCCAACCGGCGGTACGCGCTCGGCCCCCGGCTCATCCGGCTCGGCGAGTCCGCGTCCCGGCTGCTCGGCACGTGGGCGCGGCCCTACCTGGCCCGCCTGGTCGAGGAGACGGGCGAGACGGCGAACATGGCGCTGCTGGACGGCGACGAGATCGTGTACGTGGCGCAGGTGCCGTCCAAGCACTCGATGCGGATGTTCACGGAGGTCGGCCGGCGGGTGCTGCCGCACTCCACCGGGGTGGGCAAGGCGCTGCTCTCGGCGGTGCCGGACGACGAGGTGCGGGCCCTGCTGTCCCGCACGGGGATGCCCGCCGCGACGGACAGGACCATCACCACGCCGGAGGGGTTCCTCGCGGCGCTGGAGGAGGTGCGCCGGGACGGGTACGCCGTGGACGACAACGAGCAGGAGGTGGGGGTGCGCTGCCTCGCCGTCTGCGTTCCCGACTCCCCGACGGCCGCGGCGATCTCCATTTCCGGGCCGGCCGGCCGGGTCACCGAGGCCGCGACGGAGAAGATCGTGCCGGTGTTGCAGCAGGTTGCCGCCGAGCTGTCGCAGGCCCTGGCGAGTTCAGGTGTTTGAGGGTTCCGCGGGCGCCTGAGAGGGCGGGTCGGGTCGCGGTTCGGCGCGAGCGGGTGCGTGGTGGCCGCTCGCACGGCTCCCCGCGCCCAGGGGGTCGGCGCCCCCGAACCCTTTCGCACGGGTTCCGCCGAACAGGTCCACCGCCTCCCTGACCTCCCGCAGGGGTTTCGTCAGCGCGCTCATCGAGCCCAGCGCGCCGGCTATCAGCAGCAGCGAGCCGCGCAGGCGAGCGGTCTCCGGGATCCCGCCGGAGACCATCGCGGCCAGCGTCGCCAGTTCGTCCTCCGCTATCGCGCGATCGGGGAAGTCCGTGCGCAGGGCGGCCAGTTCGCGGCGTAAGCGGGCCACCGCCACGCGCAGCCCCGCCACTCTCGGGTCCTCGTCGCTGCCGGTCACCGGCCTCTGCCCCAAGCTCCGCAAAGCAGCCCTCCCCAGGCATGCCACGCCGTCGTGCGCGGGTCAGTAAACGCCACCCGGCCCGGCGAGCGCCACAGGGCATGCCGAAATTCAGCCCAAGGAATCCCGGAAGCCGCTCCGACGTCGGGTATGCAGGACCCATGACGGACATCCAGGACCGCACCGGAGAGGTCGCCGGCCTTGTGCTGGCCGCCGGGGGCGGCAGACGGCTCGGCGGGCGGCCCAAGGCACTGCTGGCGCACCGGGGGCGGCCGCTGGTCGAACACGCGGTGGGGGTGCTGCGGACGGCCGGGGTCGGACGGATCCATGTCGTGCTGGGGGCGGGCGCCGAGGAGGTGCGCGCGCGGGCCGATCTCGGCGGCTGCGTGCTCGTGGACAACCCGGACTGGGCCGAGGGCATGGGCTCCTCGCTGCGCGCGGGGCTCGCCTCGCTCGCCCGGACGGACGCACGGGCGGCGCTGGTCTCGCTGGTCGACCAGCCGGGCATCGGCCCCGAGGCGGTGGCACGGGTGCTCAGTGCCTACGGCGGCGGGGACACCCTGGTCTCGGCGGCGTACGACGGGACGCGCGGCCATCCCGTGCTGTTCGGGGCGGCCCACTGGGCGGGGATCGCGGCCGCCGCCACCGGAGACCGGGGCGCCCGCGCCTACTTGATGGCCCATGAGGGGGACATCCGGCTGGTGGAGTGCGCGGATGTGGCGGAGCCGTACGACATCGACACCGAGGCCGACCTGAGCCACCTCGAATGAGCGGGGCGACGCCGGGCGGGCCGGGGCGGCACCGGGCGCCGGCCTTCCTCGACCCGGAGAATCTCGACTTCAACAAACGATTGAAGTTCCACAATGAGGAAACTAGTATCCACTGATCAGAAGGACCCGGCCGCACATGCCGCACAGTGGGCGCGATTCATCCCTTTCCCGCCGCTCGGCACGTGGTGCCACCGCTGAAGTCCGCTGAAGTTCACTGAAGTTCACTGAAGTCCGCTGAAGTCCGCTGAAGGAAGTGACAGCTCATGCCCGCACCAGCGCCGTCCCCGCTGGCCATCGTCGACGCCGAGCCCCTGCCCCGGCAGGAGGAGGTCCTCACGGACGCGGCGCTCGCCTTCGTGGCGGAGCTGCACCGGCGGTTCACCCCGCGCCGTGACGAACTCCTGGCCCGCCGCGCCGAGCGCCGCGCCGAGATCGCCCGCACCTCCACGCTCGACTTCCTGCCGGAGACCGCCGCGATCCGCGCGGACGACTCCTGGAAGGTCGCCCCGGCCCCGGCCGCGCTGGACGACCGGCGCGTCGAGATCACCGGCCCCACCGACCGCAAGATGACCGTCAACGCGCTCAACTCGGGCGCGAAGGTCTGGCTCGCCGACTTCGAGGACGCCTCCGCGCCCACCTGGGAGAACGTCGTCCTCGGCCAGCTCAACCTGATCGCCGCCTACACCCGGGACATCGACTTCACCGACCCGGGGTCCGGGAAGTCGTACGCGCTGCGGCCGAACGAGGAGCTGGCGACCGTCGTCATGCGCCCGCGCGGCTGGCACCTGAACGAACGGCACCTCGTCGACGCCGAGGGACGCCAGGTCCCGGGCGCCCTCGTGGACTTCGGCCTGTACTTCTTCCACAACGCCCAGCGCCTGCTGGACCTCGGCAAGGGCCCGTACTTCTATCTGCCGAAGACCGAGTCGCACCTCGAAGCCCGGCTGTGGAACGACGTGTTCGTGTTCGCCCAGGACTACGTGGGCGTCCCGCAGGGCACCATCCGCGCCACCGTGCTGATCGAGACCATCACGGCGGCGTACGAGATGGAGGAGATCCTCTACGAACTGCGCGACCACGCCTCGGGGTTGAACGCCGGTCGCTGGGACTACCTGTTCTCCATCGTGAAGAACTTCCGGGACGGCGGGCCCGCGTTCGTGCTTCCGGACCGCAACGCCATCACGATGACCGCCCCGTTCATGCGGGCGTACACCGAACTCCTCGTGCGCACCTGCCACAGGCGCGGCGCCCACGCGATCGGCGGCATGGCGGCCTTCATCCCCTCGCGCCGGGACGCGGAGGTCAACAAGGTGGCCTTCGAGAAGGTCCGCGCCGACAAGGACCGCGAGGCGAACGACGGTTTCGACGGCTCCTGGGTCGCCCACCCCGACCTGGTGCCGATCGCCATGGAGTCCTTCGACCGGGTCCTCGGCGACAAGCCGAACCAGAAGGACCGGTTGCGCGAGGACGTGCACGTGGCGGCCGCCGACCTGATCGCCGTCGACTCGCTGGAGGCGAAGCCGACGTACGCGGGTCTGGTCAACGCCGTCCAGGTGGGCATCCGTTACATCGAGGCCTGGCTGCGCGGGCTCGGCGCGGTCGCCATCTTCAACCTGATGGAGGACGCGGCCACCGCCGAGATCTCGCGCTCCCAGATCTGGCAGTGGATCAACGCGGGCGTCGAGTTCGAGAACGGCGACCGGGCGACGCCCGAACTGGCCCGCAGGGTGGCCGCCGAGGAACTCGACAGCATCCGCGAGGAGATCGGCGAGGAGGCCTTCGCCGCCGGGCACTGGCAGGAGGCGCACGACCTGCTGCTGCGGGTGTCCCTGGACGAGGACTACGCCGACTTCCTGACGCTCCCGGCGTACGAGCAGCTCAAGGGCTGACCCCGAAGGGTGCGGGCCCGGCGCGGCGCAGGGTTTCCCGCCCTGGGCCGCCCCGTCCCGGCGCGGGTCGGCTCAGCGCAGATGGACCGCTCCGTCGTGCTCCACCGCCGGCTTCCCGTGCAGGTCGGGAACCTGCTTGAGCCAGTCCGGGCGGCCCGCCCGGGTCCGTGCCGCGCGGGCCGCCTCCTCGGCGGCGACCTGCTCCCGGCTCGGGAAGTCGGTGGGCAGCCACTCGGCCGACAGCCGGGCGCGGGCCAGCAGATAGCCGACGTAGGCGTCCCGTACGTCGTCGGGGCGCGCGAACCCGGCGTCCTCGGCCAGCCAGGCGTCCGGCACCTCGGCGACGATCGCGCGCAGCAGCTCCTCCGTGACGCGCGGGGCGAGTTCGGCGTCGGCGGCCCGGACGTCGGGGCCGTACTGGCCGAGGGCGTGGTGACGGAAGTCGTACCGCTTGCCCGGGGTCGTGGTGTCCCAGCGGTGGTGGAAGACGAGGGCGGCGCCGTGGTCGATGAGCCACAGCCGCGGCGGCACGGTGCCGCGCGTGGGCCAGACCATCAGGTTGGAGCTGTGCACGGTGCGGTCGACGTTGACGGTCAGCGCGTCCAGCCAGACGACGCGCCCCGCCTCCAGCGGGTCCACCGGGAAGACGCGGGCGATCTCCGGGGTGAAGTCGCGGGCGCCCGGCAGATAGTCCATGCCGAGGTTCACCCCCGCGCTCGCGCTGTGCAGGTCGCGCACCTCCTGGTGCGGCTCGGCGTCGGCGACGGCCGGGTCGAAGTGCACCAGGACCAGCTCGGGGAACCGCAGCCCGAGCGCGCGGGCCAGTTCCCCGACGATCACCTCCGCGACCAGCGCCTTGTGCCCCTGCGCCGAAGCGGTGAACTTGACGACGTACGTGCCCAGGTCGTCGGCCTCGACGATCCCGGGGACCGAGCCGCCCGAGCGCAGCGGTTCGACATAGCGGGTCGCGGTGACCTCTCTCAGCATCTTTCGAGGCCCCACAGGTTGTCTGCCTTACTTTCCACGGTCGGCTCCGAGGCGGTGCGTCGGCGGGGAGACTCCCCGGTCCGATCGATTATCCCCCGCGCCGGCAGATCTCCCGGAGGGCCTCGGCGGTGGTGGCGGCGCGCAGGGTGGGGGCGGCCGGGTCGGGGGCGGGCACGGGTGGCGTGCCGGGCGCGGCCGGGGCGGCGTCGCAGGTCGCCGCGTCGGTGCCGCCGGTCGCCGCGGCGGTCGCACGGGGGCCGACCCAGGCGGTGCGGCAGCCGGCCCGGTGGCCCGCCTCGACGTCCGTGGCGAAGTCGCCGATCATCCAGGACCGGGCCAGGTCCAGGCGCAGGTCCGTCGCCGCGCGCAGCAGCATGCCGGGCTCGGGCTTACGGCAGGGACAGCGCCTCGTCAGCTCCGGCACGACGCCGTCGACGTGGTGCGGACAGGTGTAGATTCCGTCCAACTCCACTCCCACACAGGCGAGTTCGTCGCGCAGATGGCGGTGCATCGCTTCCAGGTCCCGGTCGGTGAACAGGGCGCGGGCCAGACCGGACTGATTGGTGACGACGACCAGGGCGGCGCCGTGCGTCTCCCGCAGGGTCCGCAGCCAGGGGCCGATCCCGGGCTGGAGGACGAGGTCCGAGGGGCGGGTCGGGTAGTGCCGGGCCTCGGTGAGCGTCCCGTCCCGGTCGAGGAACACCGCCGGCCGCGGCGCGGGGCTTTCGCGGCCGGCCCGCGACGGGCGGACGGATGTCATGGCGCGCTCCACTTTCCGGCAGGAGGAAGGGACCACGTGGTGGCCGGGAGCCGGCGGAGGAATCACGTGGCAGCCAAGGAATAGCCCCTGCCCGGCGGCCCTCACAAGCGAGCCAGTCGGGTATGTCAACAGGTCCGGTGCCATGTCCGCGCCGATGACGCCTCCCCCGCGCCCCCCGCCCGCCTAGCGTCGGGCCCCGGGGCACGGCCGGTCGGCGGGCGGCCGGTTCAGCGGAGGAGTCACGTCGTGGAGATCGTGGGAAGCGGCTTCATCGCCGGCGCCTTGCGGACGATCGCCCCGCGCCATCCCGGTGTCGTCGCGCTGGCGGCCGGGGTGTCCCGGATACGCCCGGAGTACGCGCGCCATGATCTGGCCCGCGAGGCCGCCCTGGTGACCGAGCAGGCGCACCGCTGCGCGTCCCGCGGCGCCACGCTCCTCTACTTCTCGACGGCTTCCGCCGCGCTGTACGGCGCCCCGGGCTGTTCGGGCACGGAAGAGTGCCGGCACGCCCCGCGCACGTCGTACGGCCGGCACAAGCTGGCCATGGAGCGGTTGGTGAAGCGCTCCGGCTGCCGCTGGCTGATCCTGCGGCTCGCCCATCTCGTGGGCCCGGGGCAGCGGCCCCACCAACTGGTCCCGGCCCTGGTGGCGCAGGCGCTCGACGGGCGGGTGCGGGTCCTGCGCCCGGCGAGCCGCGATCTGCTCGACGTGACCGACTTCGTGACGATGACGGACCTGCTGCTCGGGGCCGGGGTCGAGGGCGAGACGGTCAATGTGGCGTCCGGCCGCTCCACGGAGGTCGACGCGATCGTCGACCATGTCGCCGCGCTGACCGGGACGGATCCGGTACGGCACTACGTCGAGGAGAGCAGCAGGCACACGGTCTCGATCGACCGGCTGCGCTCCCTGTCGTCCCGGCCCTGGACGTTCGCCGAGGACTACTACAAGGGCGTGCTGGACCGGTCCGTCGGCGACCTGCTGCGGGTGCGGGCAGCTCTCTGACCCGCGGCAGGTTCCGCGCCCTCCCCGGATCAGAGCGTGTGCAGTTCGGCTCCGCGCGTGTCGAAGGCGAACGGCTGCTCCCGCATGCCGTGGGCCGCCAGGACCTCGCGCACCCGAGCCTGCCCCGCGAGCGGGACGTGCAGCAGCAGGAACCCGCCGCCGCCCGCGCCGAGCAGCTTGCCGCCGGTGGCCCCGGCCGCGAGGGCGTCGTCGTAGGCGCGGTCGATCCGGGGCAGCGAGACGCGGGCGCCGAGGCCGCGTTTGAGTTCCCAGTGGCGGCCGAGCAGCCGCCCCACCTCGCCGAACCGTCCCTGGAGCACGGCCTCTTTGAGGGGTGCGGTGAGGTCCTTGATCTCGTGCAGCCGCCGGGTGGTGTCCCGGTCGCCGCGCTCGGTGCCGCCGGCCTGGTCGCTGAGGACGGCGCCCGCGTCGCGGCTGGTGCCGGTGTGGAAGAGCAGGAGTTCCGCGCCGAGGCCGCGCGCGTGCTCGGCCGGCACGTCGACGTCCTCCACCTCCACGCTTCCGTCCCGGTGGAAGTGGAGCAGCCGGAAGCCGCCCAGGGCGGAGAGGTAGTGGTCCTGCCGGCCGACGGGCCGCCCGAGGCCCTCGATCTCGATGTCGCTCGCCGCCCACGCCAGCGAACGGGCGTCCAGCGGCTCCGCGGACAGCCCGGCGACGAGGGAGACGCAGAACGCGGCCGAGCTGCCCATGCCGGTGGCCCCCGGCACGTCCCCGGAGGAGAAGAGGTCCAGCGGGGTGCCGTCCCAGTGGCGGCGCATCGCCTCCCGTGCGAACGGGTTGGCCAGCTCCTCGGCCGACTCGGCGTGTCCGCAGGAGTCCAGGCACACCCGTATCCCGGTCGCCCTGCGGGCGCGTCGGCCGACGACCGTGACCCGCAGGTCCGTGCCGGCCCCGAACACCGCCCCGCCGAAGCGGGCGGCGTATCCCGGCAGGTCGGTGCCGCCGCCGGCGAGGGAGACGCGCAACGGGGCGCTGCTCACCCACATGCCGCCGCTCGTCCCTGTGCCGGTGTCGGATTGCGTGCGGGTCTCCACGGCCGTCCCGATCCCTTCGCTCATACCCGCACCGCCGCCCGTCGCAGCGCCTCGGCCGCCCGTTCGGGTTCCGTCTCGCTCACGAACGCGCCCGCTCCCAGCTCGCCCGCGGCCATCCGTTTGACCGCGCCCGAGCCCCAGTGGTCGGAGAACACCTGGGCCCGCAGATGGGCGAGTTCGCGGCCGTCGCGGGCCGGTGCCTGCACCCACACCGCCATGTAGGGCAACGGCCGGTCGGCCACCGTCTCGAAGCGCCGCAGCACCGACCGGTAGACCCCGGCGAGATCCGCGCGCTCCTCCTCGGTGAGCGCGGCGAGGTCCGGGACGTGCCGCCGTGCGTACAGGTGCACCTCGAAGGGCCAGCGCGCGGCGAACGGCACGAACGCCGACCAGTGCGCCGAGCGCGTCACGATCCGGCTCCCCGCGCGCTCCTCGGCCGCCAGGACCGCGCAGAACAGGCAGTCCACCCCGCGCAGCCGGGCCTGGCGGGCCGTCTCCTGCATGCGGGCGAACCGGTCGGGGATCCACGGGTAGGCGTAGATCTGCCCGTGCGGGTGGTCGAGGCTGGCGCCGACCTCCGCGCCCCGGTTCTCGAAGCACACCACCTGTTCGACGCCGGCGAGCCGGTTGAGTTCCCGCGTGCGGTCCGCCCAGGCCTCGATCACGGTGCGCACCCGGGAGCGCGGCAGCCGGGCCAGCGGGGTGTGGTGGTCGCCGCTGTACGCGATCACCTCGCAGCGTCCGGGCGCCGGGGCGTCGGCGAGCGTCCCGAAGTGGTGCGCCGGCCCGGGTGCGGCCGGACCGCCGAGCGCGGGGTAGCGGTTGTCGAAGACCGCCACGTCGTAGGCGCCGCCCGGGATCTCCGCCGCCTCGTGCGGCGCGTCGGGGCACAGGGGGCAGTGCGGCCCGGTGGCGGAGCGGCGGCGCCGGTGCGGGGCCATCAGGACCCACTCCCCCGTCGTCGGGTCCCGGCGCAGCGACGACGCGGGGGCCGGGGCCGCCGGTACGGGCTCCGCCGGTACGTCCGCTCGGGCGCGCCCGGGGTGTTCGTCGTAGTAGTGCACGTGCCGTCCGTCCCCGAGGGTGGCGCTGGTGCGGTGGACGGCGGTCGGCGGCGCCGTCGTCCGCCGGGGCCGCGGCCGCTCCCACCAGTCGCGGTTCTCCCGGTACCAGGTCACCGTCTCGGCCAGCCCCTCGGCGAAGGAACGCCGTGGCGCGTACCCCAGTTCGTCCCGGATCCGCGACCAGTCGACGCTGTAGCGGGCGTCGTGGCCCAGGCGGTCGGCCACGTGCTCCACGCTGTCCCAGTCGGCGCCGCACAGCTCCAGCAGCCGTTCGGTGAGCTGCCTGTTGGACAGTTCGAGGCCGCCGCCGACGTTGTAGACGCCGCCCGGGCGTCCGCCCTCCAGGACGAGGCGGACGGCACGGCAGTGGTCCTCGACGTGCAGCCAGTCGCGCACATGGCGGCCGTCGCCGTAGAGCGGGACCTTCCGTCCGTCGAGGAGGCGGGTGATGAAGCGGGGGATCAGCTTCTCCGGGTACTGGTGGGTCCCGTAGTTGTTGGAGCAGCGGGTGATCCGCACGTCGAGGCCGTGGGTGCGGTGGTACGCCAGTGCGAGCAGGTCGGCGCCCGCTTTCGACGCGGAATACGGGGAGTTGGGAGCGAGGGGCTGCTCCTCCGTCCAGGACCCGGCGGGGATCGTGCCGTACACCTCGTCGGTCGAGACGTGCACGAAGGTGCGCGGCCCGTGCTGCACGGCGGCCTGCAACAGGGTCTGCGGGCCGAGGACGTTGGTGGCGGCGAAGGCGTGGCCCGCGGCGATCGAGCGGTCCACGTGCGACTCGGCGGCGAAGTGCACCACGGCGTCGTGGTCGGCCACGAGCCGGTCGGCCAGGCCCGCGTCGAGGATGTCCCCGTGGACGAACGTGAAGCGCGAATCGTCCGCCACCGAACGGAGGTTGGCCCGGTTGCCCGCATAGGTCAGGGCGTCCAGGACCGTGACCTTGTCCGGCGGTATGTGCGTGTCGTCGTCCGGGGCGAGCAGGGAGCGGACGAAGTGCGAGCCGATGAAACCGGCTCCGCCCGTGACGAGGATTCTCATGAGGTGCCCACCGGGCCTTCCTGAGGTCGGTCCTTGGGGGAGGGACGGGGACGGTCGCCCGGCGGGCGGGGCGCCTCGGTGACGCCGCTGTGGTCACCCAGCACCAGCCGCCGCGCCCGCGCGTCGGGGCCCGGCCCCGTCACGCTCGCGTGCCGCCCGAGCAGCGAGCCCTCCACCGGGCCCGCGCCGTCGAGTCGTACCCCGTCCAGGAGAATGGAGGAGCGTACGGCGCTGCCGGTGATCCGGCAGCCGTCGGCCACCGAGGCGAACGGGCCGACGACCGAGTCCCGTACGAGGGCGCCGGCGCCGATGACGGCGGGGCCCACGATCCGTGACCGTACGACCGAGGCGCCCTCGGCGATCCGCACCGGTCCGACGATCTCGCTGTCCGCGTCCACCTCGCCGCGCACCGAGTGCTCGATGTCCTCCAGGACGGCGTTGTTGGCCTCCAGGAGGTCGTCGGGGGTGCCGGTGTCCTTCCAGTAGCCGGTGAGCAGCGAACCGCGCACCGTCCGGCCGGAGTCGATCAGATGCTGCACGGCGTCGGTGATCTCCAGCTCGCCGCGCGCGGACACCCCGATGGCCGCGACGGCCTCGTGCACGGCGGGCGTGAACAGGTAGACGCCCGCCACGGCCAGGTCGCTGCGGGGCCTCGCCGGTTTCTCCGCGAGCCGTACGACCGTGCCGTCCGGGGCGACCTCGGCGATGCCGAACGCCGTGGGGTCGGCGACCTTGGCCAGCAGCAGCCAGGCGTCGGCGAGCCGGTCGGGGCGCTCGGCCCGGTAGCGGGCCATGAGGTCCGTGACACCGTTCGACAGGTAGTTGTCCCCGAGGTACATCAGGAAGTCCTCGTCGCCGAGCCAGTCGCGCGCCACCCGTACGGCGTGCGCGAGGCCCAGCGGCTGTTCCTGGACGAGGTAGGTGAGCCGGGCGCCGAGCCCCGATCCGTCGCCGAGGGCGTCCCTGAGTTCGCGGGCCGTTCCCCCGACCACCACGCCGATCTCGCCGATCCCGGCGGCGACGATCGCCTCGATGCCGTAGCGGACCACGGGCTTGTTCGCCAGCGGGATCAGCTGCTTGGCCAGGGTGTGGGTGAGGGGCCGCAGCCGGCTGCCGGTGCCGCCCGCCAGGACGAGCGCCTTCACCGGGGGCCACCGGCGAGGGCGGTGGCCACTTCGCGGGCCAGGGGTGCCGTGCTCAACCGGGCGAGGGTGACGGGCTTGCCGTCGGCGTCCGCGACGGGCAGCTGCCAGTTCGGCTGGGCGTCCGAGGTACCGGGCAGGTTCGGGGAGCGCAGGTCGCCGACGAGGTCCGGCAGCCAGGCCGCGAGCAGCAGGGCCGGGCTACGCGCCAAGTAGCGGTGCAGTGCGACCAGTTGGGCGGACAGGTCGTCACCGGTGGCGCATCCGGCGCGGGCGACCTCGGCCAGCCAGGTGGCGCGCAACTCGTCCGCCGCCTTCCGCTCTTCGGCGAGGGACCCGGGCAACAGGCCGTGCCGGTGGCGCGGTTCGACGTGGTCGCCGGTGAGCCAGGAGGCGGTGCTGGGCAGGTCGTGGGTGGTGAGGGTGGCCAGGCACGGGCGCCGCCAGCGGTGGGCGGGCACGATCGCGCCGCCCGGGTCCTCCTCGCCGAAGGGCGTGGTCTCCCGGGTCAGCCAGAGGACGGAGGTGCCGAGGACGCCCCGGGCGGCGAGTTCGTCGCGCACGCCGGACTCGACGGTGCCGAGATCCTCGCCGATCACGTACACGCCCGCTCGCAGGGCCTCCAGGGCGAGCACGCCGAGCATCGCCTCACGGTCGTACCGGACGTACGTCCCCTCGCCGATGCCCGAGCCCTCGGGGATCCACCACAGCCGGAACAGGCCCATCACGTGGTCGAGGCGTACGGCGCCCGCGTGCCGGAAGAGGCGGCGCAGGAGTGCGGCGTACGGCGCGTACCCGGTCCCGGCCAGCGCGTCCGGCCGCCACGGGGGTATCCGCCAGTTCTGCCCCTGGGCGCTGAACGCGTCCGGCGGGGCGCCCGCGGCGACCCCGGTCGCCAGGCAGTCCTGGAGGGCCCATGCCTCCGCGCCGCCCGGGTGCACCCCGACCGCGAGATCGTGTACGACGCCGATCGCCATCCCGGCTTCCTCGGCCGCCGCCTGGGCGTCCGCGAGCTGGCCGTCGACCAGCCAGGCGAGCCAGCGGTGGAACTCGACCTCCGCGGCCAGCCGTTCGCGCTCCTCGCGGACGGCGGGGGACGCGGGGTGGCGCAGTTCGGCGGGCCAGGCGCGCCAGTCGGGACCGTGGGCCTCGGCGAGGGCGCGCGCGGTCGCGAAGTCGGTCAGTTCCTGGCCCTCTCGGACGGTGAAGTCCCGGTAGGAACGCAGGCGTTCGGGGGCCGGCGGTACCCGGTGGAGGAGTTCGAGGGCCGCGCGTTTGAGTGCCCATACGGTGTCGCGGTCGATCAGCGCCCCGCCGTCCAGGACCCGGGTGCGCAACCGGTCGGCCCGTGCGCGCAGTTCACGGACGGTCGCCCGGTCCGCGTCCGTCAGCGCCGCGTACTCGGGCAGGGCGTCGACCCTCAGGTGCACCGGGTCGGGGAAGTGCCGGCTGGAGGGCCAGTACGGGGAGTGGTCGGCGTGGGCGGCCGGGAGCATGGCGTGCAGGGGGTTGATCAGGGCGAAGTCGGCGCCGAGTGTCCGGCCGGACCACTGGACGAGAGTGGTGAGGTCGCCCAGGTCGCCCATGCCCCAGGAGTCGTCGGAGAGGACCGAGTACAGCTGGGCGGCGAAGCCCCAGCCGCGGCGCTCCGGTGCGGGGATGCGGTCCGGGGCGACGATCAGCGGTGCGCTCGCCCAGCCGTCGGCCGTGGCGGCGCGCAGGGTGTGGTAGCCGAGCGGGAGGTCGGCGGGCAGCTCCTGGCCTGCGGGGATGTCACGGGTGCCGCCGTCCTCCAGGTCCACGACGAGCCGGGTGTCCGCCGCCGCGTCCAACCGCACCGGGCGGCCCGCGCGGGCGATCACACAGGGCGGCAGCGGACGTGCGGCCTGGTCGCGCCGGTGCTCTTCGAGCGCGGTCCGGGCCTGGTCGGGGGTCGAGGCGTCGACGTCGA
Organism: Streptomyces sp. NPDC001056; assembly: GCF_053598955.1. Classification (NCBI taxonomy): domain Bacteria; kingdom Bacillati; phylum Actinomycetota; class Actinomycetes; order Kitasatosporales; family Streptomycetaceae; genus Streptomyces; species Streptomyces sp. NPDC001056. Next base: position 354,321 of record NZ_JBSFLI010000002.1, on the reverse strand, counting down.
GGGCGGCCAGCACCCGGGTGAGCGTGGTCCGGGAGACGGGTGTGACCGTGCCGTCCGCGGCGCGGTACCAGGTGTCCACCCCTTTGGCGCGGGCGAGTTCGGCGAGCGCTTCCGGTGCGGGCTCCGGCCGGTCGGTTGCTGTCACGGGAGTCTTCTCCTCTCGGTCCTGCGCGGCACGGCGGGCTCACCCGTGGGGAGCCGCGCGCGCAGGGGGCTCAGGCTCAGTGCTCCGGGAAGGGGCGGACCTCGTCCCAGACGAAGCGTCCGCGGGGCAAGGTGATCAGCAGCACCAGCGGGCGGTCGGGACGGTCGCCGCGGAGCGGGCCGGGAAGGCTGCCCCGGAACGTGTCGCCGGAGCGGCGCAGCGGTTGTCCGAAGCCGTCCGCGGGGCCGTCGGCCTCGGGGTCGAACAGCTCGACCCGCTCGGCGTGCGGGAAGTGGTAGGTGACCTCGACCCGGTCCGACCGGTTCCGGACGCGCAGCCTGCGCCGGAAGTCCGGGGTGGCCGACGCGAGTTCGCCGTCCAGCGCCTCGCAGACCCGGAACCGTGCGGCGCGGTACGCCGTGCCGAAGGCGGCCGCCGCGAGGTCGGGGCGGCCGGCGCAGGCGCGCACGCACTCCTGCGGTCGGCCCCGCGCCGCGGCGGTGAGGGCGATCCGTTCGCGATGCTCCGCCCATGCCGCGTCGTCGAGGCCGTCGTACCAGCCCCGGTGGATCAGGGTCTCGGCATCGGTGGGGACGACCGTGCCGGACAGGACGTCGCAAAACCGCTCCTCGCGCAGCCGGGCGCTGGCCCCCCAGGTGAAGCTCCGCGCGGTACGGCGGGCGCGGTCGGCCAACCGCGCGTAGGCGTCGGCGTCATGCCGGAACAGGTCGGCGGCCGCGCGGAGTTGCCCGGCGAGCCGGTCCTGGAGGAGGTCGTCGTCGGGCCGGAACGAGCGGGGCAGGGCGAAGCCGGTGGCGTCCGCCCGCTCGCGCCAGTCGAAGGCGTGCCCGAAGTGGCGGGTGCCGGCCTGCTCGGTGGCGATCGGCACCGCCCCGCACGCCATGGCCTCGCCCTGGGCGATCAGGAAGGTGTCCATCTCGAACTTGGACGGGAAGACACAGAAGTCGGCCGCGGCAGCGTAGGCGAACAGGGTGGACTCGTCCACCAACTCCGTGTCGGCGCGCACCCGGTCCTGGTACTTGTCCGCGAGCTCGGCGAGGTCGGGCGGGAGTTCCATGCCGTCGGGCCGGGCGCAGCGGATGAGGAAGTTGGCCTCCAGGCCCTCGCCGAGCACCTGGGCGAGGGCCTGGAACAGCTCCCACTGGCCCTTGTGGTCCGGGGCGTAGCGCGCGCCGTGGTAGAAGGTCGGCAGTTCGGGGTCGAGACCGAGGCCCGTCAGGAACTCCCGGCGGTGCCCCTGCGGCACCTCGCGGCGCAGCCAGCTGTCGGAGATGCCGCAGCCGCCGACGAACAGCTTGTCGGCGCCCCGTCGGAGCACCCGGGAGACGGTCAGCCGCCCGAACCGCTCCTCGAACGGGGTGTCCGCGAAGGTGGTGCAGTGGTCGCGCTGGCCCGGCGACAGGAAGTCGACGGCCGCCGCGTGCGCGAAGGCGAGGGAGTGGCAGCCGACGCCGCCGGGTCGTTCGGGCGGCTCCAGCAGGGTGGCGGGCAGGTAGCGGCGCAGGACCTCGGGCAGCGCGCCGGGTTCCTCGGGCGGGTCCGCGTACCCGTCGAGGTCGGTCTCCGCGCCGAGGAAGGTCAGCAGCTCCTCCAGCTGGGGGCGGTGGACCTTGAGGTTGATCGGCACGTTGGTGGCGACCGTGCTCACCACCGGGACACCCGGCGCGGCGCGCAGGGCGGCCGGCAGCAGGTAGTGCTGGTGGGGCTCGTACGCCTGGACGAGGTCGGCGTCGGCCAGCGCCCGCCGGATGAATCTGACCCCCGCGACCTGGAACACCTGCTCCTTGAAGTACGCGAGGTCCCGCCCCTCCATCCCGGCCTCCGGCACGAACGTGCGCTCCAGCAGGTCGAGCTGGCTGTTGGAGAGGAAGTAGAGGTCCACTCCCCGGCGTCGCATGTGCAGGGCCGTGGTGCGCAGGGAGAGGTCGGCGCGGGCGGGGAATCCGGGCCAGCGGGACGCGTCGAGGAGCAGCGGCATCCGGAACTCGTCGGAGAATCCGGTGCTCTTGGCTCCGTAGCGTTCGCACAGATAGCCGCCGCGGCCGTGGGCCGGGGTGACGATCGAGACGGTGTGGCCGCGTGCCGCGAGTTCGGTGGCGGTGTTCCACACCAGGGTGGCGGTACCGCTCCGCATCAGTCGCGGATCGAAGGCCCCGCACTCGAAGGCGAAGGTCACCACATGCATCGTCTACGCAGCCTTACGTGTCCTGGTGATCCGGGACCGCGGGCCGTCAGGCACCGCGGCCGGCGGGGCCCTCACATTCTGGGCCGCGGCGCCGCCGATGTAGACCTCCCCTTTGGAGCATGCCTGACCAGCGCGCCGGGAGCGCGATCAACGAGCCCTGTCGGCCGCCGGCGGGGGCGGGCACGATGACCGGCAGGACATCGTGCCCGCCCCCGGCGCGGTCCCGCGCGTCCCCAGAGGTCACTCACCCGCGGCGTCCGAGGGCGCGGGAGAAGGCGGTCCCAGAAGGCCGGATTTGATTCCGGTGATCACGGCCGAGGTTCTGTTGGAGGCGCCCAGTTTGAGCAGAATGGAGCCGACCAGTCGCTTCGCTCCGTGCACGGATATGCCGAGGCATCGGGCGATCTGCTTGTTGCTCATGCCGTCGGCGAGCAGTGCGAAGGCCTGGCTCTCACGGGAAGTCAGCGGAATGACGCCTTGGGTGGTTGCCGTTCCGCGGCTGCGTCCGCCGGTCAGCAGGCGTTTGGCGAGCGAAGCCGGAATCGGCATTTCTCCCGCGATCACCCGCCTCAACGCGTCGTCGAGCGTCTGCGCCGACAGTTCCTTGAGGGAGAGGAATCCGTCCACCGGCAGCGTGGAGAGATCCCCGTTCCACCATTCGTACAGGTCGTCACCCAGTACCAGGGTCGGGGGCAGGCCCGGGACCTCCTTGCACCCGTCCAGCAGTCCCCACTGCTCCGCGGCCACGATCAGCACGTCGGCGGGCCCGATCCGCTCGGGCAGGTCGTCGACCGCCGGCACGACGATCCGCACCGCGCCGACCGCCGGAACTCTGCTCAGCAAAGCGTCGAGTCCCGCGCAGACGACTTCGCTCGCGACAAGAAGGGCCACATCGAGAGTCGCTCCGGGTCCTTCCTCCGGGGCGATTCCCGTCTCGGCGACCACCATGTCCCTGCCCCCTGTTCCGATGTCCCGCCGTCCCTGAACGGCACGCTTTCGGCGGTCCCCGAGTCAAGCATCGAGGTGATCTAGATGCAAGACCTTGCAGAAAATTGCAGTAGCTCCCCGGAAATGCCGGGAATGGGTCCGCGAACCATTGGCGCCGCGCAGATTCCGGCCACCCACGTGATATCCCTCACACGGAAATCGGCCACTAGGCATGCCGGATAGTAGATCGCCCTCCGATGACATATGGGATTTATCCGTCTTGGTGAGGGCGCGAGCCGCTCCGGGAGCGGCCGCTTTCGCCGCGCGCGACACCCGCGCCTACTCCCCCGCACGCACGGCCTCCTGACGGCGCACCGAGCAATTGCAAACGTCGCGTCCGCGAAGGCGGCATCTCCGGGCACGCCTGGCAAGAGCCTCGCGCGTCTACGAGGCGCGGTAGTAGAAAGGCCCTTTGCGGTCCTCATGAGCCCGTGCGAAGACTGGGCGCTCGGCGATCACCGAGCGAGGTTCACACATGGGCAAGCATCGCAAGACGCAGCACTTCCGGCGCATGGTCATCGGCGCCGTCGCGATCGGCGCCGTGGGCGTGCCGTCCGTCGCGCTGGCCTGCACCGACTGGCCGTCCGGCACGGCGGACCAGGGCACCGCCGCCACCGTCGCGGCCACACTCGCGCGGACGGGCACGCCCGCGCCCACGGGCGCGCCCCTGGGGACGGCCGTACCCCAGCAGGCGGGCATACCGCAGGGGATACCCCAGCAGCCGGGCATACCGCAGGAGGTCCCCCGGCAGCGGGTGCACCACCCGCACCTCCGTCACCTCCAGAAGGCCCGCGCCGCCGGCGCACCGCGCACCGCGCCGTCCGCGCCGTCCGCGCCCCAGGCGGCCGCCGACACCCCGGGCACCGCGCGTCCGACCGCGGCCGCCCGGCCCGGGACGGCCGGGACCCCGGCGCCCACCCCCACCGCGTCGAGCACCCCGACCACGGCGGCCACCCCCGCGTCCGGGTTCGCCGCGCAGATCGTGCAGCTCGTCAACGCCGAGCGCGAAAAGGCCGGTTGCCGGCCGCTCACCCTCGACGCGAAGCTGACCGAGGCCGCGCAGGAGCACAGCGCGGACATGGCGGCCCACCAGAACATGTCGCACACCGGCTCCGACGGCTCGGACCCCGGCACCCGGATCACGCGGGCGGGGTACACCTGGAGCGCGTACGGCGAGAACGTCGCGTACGGCTACTCGACCGCCGCCGAGGTCATGGCGGGCTGGATGTCCAGCCCCGGTCACCGGGCGAACATCCTCGACTGCGGCTTCCAGGAGATCGGCGTCGGCCTCGCACAGCCCGGCAGCTACTGGACGCAGGACTTCGGCACGGCCCGGTAGGCCCGGCGCCGAGCGGTACGTGAGGCCGCCGGCCCGCCGTTCACCGGGCCGCGCGTCGCATCGTACGGGGACTCACCGGGCCGCGCGTCGCGTCGTACGGGGGCTCACCGGGCCGCGAGCGGGTTGGGCAGCGGCCGATACCGCGCGTCCGCCCCGTCCGCGCCCGTCCACCGCAGCAGCAGGTTCGTCTTGCCCGGCAGGGTCGGCGAGGCGAGCAGGGCGGGGATCTCGGGCAGGTCGTGCCGGGCGAGTGACCGGCGGACGGCCGGCCAGGGATCGTATCCGGGATGCCGTTCGGCCAGGGCACCGGCGATCTCCATGAGGTGGTTGACGACCAGGCAGTACACCAGCCGCTCCCAGCCCGCCGCGCGCGGGACGTCCGCGAGCAGCTTGACGCCCTCGGCGTCCCGGAACAGCGCCTGCACCGGCGTACCGGCCGCGTCCACGGCGACCAGGGTGTTCTGCAGATGTGCCTCCAGGACGACCCCGTGCGCGTCGAACGCGGTCAGCGCGGGCGGCACGACCTGCCCCAGATACGCCTCCCACCAGGCGTCCGGGTCGGCCGCGGCGGGCAGCGGGCTGCCGTCGAAGCCCTCGGTCAGCCCCGCCGCGAGCAGCGGCACGGCGCCCGGCACGAGGTGCGCGCGCAGCCCGTCGCGGACCACCACGGCCAGTTCCTCGTACGCGAAGGACGCCGTGCGGTGGCCCCGGTCGGCGAGCCACGCGGCAGGCGGCCCCAGCGCGGCGAAGGCGCGCCCGGTGGCGGTGTCGGTACGGCGCAGCCGGCGCAGGTCGTGGCGCCAGAGCCGGCGGATGTCGTTGGTGATGCGCACGTCCAGGCTGAACTTCAGGAACAGGTCGCGCCGGGGCTCGTACACCGTGCGGACCGCGGCCGTCGGCCAGGTGTCGAATCCGGTCGGGCCGAGCCGGACGAGGCGGCCGTCGGCGAAGGCGGGGGCGAGGGTGTCGGCGACCAGGTCGAGCTGCCAGGGGTGGGCGGGCAGCAGCCGGTAGCCGGGCGGCGCGCCGCCCAGCGCGTCAAGGGCGCGGGTGTCGCCCTCCTCGGCCACCTGGTCCTCGCGCACGCCGAGCAGCACGAGCGGGAAGCGGGCGTGCGCCTCGGGGGCGTACGGCAGCCAGGACGCGACCGGTCCGCCGCCGCGCGCCTTGGGCGCCGGGTGGTAGGGGTGGCCGGTGATCAGTGACTGCTCGGAGCGCAGATAGGGGTCCGCGGGCGGGGTCGCGCGGGCGCGGGCGGCGAGCAGCGCGGCGACGGCGTCCCTGCTGTCGATCATCTCGGCGGGCAGGTCGCCGCCGGGCAGCCCGGTGTGCCGGCGCAGTTCCTCAGCGACCAGTTTGACCAGTTCGGGGTGGCCGATCCGGTGCCAGGCGCCCGCCGCGTACACCTCGGGGTCGGCGGGGCGGCGGCCGGGCCGCACGCGCAGCAGCCGCCCGGTGCCGGGCAGCCGGTGGGCCGGCCGCTCCCCGGGGGCGCCCGGCAGCGGCTCGGCCACCTCCCGGAGCAGGCAGTTGAGCAGGGGGGCGGCCGCATAGGCGTCGGCGCGCCGGCCGACGGGGTCTGCGGGAGGCTTGAGGTCCACGCGGTCCATTCGTTCTTCGGTGGCGTTCTTCGCAAGGGGCCAGGAAGCGATCAGTATGGCGCCGTATCCGACCATGGTGCTGTCTTCCGTACCCGTCCATCGTGCCCCGTACCGGCCGCGACCGAGGAGCCGACCGTGTCCCACTCCCCCACCGCCGAGGCCGAGGTCGCCGCGGAGCTGAAGGCCGTACGACCCGCTCTGCTGCCCCGGTACGACGCGGAGCTGCCCGGTGCCCGCGCGGCCGTGCTGACCCGGCTGTGGCGGGGGCTCGCGCACGAGCCGCTGCCCTGGGTCACCGGCCGGGCGCGCGGGGCGTACGGCCTGACGCTCCGGCTCGCCGACGGGCGCGCGCTGCACGGCCCGCACGCCGACCCGTACGCCACGAGCGGTTACGTCACCGCCGTACGCCTGGACCGGGAGCGGTACGACGATCCGGCCCGGCTGATGGCGTCCCTCGCGGCCGGTGGCGGCTGGGGGCCGGGGGCCGCGGGGTTCGCGGCGGAGCTGGGGCACAGTGTGGCCTCCCTGGCGCTGTCCCGGGCCGCCGACGATCACCCGAAGGAGTGGCCGGAGCAGGACTGGGAGTGGGAGCAGCGGGTGGTCGACGGGCATCCGTACCACCCCAACTGCCGTTCCCGGCCCGGGTTCTCGGTGGCGGACCAGCTGGCGTACGCGCCCGAGCACCGGCCCGTGGTACGGCTCGGGACGCTGCCCGTACCGGCCGCGGAGTGCCTGGTGACCGGCGTCTGGCCGGAGGAACTGCGCGACGGTGACCGGCTGTCGGTGCCGGTGCACCCGTGGCAGGCGGCGCATGTGCTGAAGCGGCCGTACGACGACTGGCGGGCGGCCCGGCCGCTGATGTCGCTGCGGACGCTGGCCCTGCCCGGAGGGCCGCATGTGAAGACGGCGTTGAGCGCCCGGCTGACGTCCTCGGTGCGGGACATCTCGCCGTACTCGGTGGAGGCGGCCGCGGTCCTGTCCGACTTCGCGGCGGAACTCGCCGACCGTACCGACGGGTTGCTGCACATCACCCGCACCCTGGGCGCGGTCACCGCCCGGGGGCCCGAACTCGCCGCACTGCTGAGGGAGTCACCCGAGCGGTACGCGCGGCCGGGTGAGCGGGTCCTGCCGGTGGCCGCGCTCGCCACCACGCGGCTGCCCCAGGACCCCGGCCGGCTGGCCGCGTTCGCCCGGCTGGCGCTCACGGTGGGGCTGCGGCTGCTCGATCTCGGGGTGGCCCTGGAGGCGCACGGGCAGAACCTCCTGGTGGTCCTCTCGGCCGACGGCAGCCCGCGGCGGCTGGTCTACCGCGACCTGGCCGACATCAGGATCAGCCCCACCCGGCTCGCCCGGCACGGCATCGCGCCGCCCGCGCTCACCGGACGGCTGGTCACGGACGACGAAACCGCCCTGCGCCGCAAGCTGTTCGGCTCCCTGGTGGCGGGCGCGCTGGCCTCGACGGCGGGCTCCGGGCCCGCGCTCGGGGCGGCGCTGGCGGCGGTCGTACCGGAACTGCCGGACACGTCCGATCTCGTGGCGCTGCGCCGGGGTCCGGTGCCCGCGAAGGCGCTGACGCTGATGCGGCTTTCACCCGGGACGCCGGGCGACCGGTGGACGGACCTGCCCCACCCGCTCGTTTTGGAGCCCGGGACGGTTGATCAATAGGATCCGTCGATGATCAGAAGACAACGGCTGGCGGCCGGGGTGTGCGCTCTGCTCGCCGCACTGACGGCCGGGCTCGCGTTCCCGACCGCGGCGGCCGCCGACGAGACGGAGCAGTCCGCTCCGAAGGTCGAACTGGTGCTGGACGTCAGCGGGTCCATGCGGACCCGGGACATCGACGGCGGCACCCGGATGGCGGCGGCGAAGCAGGCCTTCGACGATGTGCTCGACGCGACGCCGCAGGACGTGGACCTGGGCATCCGCACGCTCGGCGCCAACTACCACGGAAACGACCGGCAGGAGGGCTGCAAGGACACCGCGCAGCTGTACCCGGTCGGCCCGCTGGACCGGACCGACGCGAAGACGGCGGTGGCGACACTCCAGCCGACCGGCTGGACGCCGATCGGGCCCGCGCTGCTGAAGGCGGCGGACGACCTCGACGGCGGCTCGGGCACCCGCCGTATCGTGCTGATCAGCGACGGCGAGGACACCTGTCAGCCGCTGGACCCGTGCGAGGTGGCCCGCGAGATAGCCGCCAAGGGCATCGGCCTGACCATCGACACCCTCGGCCTGGTGCCGGACGCCAAGACCCGCGACCAGCTCAGCTGTATCGCGGACGCGACCGGCGGCACGTACACCTCCGTGCAGCACAAGGAGCAACTGACCGACCGCGTCGGACAGCTGGTGCACCGGGCGGCCGATCCGGTGGTGACGCCGGTGGCCGTCTCGGGCGCGGCGCAGTGCGAGAAGGCACCGACGCTGAAGTCGGGGCTGTACACCGACCGCGCGGAGTTCGGGCAGCAGCGCTGGTACAAGGTCGACGTCAACCCGGGCCAGGAGCTGCGGGCTTCGGTGAGCGTGGCGGACGACCGGGCGGTGAACCCCTCGTACGGACTGCTGTTGCGGGCGGTGACCTTCAAGGGACGGGAGATCGTCCGCGGTGAGGCGGCCGGCACCGGGCGCACCGATGTGATCTCCACCGGGCTGCGCTACCCGAAGCCGCCGAGCGACGACGACAACGCTCCGGGAGAGACCGTGTGCCTGGAGGTCGCGCACTCCTTCTCGGCGCCCGCGGGCGTGAAGAGCACGCCGGGTCTGCCGCTGGAGCTGACCGTGGACGTGGTGAAGGGTCCCGACCAGGCGCACGACGTGGCCGCGTTCGGGCTCGGGCGCGGCTGGTGGCTGCTGGGCACGCTGGTGCTCGTCGGCTTCGTCGCGGGTGTGCTGTGGGGCTGGCTGTCGCGCTGGCGGATCGCGGTCTGGAGGACGAACTGATGCGGGCGATAAGGGTATTGGGCGCGGCACTGCTCGCGCTCGGGCTGGCCGCGGGGCCGGCCGCCGCGGACTCCTCGCCGTCCCCCAGTGCCTCCGACGGCACCGACGGCTCGGCGCCCACGCAGGCGGGCACGTCCTTCCGTACGGCGACGGAGATCCAGCAGGGGCAGCAGGCGACGGCGTCCGGGTCCACCGGTGACTACCTGTACTGGTCGTTCCCGGCGGACACGGGGCAGCGGCCGACGGTCGAGGCGACGGTGAAGCTGCCGCCGACGCACGGGGCGCAGACCTGGCAGCTCGATGTGTACGACGGTCTGCGGCGCCGGCAGTCGTGCCAGTACGGCTCCGCCACGCGCACCGCCGACCAGGGCGCTTCCTCCGTCGAGCTGGCCTGCGTGATGCGTACCGTGCGCGGCTGGGCGGAGCCGTGGGCCAACGATCCGCTGCCCGGCACGTACTACGTCCGGCTGACGGTCGTGGACCTCGCCGCGGCGGACCTCGGTCAGCCGGTGAACGCCGACGTGCGCGTGGACTCCAAAAACATCGGCGGCCCCGCCGCCGTCGACGGCTCCCTGGGCAAGCCCCTCGTCCCCGGCATCGCCGTCGAGTCCGCCGCCCAGGGCGACGACTCCAAGACCGCCGTCCTGTCCAGCTTCGGCTCCCGCGACGGCTGGTCCTCCGGCTGGTGGTCCGACCGCTGGGTGTGGACCGGCATCGGCGCGGTGCTCGCCGCGCTGGCCGGGATCGGGGGGTACGCGCTGACCCGGGGGTCCGGTCGACCGCCGGGAGTGTGACTCCGCCGCGTGAGAGGGCCCGCCGTCGTGGCGGGCCCTTTTTCTTCGCCGCCCGCCCAGCCGCCCGCCCGTCCGGCAGGGGCGGCCGGCGCTGGGACACGGACCCGCGCCGGTGTCCCCGCTCACGCCTCCCGCAGCGCCTTCGCCACAGCGCCCTCGCCCGAGACCGTGACGCGGCCCGCTCGCAGCGCGTCCGGAAGGGACAGCCGGCCCTGGGCGATGGCCTCGCAGGTTCCGGAGTCCAGGGTGAGGTGGGCGTCCGGGGCGCTCGGGCAGGGGCCGTCGCCGTAGGCCGGGGTGGCGGGGTCGGGGTCCGTGCGGAGGTGGAAGACGCCTTCGTCCAGGTGGACCTGGAGGAGGCCCGGGGTCGAGAAGGCGGCCAGGGCGCGCAGCAGCGGGAGGGCGAACCAGTGGGCGCGGACGGCGTCCGTGGGGCGGCGGGCCGCCAGTTCGGGTTCGCCCCAGGTGCCCAGGGCCTGGAGGACGGGGAGCAACTCGTGTCCGCGGGGGGTCAGTTCGTAGACCGTGGCCGCCCCCGGCGGAGGCAGGCGTCGGCGGGTGGTGAGGCCGTCGCGTTCCATGTCCTTCAGCCGGGAGGCGAGGACGTCGGTGCTCACACCGGGCAGGTCCGCGTGCAGATCCGTGTAGCGGCGCGGGCCGGCGAGCAGCTCCCGGACGATCAGCAGGGTCCAGCGGTCGCCGACGAGGTCGAGCGCGCGGGCTGCGGAGCAGTACTGGTCGTAGCTTCGGCGAGGTGGCATGCGACGCAGTCTAGACGCGTTGTTGGACTTTCCAAGCTCCAGCTTGGTAAAACCAAGTAACACGAGTTCCCGGAGGGACGCATGGAGTTCCGGCAGTCGAACAAGCTCAGCGAGGTCTGTTACGAGATCCGCGGCCCGGTGATCGAGCACGCCAACGCGCTGGAGGAGGCGGGCCACAGCGTGCTGCGCCTGAACACCGGCAACCCCGCGGCCTTCGGGTTCGAGGCACCGGAGGAGATCCTCCAGGACATGATCAGGATGCTGCCGCGGGCCCACGGCTACACGGACTCCCGCGGCGTCCTCTCCGCCCGCCGCGCCGTCGCCCAGCGCTACCAGAACCTCGGCCTCGAAGTCGACGTGGACGACGTCTACCTGGGCAACGGCGTCTCGGAGCTGGTCTCCATGGCCGTGCAGGCCCTCGTCGAGGACGGCGACGAGATCCTCATCCCCGCGCCGGACTTCCCGCTGTGGACCGCCGTGACCACCCTGGCCGGCGGCAAGGCCGTGCACTACCTGTGCGACGAGCGCTCCGACTGGAACCCGGACCTCGCCGACATGGCCTCGAAGATCACGGACCGCACCAAGGCCCTGGTCATCATCAACCCCAACAACCCCACGGGCGCGGTGTACCCGAAGGAGGTCGTCGAGGGCATCCTGGACCTCGCCCGCCGCCACGGCCTGATGGTCTTCGCCGACGAGATCTACGACCAGATCCTGTACGACGACGCCGTGCACCACTCGGCCGCCGCGCTCGCCCCCGACCTGGTCGTCCTCACCTTCTGCGGACTGTCCAAGACCTACCGCGTCGCCGGCTTCCGCTCCGGCTGGCTGGTCGTCACCGGCCCCCGGCAGCACGCGAAGGACTACCTGGAGGGGCTCACCATGCTCGCCTCCATGCGGCTGTGCGCCAACGCGCCCGCCCAGTACGCCATCCAGGCCGCGCTGGGCGGCCGCCAGTCCATCCGCGAACTCACCCGGCCCGGCGGCCGGTTGCACGAACAGCGCACCGTGGCCTGGGAGAGACTCAACGAGATCCCCGGCGTCTCCTGCGTCAAGCCCAAGGGCGCCCTGTACGCCTTCCCCCGCCTCGATCCCAAGGTGCACCGCATCCACGACGACGAGAAGTTCGTCCTGGACCTGCTGCTGCGCGAGAAGATCCAGGTCGTCCAGGGCACCGGCTTCAACTGGCCCTCCCCCGACCACTTCCGCATCCTCACCCTCCCCCAGGCCGAGGACCTGGAGGCGGCGATCGGCAGGATCGGGCGGTTCCTCGGCGGGTACCGGCAGTGACGCCGGCCGGGGGCACGATCGCCGGTACCGGCCGTCACTCCGGCACCTGCACCGCGCCCCCCACCGTCCCTCCCCCGGACGGCGGCCGCATCCGCTCCTAGGCCAGCACCCGCATCCGCCGCACCGGCCCCGCCCACAGCGCCAGCGGAGCCGCCAGGGCGACCACGCCGACCAGCCACAGGGCATCCCGCGTGCCCAGTCCCGCGGCCGCCGCGCCGGCGAGCAGGGAGCCGAGCGGCACCGCGCCCCAGGACACGAACCGCACGGTGGCCATCACCCGGGGCAGCAACTCCGGCGGCGTCACGGTCTGGCGGTGGGTGCGCGTCAGGATGCTCAGCACCACGACGCCCATGGCGAAGACGGTGTTCCCGAGGCCGAACACGAGCAGCCCCCACCCACCCGAACTCAGCGGGAGCAGCACCAGGGCGACCGCCGCGACGAGCGTCGCCCAGCAGATCGCCCGCGCGCTGCCGAGCCAGTGGGACAGCCGGGGGGTCAGCGCGGCGGCGAGCAGGCTGCCCAGGCCGTCGGTCGCCATCACCACGCCGACCAGACCGACGGGCGTACCCAGCGTGCGCACCAGGTACAGCGGCGTCAGCGCGATCAGCGTGCCGCACACGAAGTTCACCAGGGTCGCGGCGGTGACGCAGGGCCGGATCACCGGGTGGCGGGTGACGTAGCGCCAGCCCTCCGAGATCTGGCTCCAGGGCGAGCCGCCCGCCTTCGCGGCGCGCTTGCCGCTCGGGCGCGGCACGGTACACAGGACGGCCGCCGAGACGACGTAGCTGACGGCGTCGACCAGAAGGCTGGTCGCGGCGCCGCAGAACTGCACCAGCACGCCGCCGAGCGAGGGCGCGCCGAGCTGGGTCGCCGCGCTGGACCCCGACAACAGGCTGTTGCGCGCGGTGAGTTCCTCCTTGCTGACAATGCTGGGCAGGAAGCTGGAGTTCCCGACGTCGAAGACGACACCGGCGAGGCCGGTCACCAGGGTGACCACCACGAGCTGCCACAGCCGCAGGACCCCGAGCGCCGCGGCGAGCGGTACCCACGCCATCGCCACCGCGCGGATCAGGTCCATGGCGATCTGCGTGCCGCGCAACGGCAGCCGCTGCACGACGACTCCGGCGGGCAGCCCGATCGCCACCCAGGCGACGAAGCGCGCGGCCGGCAGCAGACTCACCTCGAACGCGCTGGCGTGCAGCGTCTCGATGGCCACCAGCGGCAGTGCCACCGTGGTGACGGCGTCACCGACACCACTGGCCGTCGAGGCGGTCCAGTAGCGCCAGAACATGTTCGCGGTACCGGACTTGCGGGCTTTCGTCTCACTGCTCAGCTCGGCACGAGCCATGGCCACCTCTCCCCCGAAGGCCCGCAGTGGACCAGATCCCCCCTCCCCCCGCAGTAACGCGCGTCACACTCTCAGGCGGAGCGCCAGACTGTTGTAGGCCAAGAACGGTGACGTTACGATCACCCACTGATCGATCTTGGTCTGGCGTGCTGCTTGGTTCGGGCTGGGACGACGTCCTCAGGGGGGAATGTCATGTCTGAAGAGCCGGCAAGCGAGTCTCGCGCCGCGTTCGCGTGGCCGGCCCGTGGCCGGGTCCGGACGACCCACCTGCTCGCGGCCAAGGCGGCGGGCCACCGCTGGGCCATGCTCACCAGCTACGACCAGTACACCGCCGCCCTCTTCGACGCCGCGGGCGTCCCCGTGCTCCTGGTGGGCGACTCCGCGGCCGACAACGTGTTCGGCCACGACACCACGATCCCGGTCACCGTGGACGAGATGCTGCCGCTGGCAAGGGCGGTGACGCGCTCCGCCCCGCGTTCGCTGGTCGTCGCCGACCTGCCGTTCGGCTCCTACGAGGAGGACGGGAAGCAGGCCCTGCGCACGGCGGTCCGCTTCCTCAAGGAGGGCGGCTGTCAGGCCGTCAAGTTGGAGGGCGGGCGCGACATGGCACCGCAGATCTCCCAACTCGTGCGCGCGGGCGTCCCGGTGATGGCGCACATCGGGTTCACCCCGCAGAGCGAGCACCAGTTGGGGGGTTACCGGGTCCAGGGGCGCGAAGGGGGCGCCGAAGCCGTGCTCGCGGACGCCCGAGCCGTCGTGGCAGCGGGCGCGTTCGCGGTCGTCCTGGAGATGGTCCCGGCGCAGCTGGCCAAGCGGCTCACCGCCGACCTGCCCGTCCCCACCATCGGCATCGGCGCCGGCCCCTCCTGCGACGCGCAGGTGGCGATCTGGCAGGACATGGCCGGGCTGCGCACGGGGAGGTCCCCGAGATTCGTGCGGCGTTATGCCGATCTCGCGGGCGAACTGGACCGCGCCGTCAGAGAGTTCGCCGCCGACGTCCACGCCGGCGCGTTCCCGGGACCGGAGCACTCGTTCGACTGACCGGCGGGTTCGCCGAACGAGGGGCGAACGACCGCCGAGGGAGGGCACGGCACGGCCGACTCGCCCACCGGGCCCCGTCCACCGACGGGTTCGGCCGACCGTGCGACGCACAGATGATTCGAGGAACATCATGTCCGTAGTCGCCCATCCCCACGAGCCGACCCCGGGCCGCCCGAGCGGTCCGGCACAGGAATCCCCACCGGTCCGCGCCGGTGTCTTCGAGAACGGGACCTGGCGGCACGGCGAGCTGGCCCACGAGGTGCGCAGCCCCTACGACGGCCGGCTGGTGGCCGTCGTCAGCCATGCCGCGGCCAAGGAGGTGCCGCGCGGACGAAGGCCCGTGAGGAAGCTTGCCGCCGCCGACCGCGCCCGGGTCCTGCGTGCCTGCGCGGAGGGTTTCGAGACCCGCAGGGCGGAGGTCGCCGCGTCCATCTCCGCCGAGATCGGCATGCCGGTGACCGATGCCGAGAAAGAGGTCGACCGCTCGGTCCGCTGGCTCCAGCTGGCGGCGGAGGCGGTGCACCACTTCGACGGCACCTCGACCCGGCTGTCCGGACCCGGCGGCGACCGGCTCGCGGTGACGACCCCGCAGCCGTACCGCCGGGTCATGGCGATCACGCCGTACAACCGTCCGCTGGCCCAGCTGATCGTCAAGGTGGCCCCGGCGATGCTGGCGGGCGCGCCGATCACCCTCAAGCCGTCCGAACGGGCCAGTGCCAGCGCGGTGTTGGCGGTCGAGATCCTGCTCGACCGCGGGTATCCGCCCGAGTACCTCTCGCTGTGGACCGGCGGGCCGGAGGTGGCGCAGGCGCTGCTGGCCGATCCCGCGGTGGACTTCGTGGCCTTCACCGGCGGCGCGCGCGGCGCGGGGGCCGTGGCCGCGACGGCCGGACCGCGGCCCGGCTGCTACGAGCTGGGCGATGTGGGCGCGCTGGTCGTGTGCGCCGACGCCGACCTGCCGGCCGCCGCCCGTGCGGCCGCCCAGGGTGCCTTCGGCAACGCGGGCCAGTCCTGCCGCGGGGTCAAGCGCGTCCTGGTCGCGGAGGGCGTGGCCGAGGATTTCGGCCGGCTCCTGGTCGAGGAGAGCGCCGCCTGGCGGGTGGGCGACCCCGCCGAGCGCACCACCCGGATCGGGACGCTCGTCGACGCGGGCGCGGTGGAGCGGGTGCGGACGGCGGTGGAGGAGGCGGTCCGCGACGGCGCCGAGGTCGTGGCCGGCGGCGAGTACCGGGGGGCGCAGTGCTGGCCCACCGTCATCGGCAAGGTCGCCCCGGACGCCCGGCTGGTCACCGAGGAGTTCCTCGCGCCGCTGGCCCCCGTCGTCACCCTGACGGACCGCGCTCTGGACGACCTTCCCGACAGCTACCCGGGCGGCCTCCAGGTCGGCGTCTTCACCCGCGACCTCGACCGTGCCATGAACCTCGCGCAACGGCTGCCGGTCGGCACCGTCGTCCTCAACGACGGCCCCCAGTACGACCATCCGCTGGCCCCCTTCGGCGGGGTGGGCCACAGCGGGCACGGCCGGGAGAGCGTGCTGTCGTCCGCGCGCAACATGTGCTTCGCCAAGACGATCGTCTTCCCCGCCCCGACCGAAGGACCTCGATGACCACCGGTGTGACCATCAACCTGCGCGCCGACGGCGGCCTGGAGCGGCGCGAACACCCCCTGCTGCCCCCGCGTCAGGGCGGGGCGCTGCTCGCGATCGAGCGGGCGAACGTGTGCGGCAGCGACGTCCACCTGTGGCGTGGCGGGCATCCGACCCTGCACGACTGCGTGCTCGGGCACGAGTTCGCGGGCCGGATCGTGGACACGGCGGGCACCAAGCTGTACGACGCGCGGGGCGAGCGGCTGACCGAGGGCGACCGGCTCGTGTGCTCGTACTTCCGGGTGTGCGGCACCTGCGAGATGTGCCGGCTGGGCCGGACCAACCTGTGCGAGGTCGCATACGCCTCCTGGGGCCGCTCCAGCCTCGAACAACCGCATTTCCGGGGCGCGTTCGCGAGCCACTACCACCTGCATCCGGAGCAGTTCACGGTCAAGGTGCCCGACGCGCTGCCCAGTTCGCTCGCGGCCCTCGCCAACTGCGCGCTGGCGCAGGGTCTCGCGGTCGTGGACCGTGTCCGCGCCGACGTGCTCGCGGGGCCGTGCCTGGTGATCGGGGCCGGCGCGCTCGGTCTGTCGGTCGTCGCGGGCGCTCCGGAGGGCACGTCCTGGGACGTGTACGACCGGGTTCCCGCGCGGCGCGCGAACGCGGAGCTGTTCCCCGGCGCCCGCGCGCTCGGGGAGCTGCCCCCGGCGGGCGGGACGCTCGACGGGCACTACGACCTCGTCGTGGTCGCGGCGGGCACGCCGGAGGCGTTCGCGACGGCACTGGAGCAGGTGCGGCCGGGCGGCCAGATCGTGATGATGGGCATCATCAACACCCGGGACACCGACGTCGTGTCCATCCGCCCGGGCGTGCTGACCCGCAAGGGGATCACCGTCTCCAGCGCGATCCGCTACACCACGCACCACCTCGTCGCCGCCGTCGACCTCCTCTCCGGTGACACCCCGCTGCGCCGGCTCCCGCTCGCGGAGTTCGGCCTCGACGCGGTCACGGACGCGCTGGCGGCGGCCGAGCGTTGCGTCAGCGGCCGCGTGAGCCTCGTACCGGACGGGGAACTCCGATGATGCGCGCGGCACTCAAGGACCTCGCCCGCGACTGCGAGGCCACGCTGGCCGCCGAGATCGAGGCCGGCCGGGTCGGCGGCGGCGCGGCCTGTCTGCGCGATGTCGCGTCCGGCGAGCAGCACACGGTGTTCATGGGCCGCAACGCCCCGGACGGGCCCGCGGTGACCCTGGACAGCGTCGTGCGCCTGTACTCGATGACCAAGCCGATGCTCGCGACGCTGGCCCTGCGCCTGATCGACGCGGGCCGGCTCCCGGGACTCGACATGCGGGTGAGCGAACTCGCCGCCGGTATCGACGGCGTCCGGGTCCCGCCCACGATGACCCTGCGCCACCTGCTGACCATGTCCTCCGGCCTCGCCGGGTCGAAGGAGCACGAGCGGATGCAGCGGGTGTACCGGGCGGCGGGCGTCCTGCCGTACGACTACACCGAACGCGGGTACGGCACGGACGAGACCGACTTCCTGCGGCGCGTCCTCGGCTGCGAGCTGTCGGCCGCGCCCGGCGCCCAGTGGGAGTACGGGCGCTCGGCGGACGTGGCCGGGCTGCTGATCCAGCACCACCTCGGCACCCCGCTCGACGCGCTGTTCCGCACGTACCTCTTCGAGCCGCTCGGGATGGCGTCGAGCGGATTCTTCCTGCCGCCGGACCTCACCGCGGACGTGGTGCTCCAGCCGTCGGCCGATCCGCCGACCGGGGAGTCGCTGGCCGATCTGCGGCGCACGAGCGGATTCCGGTCCGCGGGCAGCGGGGGGCTCGCGAGCCTGCGGGACTATCTGGCCTTCCTCCAGGCGGTGTTCTTCCCCGCGCCGGATTCCGCGTTCCTCAGCGAGTCAGCGCGGGTGGAACTGCTTTCGGACCAGATAGCCGGGCTGCACGACACCGGCCCCGACTACATTCCCGGACCCGGCTGGGGATTCGGCCTGAATTTCAAGATCTCGCCCCGGTACTGCGGACCCGGCACCGCGCGCCGCGTCGCCTGGCTCGGCCGGGCGGGCACCAGTTTCCTCGTCGATCTGGAGAAAGAGTTGATCCTGCTGTTCGCCGCGCCCTCGTACGGGCGGACGAGAATCCTGCAAGCCACCTTCACGGAACTCGCCGACCGGCATCTGCCGCAGGTGGCGAGCGCCCGATGACCACACCCCCCATCGTCGCCTTCATCGGTCTGGACGGCGCCGGGAAGAGCACCCAGATCGAGATGCTGAAGGCCGCCTACGAGGCCCGTGGCCTCTCGGTGTTCGTGCACCCGAACCCGAGCCTGCAGGGGCTGTCGGCCCGGTTGGACGAGGTCGCCGTGGAGAACGGGTACGACGACCGGTTCGCGATGCTCGGACCCGACACGCACAAGGTCATGACGGCGGCCGTGAAGTGGATGGCCATGTCCTCGCTGGGCACCGCGCCCGAGGGCACGGACCTGATCATCGCGGACCGGTACGCGTACTGCCAGATCGCCGCCGCCGACGCGCTGGGCGCGAGCAACCGGTGGCTGATCGAGGGCCTGTTCCGGGGGCTGCCGGAGCCGACGCTCACGCTGTTCATGGACCTCGACCCGGAGCTGTCCGTGGCCCGGGTGAAGGTCCGGGACCCGCAGGAGTGGATCGACCACGGCTTCCTCACGCGCATGCGGGCCGCCTACGCCGCCCTCCCACAGGCGTCGCAGTGGACGTGGATCGACGCCGACGCGACGTTCGAGGAGGTGCACCGGCGCGTGCTCGCGGCGGTCGAGGCGAAGCTGGGTGATCCGCGGTGAAGGTGGTCACCACGGCCGGGGAACTGGCCGCCGAGTGGGAGGCCGCGCGCCGGGCGGGCGCCGTCATCGGCTACGTGCCCACCATGGGAGCGCTGCACGAGGGGCACCTGAGCCTGGTCGACCTCGCCCGCGAGGAGTGCGACCTGGTCATCTGCAGCATCTTCGTCAACCCGCTCCAGTTCGGGCTCGACGAGGACTTCGAGTCGTACCCGAGGCCCATGGAGCGCGACCTGGAACTCCTGAGGGACCGGGACACCGACGTCGCGTTCCTGCCGAGCTGGACGGAGATCTTCCCCGGGCGCGAGCGCGTGCTGGACGACTTCGGCACCCATGTCTCGGTGCCCCGGCTGAGCCACCAGCTGTGCGGCCGCTCACGCGAGGGCCATTTCGACGGCATGGTCACCGAGAGCCTGCTCTTCCTGAACCTGGTGCGGCCCGACCGCACGTACTGGGGCGAGAAGGACTTCCAGCAGCTGCGGATCATCGAGACGCTGGTCCAGGACATGCGGCTGCCGGTGACCGTGGTCCGGGGCGCCACGAAGCGCGAGCCCGACGGCCTCGCGATGTCCTCCCGCAACAAGAACCTCGGCCCCGAGGCGCGTGCGACGGCTCCCCGGCTCCGGGGCGTCCTTGAGGACATGCGGGCCCGGGTGCGGTCCGGCGAGCCGCTGCCCGCCGTGCTGGCCGCCGGCCGGGAGCGGCTCGCCTCGCTGGGTTTCGCGGTCGAGTACCTGGTGGCCTGCGAGGAGGAGGCGCTGACCGAGGTGCGGTCCGTGGACGGGCCGGTCCCGGTACGGCTGTTCGCGGCCGCGCGGCTCGGTGGCGTACGACTGCTCGACAACATCCCGCTGACCGAGGCGAACCATGACTGATCTGGCGACCGAACCGATCGTCTACTCCTTCACCGACCACCGTGTGTACCGGGACGAGGCGCCGCTGATCATCGCCGAGGGCGAGGGCATCCGCGTCCGGGACACCGCCGGGAAGGAGTACATCGACGCGCTGTCCGGGCTGTGGCACGCCAACCTCGGCTTCTCCGACGCGGAGCTGATCGAGGCCGCCACCTCGGCCTACCAGCGACTCCCCGCGTTCCCCTGCGCGTTGGGCCGGGGCAGCGTCGAGACGGAGGCGCTGGCACACGAGTTGCTCGCCGCCGCCGAAGGGCGCTTCAGCTCGGTGTACTTCGCGGCCTCGGGGTCCGAGGCGGTCGAGTCGGTGCTCAAGTTCCTGTGGCTGGCGAGCAACGCGCAAGGGACGCCGTCCAGGAAGCTGGTCGTCACCCGGGACTCCGGCTTCCACGGCACCACCCTCGGCGCCGCCTCGCTGGCCGGCATCCCGAACCAGCACGCCGGGTTCGACCTGCCGCTGCCCTTCACCGTCCGGGTGCCCCGGGCGCACTACTACCGCGACCACCTCGACGGCGAGTCGCCGGAGGAGTACGTCGACCGGATCGTGCGGACCACCCGCGACCGCATCGAGGAGGCGGGCCCGGAGAACGTCGCCGCCATGGTCGCCGAGCCGGTCATGGCGGCGGGCGGCGTCCTGGTGCCGCCGGACGGGTACTGGCCCGCGATGGACCGGCTCCTCGCCGACCTGGGGATCCCGCTGGTGGCCGACGAGGTCGTCTGCGGGTTCGGGCGGCTCGGGCCGCTCTTCGGGCACCAGCGCTTCGGGCTGCGGCCGGCGGCGGTGACGGTGGCCAAGGGCATCACCGCGGGGTACGCCCCGCTGGGCGCGGTCCTGCTCGGCGCGGACCTCACCGGTTCCGTCGCCGCGGCGGCCGAGTCGTACGGCGTGCTCGGGCACGGCTCGACCTTCGGCGGCCACCCGGTCGCCGCCGCCGTCGCCCGCGCCAACCTGCGCGCCCTCGGCGAGCGCGGCATCGAGCGGCGCGTCACCGAGCTGGAGGCGGCGCTGCGCACCTCCCTGGAGGGCCTGCTGGACCTGCCCGCGGTCGGGGAGGTGCGGTGTCTCGGCGGGCTCGCGGCGGTGGAGCTGATGGCCGACGGCGCCGGGCGGCGGCCCTTCGACCCGGAGCGCCGCGTCGGCCGGCGGGTCGCGCGCAAGGCCCGCGAACTCGGACTGATCGTCCGCGACCTGGGTGACGTCCTGGCCCTGTGTCCGCCCTTGATCACCAGTGCGAGCGACGCCGGCGAGATCGCCGCCCGGCTGCGCGACGCCATCACGGCCACCCTGAAGGAGGAGACATGACGGAACTCCCGGCCAAGGCACGGGCCTGGGACCTCGTCAGCGGCAGCTACTGGAACTCCGGCTACTACGGCGGCCCCGCACCCGAACACGACGAGATCTTCCGGGGGTTGATGCGCGCCGGGGCCCCGACCGCCGTGGTCGGCGCCAGCACCGTCTCGCTCTCCAAGGCCGCCCAGGAGGCCGGCGCCGAGCTCCATGTGCTCGACTTCGCCCCGGGCATCCTGCGGGAGGCCGGCGAGTGGCTCGGGCTGCCCGGGGACCGGCAGCACCTCGTGGACGTGACCGGCCCGCTGCCCGAGCGGCTGCGCGGCAGGTACGAACTCGCCGTCGCCGACCGGCTCGTGAACCGGTTCAGCGCGGCCGATCTGCCCGCCGGCCTGCGCGGACTGCGCGATCTGGTGGCCCCGGGTGGGACGCTCGCCCTCACCGTCCGCTTCGGCTGGTACGACCGCGACCGGCAGATCCACGACGCCCTCACCCCGGCCGAGCGGAAGCTGTTCTGGCGGCCCGACGTGGGCGAGATCGACTACGCGGCGCTGCCCGACCGGGACATCCCCCTGCCCACCTGGGGCGGGATCTCCGGCCAGGTCATGCGCGAGCACATCCGCGGCAGGGGCCGCGAGGCCCGCTTCCACAAGGACGAACTGCTGGCCATGGTGGCCGACCTGGGCGGCCTGGTCTGCACGGACCTCGTCGAGGCCACGAACGGCACCGCTCTCGTCGTCCTCGGGAAAGCCGCCCTCGGGAAAGGGGAGCACCATGACACCGCCTGAGGCGCCGCAGGAGATCCTCACCGAGCCGGTCACCGACCCCACGGCGTGGATGGCCGCGGACCTGCCCGCCCCCGAGGGCGTGGTGCACGAACTCACCCCGGCGCACCTGGACGAAACAGCGGCCCTCGTCAAGGCGTTGCGAGACGATCCGCTCCCGCTCCTCGCGGATCGCGAATCCTGGCGCGCCCTCGCCCGGCGGACCATGCCCACGCTGTCCGACCTGGCACACACCACGGCCCACCGCACCGAGACACACATCGGCACGGCCGTGCTCCGCGGCCTGCCGGTGACGGATCTCGCGCCGGACGAGATCCGCGGCCTGTACCGCGCGCTCGGCGCGGTGATGGGCACCGCCGTCTCGCAGAACACCCGGGGCGAGTACATCGCCGACGTGCGCGACTACGGCAACGGCGGCCTGGACGACAGCACGGTGCGCGGCCACCAGACCACCTCCGCGCTGCGCTTCCACTCGGACGACGGCGACCTCGCCCTGCTGCTGTGCGTGCGGCCCGCCGACAACGGCGGCACCTCGCTGATCGCCAGCGCCATGACGATCTACAACGAACTGCTGCGCCGGGCCCCGCACCTCCTGGGGCTCTACTACAACGGGTTCGTCTACGAGAACCGCGACGAGGAGGACCCGCCGGCCTACCGCAATGCCGTCTTCGGTTATTACCACGGCCAGTTGACGTGCCGTTACTTCCTGCGGGACTACGTGGACTCCTCCCCGTCCGTGACGTCCGTGCCCGTGAGCGACCTGGAGCGCTACGCCCTCGACCTGTTCGAGGCGCTCGCCCAGCGGCCCGGCGCCGCCACCGAGTACGCCCTGCGGACCGGTGACCTCCAGCTGGTGAACAACAACATCGTGGTGCACGCGCGCCGTTCGTTCAGCGACGCCGCCGGGGGCGGGGGCAGGCTGCTGTTGCGGCAGTGGGTCAATCTCGACGGGGGACGGCAGTTCCCGACGACGCTGTGCCGCCACCGCTACGGGATGCGGAAGAAGCCCGATGAGCGCGGTTGAGCGCCGGCTGCTGGTCACCGCCCCGCTCCCCGGGCTGCCCGCCGCGTTGCCCGGGGGTCTGGCCCTGGCGCACTGGCCGGGCGGCGACCGCGGGAGTCTGCTGCGGGCGGTGGCCGGGAGCACCGCGGTGCTGGTGACGGCCAACGAGCCGGTGGACGAGGCGCTGCTCCGGGCGGCGGGCCCCGGCCTGCGGGTGGTGGGCACGTACTCCACGGGGGTGGACCACATCGCGGTGGAGGCGTGCCGGCGCGCGGGGGTCCGGGTCGTCACGGCGGCGGGCGCCCTCGCTCCGGCCGTCGCGGAGCACACGCTCGGACTGCTGCTGGCCTGCGCCCGGCGGATCGTGGAGGCGGACCGGTTCGTCAGGTCCGGCGCGAACTGGCGCTGGGAGGCCGACGCCTTCCTCGGCATCCAGCTGCACGGCCGCCGCCTCGGCATTCTCGGCCTGGGCGCCATCGGCTCCGAAGTGGCCCACCGGGCCCAGGCGTTCGGCATGGAGGTGCACGGCCTGCCGCACCGCCCCGGCGCGCCGCTCCCGCCCGGCGTGACACCGCACCGGGACCTGGTCGAGCTGATGCGGGTGAGCGACTTCCTGACCATCCACGTCCCGCTCACCCCCGGCACCGACCGCCTCGTCGACAAGTCGATGCTCTGCGAACTCCCGCCCGGCGCCGTCGTGGTGAACACCTCGCGCGGCCGGGTGCTGGACCAGTCGGCGCTCCTCGAACTCCTGGCGGCCGGGCATCTGGGCGGCGTCGCGCTCGACGTCTACGAGGACGAACCGCACGTCCCCGCCGAGCTGCGGCGCGATCCTCGTGCGGTGCTCACACCGCACATCGCGAGCGCGACCACGGTGACGCGCCGGAGCATGACGGCGGCGGTGCTCAGGAGGATCGGGGCGGCTCTGGAGGGATGAGCGCCGCTCAGTCCCCCAACTGCTCCAGCAGCGCGAATCCGCTGCGGTCCAGCTGGTAGAACACCTGGCCCCCGAGCCGCTGCCGCCACACCACGCCCGCCTCGGTCAGCACCCCCAGATGCTGGGAGACGGTGCTCTTCGCGAGACCGAGGGACTGGGCGACCACGGTCGTGGTCTTCGGCACCTGGAGGGCCCTGATGATCTTCGCGCGGCCGCCGCCGATCAGCAGGGCCAGCCGGTCGGTGTCCGGCTCGGGGGGCTTGTCGTGGGTGACGGAGTGCAGGAATCCGGTCGCCCTGGCCTGGTAGGACATGGCGGTGACGTGCTCGTTCGAGGTGAAGATGCGCGTCACGGCGGAGAACATGCTGGGCACGAGCACCAGCTTGGACCGCTGCACGTCCCGGCTGAGGTCCAGGTGGTACGGCGCGGTCAGCCGGGGCCGCTGCCACAGCACCCGGCCCTCCAGCTCGGCCAGCATCGCCTCCGGCCCGTTGACGGCCAGGGTCCGGCCCCGGAACAGGACCTCCTCCTCCAGGGAGGCGCGGATGGCGGCCCAGGAGGGGCTCAGCGCCCGGTCCCAGTAGTCCTCGACCAGATCGGCGACCCGCCGGGCCTCGCGGTCCTCGCCCTCGTCGCATCGCCGTCGCAGGAAGTCCAGTTCCTCCTGGAGCGAGGCGCGCGCGGGGTCGGGGACGTAGGCGTGCGCATGCCGCAGGAACGGGGGCTCCCGCCGGTGCACGAGCGCTACGACGGCGTCCATCAGCTTCGGCGGCACCGCACGCCGGGTCTGCCGTACCCAGCCTGTGTACGGCGTGGGCACGGCCCCCCGGTAGCGCGCGAGGAGCGCCAGGCTGCCGAGGGTCTCCCACAGCGGGCTGAGGGCCAGCCGGATCGAGCGCAGGCTCTCGTCGTCGACGTCCAGACGGATCATGACGGGCGCGGGACCACGGGGCGGGTCACCACTGGAAGATCCCGCTGTCGTCCTGGTCCATGAGGAACTCCACGACGTCGGGAAGGGCCTCCGCCGGGTCGATGCCGTACTCCTCGGCGAGCCCCTCGGCGATGTCCGCGACCGTGCGGTCGCCGTCGGCCAGCCGGTAGATCAGCTCGGCGGCGCCGGACAGCAGGACCGCCTGGTCGCGGTAGCCGAGCAGCAGCCCGTCCGCGACCCGGCGGATGCGGATGCCGAGGGTCCTGCGGGGGACGTCCAGGGGGCCGGGCCGGCCGCTCACGAGACCTCCACGCGCATCGCTATGTCCTGGCAGATGGTGAGCACCCGGTTGATCCAGGGGCGGGGGTCCTCGGGGTCGTAGTCCCGCATGGTCTCCAGGGCCCAGTAGTCCTCGAAGGACAGGCCGTCCGGCCGGGCGGCCCGGAATCGCTGGGGGCGCCACTTGGGGGCCTGGCTGCCGAACTGGCCGTGTCCTTCGAGGAGCGCGTCGATGCTGGAGCCGAGGGCGGCGCGCGCGGAGAGGGTGGCGCTCTCCAGGTTGCCGGCCTTCATCTGCCCGAGCGCGTCCTCGACGCAGTTGTCGGAGGCGCCCAGCGAGCGGGCGATCATGAACGAGCGGAAGGCGGACTCGGCGAGCTGCTTCGACCGGGCCTCGAACCACTCGGCGCCCCGGAGGATCACGCGGCTGTCCAGGCGGCCGAGCGCCAGCTCCTCCCGGGGGGCCAGCACCCGGGCCGGCGCGACGCCCCGGTTGTACTCGTCCTCGGAGACCTTGGCGAGCATCTGGTCGTAGTGGCTGTCCAGCCAGTACGTCACCTCCCAGCGCCGCTCCTCCAGATAGAACGACTGGCTGCGCACCCGGGGCGGGTTGAGCGGGAGCGTGATGCTCGACTGACCGGGAAGGTCGGACTCCCGCGAGGTGACGACGTAGAAGTCGTAGTCGCTGCGCTCGTTGTGCCAGCCGTGCGCCACCGAGCCGACGAGGGAGACCGCGAGGGCGTCCTCAGGAATCAGCTGCCGCTCCCGGAGGACCCGCAGCCACTGGCCAGATTCGTTCTCCTGCACCCGAACACCCCTTGTTCGCAACGCCGTTGCCAAACCCCGGACATGGGAGTGCGGTGATCATAGACCGCCGTCGGCGCCCCGGCACGGTGCGGTGTTCGGCGAGAACCGAATCCGTAGGCCGCCCGACCGTACTCGGTTACTGTGATCGCCAGCCGGGCTGGAGTGGCCTGAAACGGGCCGCCTCCTCCCGCTGATTTCTCCGGTGGACGCGCCGAGTTGCTGGAGGGAGGTGGGCCAGAATGCAGAAGTACACCAAGCCGACGACGAAGACCGTCAGCCAGGGCACCTCTCTGATGGTTCTCGCCTGACGTCAAGACGAGCGGGTGAGGGCTTCGCGGGTCGGGGCCCTCACCCTCGCCCGGACCGTGCATGGCGCCGGGCGGTGGCCCGAGGAACAAGACATGTGTGGAATAGCGGGAATTGCCCGTCTGGGCAGCCGGACGCTCGGCGCCGGGACGGACGCCGTGCTCGATCGACTGGCCGACATCCTCGACCACCGGGGACCCGACGAGCGGGAGATCCTCCGCGACGACTCGGTGGGACTGGTCTTCACCCGGCTGGCCCTGGTCAACCCGGAGGACGGCAGCCAGCCGCTGGTCAGCGACGACGGCTCGCTCGTGCTCGTGGCCAACGGCGAGGTCTACAACCACCGGGAACTGGCCGCCTCGCTGCCCGGTGACGTACGGATGAAGACCGGCTCGGACTGCGAGGTCCTGCTCCACCTGTACCGCGAGCACGGACTCGACTTCCTGCGTGACGTGCGGGGCATGTTCGCCCTCATCCTGTGGGACCGGGCCAGGAACCAACTGGTGCTCGCCCGGGACCGCTTCGGCATCAAGCCCCTCTACTACCACCGCGACGACGCGCGCATCGTCCTCTCCTCGGAGATCAAGGGCCTGTTCGCCGATCCCGCCACACCCCGGCGCTTCGACTGGGAAGGGGCCCTCGCCACTCCCCTGCTGGCCTCCGCCGGCACCTTCAACCACGCACCCGTGTGCACCTGGTTCGAGGGCGTCGAACTGGTCCCGGCGGCCACCATCGAGCGCATCGACCTGGCCGACGGCCGTACCACGCGGCACCGTTACTGGGAGCTGCCGAGCGACGCCGACGAGGGCGCGGACGCCGAGGAGTTCATCGGGCGGTACGGCGAACTCCTGGAGCAGTCCGTCCAGGAGTGCGTCACGGCCGACACCGAGCTGGGACTGTTCCTCTCCGGCGGCATCGACTCCTCCGCCGTGCTCGCGCTGGCCGGGGACAAGCGCGCGGGCATGCACACCTTCACGGCGCTCACCGGCGGCACCTTCGACAACGGGGACGCGGAGCACGCGGCCTGGATCGCGCGCGAGCTGGGGGTGCCGAACCACCAGGTGCTCTTCCCGCCGGATCATGTGCCGACCCCGGACGAGTGGCTGCGGCTGTTGTGGCTCACCGAGACCCCGATGTGCGGTCCCGAGGTGTACTACAAGCACGAACTGCACCGCTTCGCCCGCGAGGCCAGGCCCGGACTGCGGGGCATGCTCCTCGGCGCGGCCAGCGACGAGTTCAACGGGGGCTACGCGCGGGACATGGGCGCGCAGGACTGGCCGTCCTTCATGGGCGTCCTCTCCCTCCTCGACCGCGACACCCGCCTCGCGCGCCGCCCGGCCGCGCGGCACTGGTGGGCGCAGGAGCCGTACTTCGTCTCCGAGAAGGCCGTCGACGGGCTGGAGCCGGACGGCGACCGGATCTACCGCGCGTATCTCGACTCCGAGTACCGGCAGATCCAGCAGTACAACGTGTGGCACGAGGACCGTACGGCGGCCGGCAGCGGGGTCGAGGCCCGGGTGCCCTTCCTGGACCACCGCCTGGTCGAGCTGTGCGCGCGGATACCGGAGCGGCTGCGGCCCGAACTCCTGTGGAACAAGCGGATACTCAGGCAGGCGGTCGGGCACCGGCTGCCGGAGCGGATCGCCGAGCGGCCCAAGGTCCCCTTCTTCTACGGCGACGGGACGTACCACTCGTACCGCATGCTGGTCCGGCTGATGCGCGCGGACTCCGGCGCCCTCGTGGAGCGGGCGCTCGCGGCGCCCGGCGCCGCGGACTTCATCGACGGGGACCGGGTGCGCGCCCACCTCGCCGGGATCGGCGAGGGCAGGACCGACTCGCCGTCCGTGGAGATGCTGATGCGTGTCCTGAACATGGGTCTGCTCGCGGAGCTGGCCGTGGACGCGCCGCGTCTGGAGGACACGTCGGCGGGTCCGGTGCTCCGGGAGATCACCGGCGGCGCCCCGGTGTCCGACGCCGTGACCGACCTTCCCGAGCTGCCCGGCGAGGGGGTGCCCGCGTTCGCGGAGAACGTGCTGCTGCTCACCGATCCGGCGGGTTCCGACTGGTACCTGATCAAGGACGGCGAGATCGAGTTCGTGCTCCAGGCGGGCTCGCCGACCCTGGAGGTGCTGCGGGCGGTGGACGGCAAGAGCCCGCTGGCCGACCTGCTGGCGCCCCTGGGGGAGGAAGGGGAAGGGGAGGCACGCACCGACGTGGGCGATCTGCTGGAGCTCGGATTCCTGGCCTGGGCCGGCTGATGTACCGGGAGCGGGCGACCGAGCCGCTCCTCGCGGCACGGGACGCGGGGCGGGCGCGCGGCGACGGCTACACCAGCAGCTTCGGCCGCTGGGACCGTCTCGCCGGGGTGCGCAACCGGCCCCACAGGTCGTTCGCCGGACCCGGATCGCTCTGCTTCCCGCCCGAGCTGTACCCGGTCGCGACGCACCCCCTGGTCACGGCCGGCGGTCCGGAGCAGGTGGAGTGGCTGCTGCTGCGCCGGCTCCACGACTACCTGGACTTCACCACCCAGCTCGAATCGCTCGCGGTCATCCCGGTGGTGACCGCGATCAGCGGGGGCCGCTCGGGGCTGGACCTGCCGGAGGGCATGCGGGCGGACGCGTTCAAGATCATGACGGACGAGGCGTGGCACGCGCAGGGCTCGTACGACTTCGCGCAGCAGGTGGCGCGGGCGACCGGGGTGCCCGCCGAGCGGCCGGACGGCGGCGGCCCGCCCGCGTTCGCGCAGCGGCTGGACGCCGTCCGGGACCGGCTGCCCGCCGGGATCAGGGGCGTCGAGGCGCTCGTCTTCGCGATCGTGAGCGAGACCCTGATCTCCGGGATCCTCGCGCAGATCCCCCGGGACGAACGGCTGCCCGGCTCCCTGCGGGAGCATGTGCGGGACCACGCCGAGGACGAGGGGCGCCACCACGTCTACTTCCGTGCCGTGCTCCGCCATCTGTGGGCCGCCCTGACGCCGGGCGAGCGCGGGGCCGTGGGACCGCACGTCCCGGCGGCGATCCACGCGTTCCTCGCGCCCGACCGCGCGCGGGCGGCCGGGGATCTGCGGACGCTGGGACTGCCGGAGCGGGACGTCGAGCAGGTCGTCGCGGAATCCTGGCCCGAGGAGCGGGTGGTACGGGACATGGCCGGGGCCGCGCGTTCGCTCGTCCGCTATTTCACCGAGGCGGGGGCGCTCGACGATCCGGCCACCCGGGATTCCTTCGAAACGGCCGGACTCCTCTGCCTGGATTGACAGTTCGATGAATTCGCGGCCGTCCCGGGCGACGTTTTCGATCTTGACAGTTTGCGTTCTGGCGTGATCACATGCTGGTCATTTGACGGCCCCTGTGCTGCTTCAACCGGCGTCTGAACGATGGATTCCTCGTGATGGACGCGTCCAGGGCGCTCTTCGACGACCACAGAGGGACAGGGGACACCTCGTGCGAGCAGAGGACGACTTCACGCGGCGCGCCGGAGCACTGCTGCGTGCCGCCGCCAACGACCTCAAACGCGACGACGAGAACGCCGAGCGCGAACTCGGTCTGGACAAGGGGACGTTCGCGGAATACTGCGCCGGGACCCGGCCGGTGACCTGGGAGTTGATGCGCCGCGCGGCCGAGGTCTGGCCGCTCGACGAGCGGGATCTGCTGCCCGGCCGCGACGACTGTCCGGCCGGGGTGCGCGTCATGCGGCACGAGGAGTCCCGGGCCGGCGGGCGGGTGCTCAGCCGGGGCGGGGAGCCGTACTACGAGTACCGGGACACCGCGATGTCCCGGATCGCGTCCTACCGCCCCGAGTGGATCCGGATGCTGCGGGTGGTCGAGGACGACGAGCCGGACAACCCGCTTGTCCAGTGGAATCGCGGCCATCTCCTCTACCAGTTCACGTACTTCATCGGCCCGGTCAACTACTACTACCGCTGGAACGGCGTCTCGCACTGCGTCCCCATGGACACCGGCGACTCCGTCTGGGGCCTGCCCTTCGCCCCGCACTCCTTCACCTCGCGGTCCGCCACCGAGCCGGCCTGCATCCTCGCCCTGACCTACGGCGGCTCCCTGCTCGGCGACGCGCAGCGCGAGCTGGCCGTCCTGGGCAACGCCACGACGCGGGCGCTGGCGATCCCGCTGGACGAGGACACGCGACGGCCGGGCGCGATGATCCGGTCCTTCATGGACGCGGGCGCGGTCACGGTGGCCGAGCTGGCCGACCGCACGGGCCTGTCACCCGAGCGCACCGAGGAACTCGCCGAGGGCGCCACGCACCCCGACGTGGAGGAACTCGACCTGCTGGCCCACGCGTTGGGCGTCTCGGTACGGGACCTCCTGCCACCACGCACCGAGACGGCCGACGGGATCTCCCTCCAGCACGCCCGGGACGCCCGCAGCTGGGTGTGGCCCGAGGAGGACGCGCCGGCCTACCGGATCACCCGGCTCGCCGGTGACCCGCTCCACCCGCACACCTCGGCACTCCAGGTCGACGTCCTGGCCTCCGCCGCCGGGCGGTCGGCTCCGCTGACCACGTACCAGCACCAGTACCTGTACGTCCTCGGCGACGAACCTGTCTCCATACGCTGGGAGTTCGCGGGCCGGCAGGTCGAGGAGAGGCTCGCGCCGGGTGACTCGGCGTACGTGCGCCCCCAGGTGCCGATCACGTTCGCGGCGACCGGGGAAGGCGGCCGGCCCCGCGTCCTGCTGCTGCGGATCTCCGGTTCGGTCACCCCCGAAGTGCGGTACGCCGTCGGCACGATGGCGCCCGGCGGCGTCGACCGGTACGTGGCCGAGGACCGGCTGTGGTACAGCTGACCGCCGTCCGGCGCGGGCACCGGCTCGCCGGGGGCCGGGGGACGTACCGATGAGCGAGTCGCTGCTCGTCCTCCATGAGCGCCCCGCGCTCCCGGACGCGGTGTGCACGGGTCTCCAGCGGCTGCCCGGCCATCCCGCCGCGTATCTGGGCGAGGGCGCGGCCGACCGGCTGGGCGCGGTGATCGAGGCGCTCGGCGGCCGCCGGGTGCTGTTCGTGCACGGCCGTACGTCCTACCGGCGGTCCGGTGCCGGGGAGTCGGTCGAGGGATGGGCGGGCCGCTACCGGGTCGCGCACTTCGACGGCGTCAGGCCGAACCCGAGGATCGCGCAGGTGCGGGACGGCGTGGCGCTGGCCCGCGGTTTCCGTCCGGACGTGGTGGTGGGCGTCGGCGGGGGCAGCAGCCTGGACGTGGCCAAGGCGGTCGCGGTGCTCGGCGCCCAGTCCGCCGACCCGCTGGACTGTCTGCGCGACCCGCGCCTGGTGACCCGGCGGCGCTCGGCCGCGCTCGTGCTGCTGCCCACCACCGCCGGTTCCGGCAGCGAGATGACCCGGTTCGCCACCGTGTACGTCGAGGGCCGCAAGCACTCCCTCGACCTCGCCCAGGCCCGCGCGGACCTCGTCCTCGTCGACCCCCGGCTCACCTCCTCGCTCCCCCCGCGCGACTTCGTGGCCAGCGGCCTGGACGCGCTGGCGCAGGCCGTCGAGTCGTACTGGTCGGTCTCGGCGGACGGCGGGTCCCGGGCGCTGGCCCTCGCCGCCCTGGAACGGCTGCTGCCACCGCTCGCCCGCGCCGCCGGCACGGGCTCCTTCGCGGACCCGGGCGTGCGGGCCCAGCTGGCCCACGGGGCCTCGCTGGCCGGCGCCGCCATCGACGCCACCCGTACGACCGCGGCCCACGCGCTGTCGTACGAGCTGACCGCGCGCCTCGGCCTCGCCCACGGCACCGCCGTCGCGCTGCACCTGGACTGGCTGATGGCCCGGCACGCCGCCCTGAGCGAGGACGAATGCCGGCATCCGGAGGGCGCCGCCGGGGTGCGGCGGCGGGTGGAGATGGTGCAGCGCCTCGCCGAGGAGACCACCGGCGCAAGCGTGGAGCCCCTGGTGCGGCGGCTGCTGTCCGCCGCGGGGCAGCCGGTCGGGCTGCGGGAGCTGGCCCTCCCGGCGCACGGCTGGCGGCAGCCGCTGACCGCCGCGCTCGCCTCCAACCGGGCATGGAACAACCCGTGCGTCCTCACCGAGGACGACATCCTTCGTTTCCTCGTCTGAACCCGACCCGTTTCCGCCGCCAAGGAGGAACCGCTGTGACCCGACCCCGCGTGCTCTACACCGACCCGCCGTGGCTGGTCGAGGACGGACGCCCCGACCCCGCGCTGGCCACG
Organism: Streptomyces sp. NPDC001056; assembly: GCF_053598955.1. Lineage (NCBI taxonomy): Bacteria > Bacillati > Actinomycetota > Actinomycetes > Kitasatosporales > Streptomycetaceae > Streptomyces > Streptomyces sp. NPDC001056. The sequence goes on along the minus strand of NZ_JBSFLI010000002.1, from coordinate 322,029 downwards.
GTGGAGCGCGACGTCCTCGGCTCCGACGTGGAGCTGGTGTTCGGCCCCCATGACGGCACGAGGTACCTGACCACCAGCCCCGAGATGCTGGAGCGGGCCGCCGGGATCGACGTCCTCGTGGTCTACCGCACCCAGGTCACCGAGGAGTTGCTCGACGCCGCGGGGAAGGGGCTGCGGGTGGTGGTCCGGCAGGGCGTGGGCGTCGACAACCTCAACGCCGCCCTGCTCGCGGACCGCGGGCTGCCCGCCTACAACGTGCCCGACTACTGCGTGGACGAGGTCTCGACCCACACGGCCGCACTGGCCCTCGCCCTGGAACGGCAGCTGATGCCGCAGCACCGGACGCTGGTGGGCGGGACGTTCGACATCTACGCCGGCGGCACCCCGCACCGCACCAACCGCCGCACCCTCGGCATCGTCGGCTTCGGCCGCATCGGCCGGGCCGTCGCGCGGCGGCTCGGCGCCTTCTACGGGCAGGTCCTGGTGTACGACCCGTACGTGGGCCGCGACCTCGCCGAGGGCTACGGCGCGCTCGCCGTCGACACCCTGGAGGAGCTGCTGGCCCAGTCCGACCTGGTGACCCTGCACTGCCCGCTGACCCCGGAGACCGACGGGCTCATGGGCGAGGCGGCGCTGCGCGGGATGAGGCCCGGAGCCTTCCTGGTCAACGCCGCCCGGGGCCGGCTGGTGGACCCGGAGGGCCTGCACCGGGCGCTGGCGGAGGGCTGGATCGCCGGGGCCGGGCTCGACGTCTTCTCACCCGAGAACCCGCACCAGGACCCCCGCTGGCACCCGGTCCTCGCGCACCCCTCGGTGGTCGTCACGAGCCACCGGGCGTTCCTGTCCGAGGAGGCCGAGGCCAGCAGCCGGCGCCGCGTCGCCGAACTGGTGGGCGCCGCTCTGGAGGGACGCACGCACGGGCTGGTCGGAAGGGTGACGGCGCCCGAGTCGGCGCGCTGACCGCGGTGTCGTGCCGGGACCCGGTCAACGGGCCCGGCACGAGGGCCGGTTCACGCCGTCCACGGATGCCGCCAGTCAACGGGGTCGACGGCGGTGCCGTGCTCCGTGCGCCACGGGGTGAGGTCGACGGGGGCCGGGCGGGGGGTGTCGGCCGGGTCGTCGGCGAGGGCGACGGTCCACAGCGGGACCAGGCGCGCGCCGCGCTTGACCTTCGCGGAGTAGGCGCCGATGCCCAAGTGGAGGGCGGTCAGGCCGCGTTCGCTCATGTAGTCGATGGGCAGGTAGTAGCACAGGCCGTAGTACTCGTAGGCGTCCCGCAGCGCCCCGTAGTCGAAGCCGGCCGCGCGGGCGTAGAGGGTGCCGCGCCACTCGTACATCACGGCGACACCGACCAGGCGGCCGTCGCGGCGGGCGGTGAACACCACGGACCGGTCGTCCAGACAGGCCGCCTGGTCGGCGAAGGTGCGGTGGATCTCCTCGACGGTGGTCGAATGGCCGTACTTGGCCTGGAGGTTGGCCAGCAGCGGCACGGCCTCGTCCAGGCACTCGCCGAGCCGCTGCCGGCCCAGCTCGTACCCGGCGGCGAGGAAGCGGGCGTACTCGCCCTTGAGTCTGATCCGGCGGCGGCTGACCAGAGTGGCGCAGTAGCCGGCGAAGTCCAGCCCCCCGGTGTGCAGGGTGGCGTCGCCGCAGTCGAAGTCGACGGCGGCCCCGCGCCGGTGCAGGGCCGCCGCCGTGCGGTTCGTGGCGAACAGGAACAACGAGCCCGTCCGGGACGGGGGGCTGAGCTTCCCGCGGGCTTCCAGCAGCAGGTCGAGGACGGCGTCGTCGTACTCCGCCGCCCTCGGTATCCCGCAGCTGTACCCGCGGTGCGAGCCCGCGACCCCCCACTCCCCGCCCGCGCCCATCTGGTCCAGGCGGGGCCGGCGGGCGTAGAACTTGTTGTGCTCCCGCTCGATCTCGTACAGCGGCAGCCCGCCGACCAGCCGGTCGCCCGCGTACGCGAGGAGGTACGTCACCGGCGCCCCGCTCTCGCGTTCCACCGCGCGCAGCCAGCCGTGGGACAGGTAGAAGCCCTCGGGTTCGGCGAGGGCGTCCCAGTCCTCGGCAGCCACCTTGTCCAGGGTGGTCGCGGTTTCCAGTCGCAGACCGGTGGGGTGCATCGTGTCATCCGCCTCAGCTGTGCAGGGGGTCGATCAGAGGGAACAGGGGCCGCGGCGGCGCGTCACCGGTGCGCGCGCACCGTGTCCACCAGCATGCGCGCGGCGCGGACCACGTCCTCGCCGGAGCGGGCCAGCGCCAGCCGGACCTGGCGCACGCCGTCCTCGGGCCGGTCCCAGTGGAAGGGGCCGCAGGGCAGGACGTGGGTGCCCCGCCGCACCAGCTCGTCGTAGAGCGCGACGGCGTCCGGGCCGTCGTCGGGCAGCGTCACCCGGGCCACGCTGATCCGGGCGTCGGGGTCGGTGAGGGTCACCGGGCCGCCGTCGAGGACCTCGGCCAGGGCGCGGCGGTTGCGGGCGACCAGGTCGTGGAGTTCGGCGTAGCCGCCGCGCTCGGCGTCCTGGGCGAACCGGGTGAGCATCAGCAGCACGAGCGGGGACACGGACAGCAGGACGTCGCTGAAGTACTCCAGCAGCGGCAGGTCGGTGTGCTCGCCCCAGGCCAGGAAGCCCGCCTTCAGCTCCAGGGTGGGCCACAGCTTGCCGGTGTCCTCGATGACGACCCACTGCGCGCCCGACTCGTTCAGGATCGCGTAGGTGTCGTACTGCGCCCTCTTGTCCTGCGCGCGGAAGCACGTGTCCATCGCCAGCACGCGGCCGGTGCGGGCGCAGAAGGCGGCGAGGCGGCGCAGTCCGTCCTCGGCGAGCACCCAGCCCGTCGGGTTGTTGGGCGTGGTGACGAACACCGCGCCCACCTCGTCCGGGAGTTCGGGCTCGCCACCCTCGAACTCGGCCTCGGTCAGGGGAAACAGCGAAAGGCCGCGGCCCTTGAGGAGGTCCGGGATGTTGTCGAAGGTCGGGTGCACCAGGGCGATGGTCCCGGTGCGGTGCGCGAGGGCGCGGGCCGTGATGTCCATCGCGACGGACGAGGAGTAGCAGCTCACCAGCCGGCCGGTGCCGACGGGCGCCTGGCGCTGGCCGATGCCGTGCAGGAACGCCCGCTGGGCCTCGGCCTCGATCTCCTCGAAGACGCGCTTCTCGGCCTCGTCGAAGAGGACGGGCAGGCTGTCCACGATGGCGCGCTGCGAGGCGGTCAGCGGCATCCGCGGGTGCCCGTCGGACACGTTGAGGCCGCCGATCAGCGCGTCGGTCTCCATGGAGGTCAGGTTCCGCCGGTCCGGCTCGGCGCCGGCCTGCGTCCGTGCGGTGACGCCGGTCGTTGTGGCCATCAGTGTTCCTCCCCCGTCTCGGCCGCCCGCGTCCGCCCGGAGCGCAGCGCGACCTGTCCCAGCAGTTCGAATGCGACCACGGACGCGGCGTGGCTGGTGATGTCCGCGTGGTCGTACGGCGGCGCGACCTCGACGATGTCCAGGCCCCGGTAGTTCAGCGGGCCCAAGGCCCGCAGGTAGCGCAGGGTTTGATAGGAGGTCGGCCCGCCCACCTCGGGCGTGCCGGTGCCCGGGGCGTACGCCGGGTCGATGAAGTCGATGTCGAAGGACAGCATGACGGGGCGGTCGCCGACCCGTTCGCGGACCCTGCGCCCGAACTCCTCGGGCGTGAGGTCCACCAGCTCGTCCCAGCCGATGACCTCGTAGCCGAGCGCCTTGCCCGAGTCGACGTCGTCGGGGTGCACGGAGCCGCGCATGCCGACCTGGATGCTGGTGTGGGGATCGACCACCCCCTCCTCCACGCCGCGGCGGAACATCGTGCCGTGGAAGTGCTTGACGCCGTAGTAGTCGTCGAGGACGTCCCCGTGCGCGTCGAAGTGGATGACGCTCACCGGCCCGAGGTGGCGGGCCATGGCGCGCATCTCCGCCATGACCAGGCTGTGGTCGCCGCCGAGCAGCAGCGGCACGATGCCCCGCTCGTACAGCGGGGCGAGGAACTCCTCAAGGCGTTCCAGGGTCAGCTCGTGGTAGCCGGGGACGACGGGCGCGTCGCCCGCGTCGACCATCGACAGGGCCCGGGTGATGTCCACGCCCGTGGCCGGGTTGTGGTCGCGCAGCAGGATGCTGGCCGCGCGGATCGCCTCGGGGCCGAAGCGGGCCCCGGAGCGGTAGGAGACCGCCGAGTCGGTGGGCACGCCGACGACCGCCACGTCGACTCGGCCCTCGGCGGTCAGGGGGTCGTCCACCCAGGGCAGCCGCATGAAGGTGCGCGGGCCGGACGCGATACGCGGTTTGGTCATGCTGTCCCGCGGGCGGTAGTGCTCGCTCACGCGTCGGCCTTCCGCAGCAGCCAGCCCACACAGAAGCCGGTGGAGTCCATGGCGGGGTCGGTGGTGTCGTAGGCGTCGACGCGCAGCCCGCACTCGGTGAACAGCTTCTCCCACCACTGCCTGGTCTCCAGGCGCTGGCTGGTGAAGGGGTGCATCAGCAGATAGGCGTTGTAGTACGCCTGCGCCAGCGGCTGCGACATCGCCTTGCGGTCGGAGGACTTCAGGTCGATGTCGATGACGGCCAGGGTCAGGTCGGGCGACTCGGCGAAGAGCTTGGTGAGCATGCGGCGCACGCCCTCCTCGCCCTCCTGGCCCAGCACCTCGTGGATCACGAAGGCGTAGACGGCGAGGTCGGGCTTGTCCTTGGTGTTCTCGATCCACTGCACCGCGTCGACCTGCTCGATCGTCACGCGGTCCGCGGTGGGCTGGCCCGCCACCCAGGTGCGGGCGGCGGCCGCGCCGTCGGCGTCGGGTTCGATGCCGACGGCCGTCATCTCCGGGTAGTCCGCGCACAGTTCGGTCAGGTAGACGCCGCTGCCGCAGCCGAGGTCCACCAGGCGCCGGTAGTCGCGGCCGTCCTCGGCGAGCAGCTTGCGCAGCAGCGGCAGCGAGTCGTGCATGCTGATGCCGCAGCTGCCGCTGCCGACGTAGCCGCCGCGCCGCGGGGCCGGTCCGGTGCCCTCGGCCAGGTGGTCGCCGAGCGCCAGGAAGGTCTGGCCGTAGCCGCCGACCATCATCTCGTACCAGGGGCGCGCCTCCTCGTAGGCGCGGGCGAGGTCGGTGAGGGTGAGCACGCCGTCCGCGGAGCGGTCGAGCAGACCCGCGGCGACCCAGTAGTCGGCCATCGCGGTCAGCCGCGCCCGGTCGAGCTTCTTGGCGGTGACCAGGGCGTCGACGGTGGTGCCCGCCTCGAACGCGTCCTGGAGGCCGGACTGCTGGAGGGTGAAGATCATGGTGCTGAGGACGTAGCCCCTGAACGGCTCAAGGGCACGTACGAGGTGGGACTCGCGAATGGGCATGGGGAATCCAATCGGTGTCGGTGCGTACGCGGAACGGCGCCGGCTGCCCGGCGCCGGAGATCAGCCGTCGAGGCCGTCCAGCACGGGGCTGGCGACGGGCCGGCCGGCTGCGAACAGGTCGTGGAACTTGGCCTGGAACGCCTCGGGCGGGCCGAGGAAGAGCCGCTCGTAGAGGACCTGGCGGGTGCCGAAGCGGTTCATGGTGAGGTCGGCGGCGGCACGCAGCAGCCGGCCGTGCGCCAGGCCGTCGACGCCGTCTCCGGCGAAATAGGTCTGCATGAAGGCGTGGCCGGCCGACTCGGGGTCCTCGTCGGCGGTGACGGGGTGCATCACCAGGCCGCTGCTGGCGATCGCCTGGAGCAGCTCGACGGCGCGGGGGTAGAGCCGGGCGTTGAGCATCCCGGACGCGGCGAGGGGCACGGACTCGCAGACGTACTGGCCGAATTCGTCGGGCCGGGTGCCGGTCTCGGCGGAGACGACGAGGCCGCGCAACGTCTCGACGATGCCCGCGAGTTCGCCCAGCTGCTGGCGCACGAGCGGCTGCCGGTCGCGGCCGGCGGCCCGCGCGCAGCGGGCGGCCAGGTCGTACACGGTCTCCGCCTTCACCCAGGCGCGGACGGCGGACTGGTGCCAGGCGTAGGAGGTCATGCCGGTGCCGGGGCGCAGGTTGTTGGCCCTGTCCACGTCGCCGTGGATGAAGACGCGGTCCCAGGGGACGAGCACGTCGTCGAAGTGGCAGATCGCGTCCAGTTCGTCGAAGCGGCCCGCGAGCGGCCCGTCCCCGGCGGGGGCGGAGGCGTACGAGGGGCGGGAGTACAGGGTGAGTCCGGGCGTGGCCACCGGGACGGCGAAGCACAGCGCCTGGTCGGTCTCGGACTCGCCGAGCGGGCGGAAGGGGTAGATCACCAGGTCGTCGGCGAACGGGGACAGCGTCGCGAGCATCTTGGCGCCGCGGACGACCACGCCCTCGTCGGTGGTGCGTATCGCGCGCAGCGCCTGCACCTCGCCGTCGGGTCGCGGGCCGAGGTGGCGGTCGGCGGGCGGGTCGCTGATGGCATGGGTGAGCAGGAGGTTGGCGGCGCGCGCGTGCTGCCAGTAGGCGCGGACGTTGTCGGCGTAGGGGCCGAAGTGGTCGGCGGCGCCGGCCCAGGCGGTGAGGACGGTGGCGACGAAGTCGGGGCTGCGGCCCATCAGCCCACCGCTGAGCCGGGCGATCCGCGCGAAGGCCCGGCCGCGCTCGCGCACCTCCTCGGCCGAGTGGGCCAGGGAGTAGGCGAGGGGGTGCCCGTCCTTGCCGGTCAGCTCGCCGTCCGGTCGGTGCTCGTCGAGCAGGTCCGCGAGGAAGGCGGCCATGCCCTCGGTCCTCGGGTCGTGGGCCAGGTCGGCGACCGGTCGGCCCGCGAGATACACCCGCCGGCCGTCGGCGAGACCGACCAGGTACGACTTGCCGGTCCGGCTTCCGTTCGGCGGTGCGGTGCTGGTGGCCATACGTTTCTCCAGGGTCCGGGAGGGTGGACGGGGAGGGGCGGGGCGCGCGGGCGCCCCGGGGCAGGCTCGGTAGGGCGGGCGTCGCAGGGGGCGTCGTAGGGGGCGTCGCAGGGGGCGTCGTAGGGGGCGTCGTAGGGCGGGCGCCCGAGGTGAAGCGCCGCGAGGCAGGGCGTCCTGGGGCGGACGCCCCGGGTCGGGGGCGTCCGGGCCGGACGCCGTACGTCACGCGGCGCGGACCGGGCGCCCCACGTCACCCGGCGCGGGGCAGCCGTACGCCGGGCACGGTCACGCGCCGCACCATGCCTCGGTGGCCGCCGTCCGCACGTCGGCCGCCAGGACGTCCGGGTCGGTGTGCCACAGCAGCACCGAGACACCGAGCGCGCCCGAGGTGCCGGTGTGGGTGTGCTGCGCGGCCCGGCGGACGTGCACGAGGCGCTTGCTCGTCGTCTCGGGGGTGTACCGGTGGCGCTCGCCCGGCATGACGGGGATCCACACCCAGGCGGCCTGCGTGCCCGTGGGGCGCGGCTGCGGGACGGGCAGATCGGCCTGAAGGGCGAGGTTGGCCTCCTCCAGGTTCAACCCGGCGTGCAGCCGGGCCAGTTCGGAGACCAGGGCGCCGGGGGCGCGGCCGGCGACCTCCACGACGACCAGCTCGTCCTCGCGGTTGACGGCGAACTCGGTGTGGACGACGAAGGACCCCTCGGCGCCGAGGGCGGCGACCACCGCGTCGTTCAACTCGTGTGCGCGGCACGCGAGTTCGCTGCCGGACGGAACGGTCCAGCCGCCGAGCCGGCGCCCGTCGGGCAGGTCGAGCAGCGGGCCGAGGTACGTGCCGGTCTGGACCGGGGTGACCACGCCGTCGCGGACCAGGCTGTTGACGTGGTGGAAGGTGCCGTCGAGGAACTCCTCGATCTGCCACCCCTCCTCGCCCTGGTGCCCGGCGAGCCAGTCCCGCAGCTCCGGTTCCGTGCACAGGACGGCGACGCCGCGGGAGTTGGCCTCCCGCCGGGGCTTGGCGACGGCGGGCAGGCCGATGGTCCCGGTGACGAGCGGCACGCCGGTCCCCGGGTCCGGCACCCCGTCGGTGAGGGCGAGGAAGCGCGGCACCCGCACGCCGGCCGCGGCGAGGCGCTCCTTCATCAGCACCTTGTCGATGTAGTGCGCGGGGTGGGCCGGATGCCGGGCGGGCAGGCCGAACCCGGCGCGCAGCTCGGCGCAGGAGATGAGGCAGTACTCGTCGTTGGTGACGATCTGCACCGGCCGGTCCCCGGCGAGCCGCCGGATCTCCGTGGCCCATCTGGCGCGCGGCGCGCGGTGGACCGCCGGGGTCCCGCCCGGCGCGTCCTCGCGCAGCACGGCGTCGGCCTCGGCGTCGGTGAGGACGACGGTCTCCCAGCGCGCCGGGTCGAAGGTGGCCGCCGGGTCGGTGGTGAGGGGCTGTCGCGAGTGCAGGAGCACCGCCAGGGGGCGCGGGGTGACCGCTTCCGTCGGACGGTGGGTGGGGGAACTGGTCATGATCGGCCTGTCGTGTCGGCGCCGTTGCGGGTGGTGGGAGTGCGGGCGGCGGTCCTGAGCGGCCCGGTGCCGCGCACGGCGGCGCGGGCACGTGTGTGGCGCGTCGGCGGTACGACGCCGGGGACGGGGGCGTCCGGATCGGCCAGCGCCTCCCGGATGGCCGCGAAGTCGTCGGCGAACGCCACGTCGCTGTCGCGGCTGCGCCACGCCACGTGCGGCGAGAGCCGTACCGTGGGCAGCCGCCGCAGCGGATGGCCGCTCGGCAGCGGTTCCGGATCGGTGACGTCCAGGGTGGCGAACAGCCTTCCCTTTGCGCAGAGTTCGGTGAGCGCCTCCTGGTCGACGATGGCCGCGCGGGAGACGTTGACGAGGTGCAGGCCCGGACGGGCACGGCCCAGCGCGGCCCGGTCGAACAGGTGCCGGGTGCCGGCGGTCAGGGGCAGCGCCACCACGAGGTGGTCGGCGTCCAGGGCCCGGCCCAGGTCGGAGGTCTGCCGGAAGCGGGCGCCCGGCTCGGGGCTGCGCCGCAGTACGGTCACGGACGCGCCGAGCGAGTCGAGGACCGCGGCGAGGCGCTGCCCCACGGCCCCCCATCCGGCGACGGTGACCTCGGCGCCCCACAGCCCGACCCCGCCTCCGGTGCTGGCCCCGGCCGGGACCGGCGGGGCGTCCTGGGCCGGTGCCGAGCGGGTGTCCCGCTCCTGCCAGGGTGCCCCGCGCCGCCATTCATGGGTGAGGACGGCGTGCAGGGCGTACTCGGCGAGCGGCGCGGCGTAGCAGCGCCAGCTGCGGGTGAGCAGGGTGTCGGCGGGCCAGTCGGCGAGGTCGATGAAGTCGGCGCCGGCGGAGGTGAGATGGACCCAGGACCACCGGGCGGACCGGAGGACCGAGGCGCGCCGGGCGGCGGACAGTTCGTGCGGGGCCATCAGCAGGATCCCGCCGTGCTCCGGGGCCTCCTGCCAGGGGCGGAGCTCGACCGAGGGGCCGAATGCCGATCGGAGCCGCGGAAGGGAAAGCCGTAGGAGTTCCTCGGTGAGAGCCGTGTGCACCACCGGCCCGACGGTGCTTGCAGACGTGCAGTCGCCGTCGATGATTCCCCCTAAGCCTATGGACCTGTCAAGACGCACGAGCTTCGGCCGTTATCTCTTCGGAGTTAAGCATCCCCGTTCGACCGAGGCAAGCAATTACCCCGACGGCGATTCACAGGGAACTGCGCATTGGTTGCCGCAGGCCCCTGATGACGTTTCGGGCCATTGGTACATACCGGGGTCGTGTGACCTGCGTCACTGCGGTGCATCGTCGGCGCCTGGCTAATATGAAGTTCTGTCGGGGGACGGTGCTCCTTTCCTCTGCGCTGGGTTTCCCTCCACCGAGGTGAAATCTCTGATGGGTTCCTCGCAATGAACCATGTCGAGCGGAAGGGGGTGCACCTTGTCGGTCACGGTCGAGGTGCGTGCCGTGCCGTCCCTGACGGAGATCGCGGCGGCCGAGTGGGACACCCTCGCCGCGCCCGGGGGGCTGTACGCGTCGCACGCGTGGCTGGGCTCGGCCGAGCGGGAGCCCGGAGCAGGCGTCGAGTATCTCCTCGCCCACGCCCCCGACCGGCTCGCCTGCGCCCTCCCGGTGTACGACGTGGAGGTCGAGCACAACCCCTACTACGCGCACCGGCGCCATCTCGACCTGCTTGGCCTGGACGGAAGTTGGGCCCTCGCCGGCGCCCGGCGCGGGTACCGGTACGAACTGCCCGCCGCCCCGGACCCGGGCCCCGAGCTGGACGCGCTCCTCGCGGCGGCACTGGCGCGGGCCGAGGACCGCGGTCAGCGCGGCCTGCTGTTCCCCTTCGCCACCAGCCGCACCGCCCGGCTGCTGTGGGAGCGCGGCGCGGCGGTCGCCCTGGACGGCGCCGACGCGGCGGTGGTCACCGGCGGCGCACCCTTCGAGGAATACCTCCAGCGGCTCGGCAGCAAACGGAGGATCGCGATCCGTCACGAGTTCTCCACGTTCCACGCGGCCGGGTACGAACTGGGCCTCGAAAAACTGGCGGACTGCTACGCGGAGGCCGCGCCGCTCCTGGGACAGATCCAGCGGAAATACGGCCACGAGGCACATGACGAGGGAATGCTGGATTATCTCGCCGGACAGGTCGAAGCGCTCGGAAAGTATTCCAGAGTCTTTACCGCCCGCCGCTCCGGAAGACTCGTCGGCTTCTCGCTGATGTATGAATTCGGCGAGACGCTGTACGCGCGCGCGGTGGGGTTCGACTACGCGGAGACCGGAAAAGCCTACGAATACTACGCGCTCTGTTACTACCTGCCCATCGAATACATGCACCGGCAGGGTCTGCGCGTGCTCCACCTCGGAATGGAGACGTACCAGGCGAAGCTGGCGCGCGGCGCCCGGCTCAGCCCGCTGTGGTCGGTCGCGCTGCCGGTGCCGTCGTCGCCCCTGCCCGGAAGACCCCTGGCGGACACCTCCGAGTGGCTGGACAGGTTCGGGCGGCGGGCGCTGCCGGAGGACGAGTGGCAGCAGCCCTGGGCCGCGCCGTGGGGGGCGCCCGAGGCCGGCACGCCGGGCGCGCGGGAGGGGACGCGGTGACGCCGCCCGCCCTGGTCGTGGACGGCGTGGGCCGTGACTACGTCGACCGGAAGAAGGTCGTCACCGCCCTGTCGGAGGTGTCCTTCACGGTCGGCCGCGGCGAGATCGTCGGCCTGCTGGGCGTCAACGGCGCCGGGAAGACGACGCTGTTGCGCATCATCGCCACCCTGCTGACCGCGACCCGGGGCCGGGTCCTGGTCGACGGCGTCGACGTGGCGGCCGACCCGAGATCGGCCCGCACCCGCCTGTCGGTGGTCTTCGGCGGCGACCGCGGGCTCTACCCGCGGCTGTCCGCCCTCGACAACGCCATGCTGTTCGGCTCCCTGTCGGGCCTGCCGACCAGGTCCCTCTCCCGCACGGCGCGCGACGCGCTCGCCTCGGTGGGACTGCTCGACGTGGCGGACCGCTCGGTCGGCACCTTCAGCAAGGGCATGAAGCAGCGACTGCACCTCGCGGTCGGCCTGATGGCCCGCCCGGCGCTGATGATGCTGGACGAACCCACCGTGGGCCTGGACCCGCTGGAGACGGAACGGCTGCGCACCGTCGTGGCGAAGCTGCCCGAGGAGGGCGTCGGCGTCCTGCTCACCAGCCACAACCTCCAGGACATCGAACGGCTGGCGTCCCGGGTGGTGATCCTGCGCGGCGGCACCGTCAGCCTCGACCTGCCGCTCACCGAGCTGCTGGAGCAGAGCGGCGCCGCGACGACCGTCGTCGTCCTGTCGGACGCGCCCTGCCCGGTGGACGCCGAGGCGGACGGCGGCCGGGGCATCCGGACCCTGTCCAGCGAGCGCGCCCCCGAAGAGGCGCTGTGGCGCACCGAGTTCGAGGTCGCCGCGTGGACCGCGGACTCCCTGCGCGAGCTGTCGAGGCTGTGGCCGACCGGCCTGATCAGGGACGTCCGTGTGCAACCCGTCGGCCTGGAGCAGGTGTTCAGCCGGCTGGCGGGCCTGCGCACCGGGGAGGACGGATGACCCCGGGACCCGGGCCGCGCGCCCAGCTGTCCGTGCTGCGGCACACCATGGTCTTCCAGCTCCGCCAGCAGCACGTCCTCAGCGCCGTGATCCCCGGCTGTGTGGTGCCGGCGGCGCTGTGCCTGGCCACGCTGCTCGCCCGCGGCCCCCACTCCATGCTGACCGCGCGCCAGATCCAACTGGGCTGCGGAGTCCTGGCGTTGTGGAGCTGTGCGATCTGGCAGACCGGTCTGATCCTGCGCGAGGAGCTGGCGCAGGGCACCCTGCCGGGCATCCTCACCCGGCAGACCGGCCTCGGCACCGTGCTGTTCGGCAAGACGCTCGGCACGGCCCTGCGCTGCGCCCTGCTGATCGCCGTCACCATCGGCTGCGTCGGCCTGCTCACCGGCGAGCCGCTGCGCATCGCCCACCCGGGCATCTTCGCCCTGGCCGCCCTCGCCACCTTCGGCTCGGCCCTGGTGCTGGGCGCGCTGCTCAGCTGCCTGTTCCTGCTGACGCCCGCCGCCATGCGCATCGCGGAGGCGCTGGTCTACCCCATGTCGCTGCTCGGCGGCATGATCGTACCGATCCGGCTGCTGCCCGGCTGGCTGCGGCACGTACCCGATGTGATCTCGCTGCGCTGGGCCACCGAACTGCTCACCGCCGCCGCGGAGGGCCGCGCGCAGAGCGTCACCGCGTGGGTCTGCCTGTGCGCCACCACGGGCGGCTACGCGCTGCTGGCCCGCTGGGCGTTCCGCACGGTGCTGCACCGGGCGAGGGAGCGAGGCACCCTTGCGCTCGCCTGAACGCCTGCGCGGGCTGACGGTCGTCGCCGGGGCGGCCCGCCGCGACTACCTGGCCGTCTACGGGGTGAAGACCCTCATCGGCTCCACCGTGCCCCGGTCCGTGCTGCAACCCCTGTTCCTCGCCTACCTCGGCTATCTCGCGGGCGGCCTGCCGGGGCGGCGGTTCGCGATCGTCGGGGCCTGTGTGCACGTCCTGTCGCTCGCCGCGGTCGTCAAGGCGGCCGACAGCATGACCGAGGACGGCGCCGCGGGCACCCTGTACCGGGTCCGCGTCAGCCGCCCCGGGCTGCCCCTCGTCCATCTGACCCGGTGCTGGATCTACGTCGTGGAGGCGGTGGCCTCGGCGCTGGTCGCGGTGGTCGGCGTGTGCGCCTTCTTCCAGGAGTGGCGGCTGATGGGCGCGCTGCTCCAGGGCTCCGGCCTGTTCGTACTCACCGCGCTCAGCGCCACCGCCTTCGGCCTCGCCGTCGCCGCGCTCGCCGCCCTGCACCCGGCCTCCCCCGTCCTGACCAACCTCGCGGTGTACGCGCTGCTCGTGCTGTGCGGCATCATCGCGCCGACCGACCGGCTGGTCGCGCCCGTGCGCTGGGTGTCACAGCTGCTGCCCCTCACCCATGGCGCCGAGTCGCTGCGCGCCCTGGCCGACGGCCGGCCCTGGGCGGCGCAGGCGGCCCTGGAGGCGCTCGTCGGCGCCGCCTGGCTGGCCGCCGGACTGATGCTGCTGCACCGCAACGACCGCCGGGCGCGCCGCCTCGCCACGGACGCCGGCTGACCACCCCACTCCCCCGAGCCGAGACCCCGACTCCCGCGAGCTACTTCGCCCCCTCTCCTTCTCCCACCTCATCGCACCGGAAGGGAATGCGCATGGACGGCTCGACGGCCGATGCCAGCGGTGCAATCCTGCGAGGCCCGGACCGGGACCACCCGGCGCCGTCCGGCGTCCCCGGACTCGTCCGGGCCGTCTCCGCCGCCGCGCCGGACGCCGTGGCGCTCGTCGACGACGCGGGGACGGTCACGTACGCCGAACTGGAGACCGCCTCCGACGCCGTCGCCCGCCTCCTCGTCGGGGCCGGTGGCCGCCCGGGGGACGTCGTGGCCGTCTGTGTGCCGCGCGGGCGCGCCCTGGTGTTCGCGCTGCTCGGCGCCTTGAAGGCCGGTCTGCCCTATCTGCCGCTGGCTCCGGAGGATCCACGGGAGCGGCGGCTCGGCATCCTGCGCCGCTCGGGGGCGGCCCTCGCGCTGGTCACCGGGGAGACGGCGGACAGCCTGGACGGCCACGAGGAGGGTGCCCCGCGGGTGCTGCGCCTCGACACGGGGGGCGGGGCGACCACCGCGGAGTGGGGACCCCTCAGGGAGGTCGCCGGCGACCACCCGGCCTACGTCCTGTTCACCTCCGGCTCCACCGGGGAGCCCAAGGGCGTCGTCGTGCCCTCGCAGGCCCTGTGCAACCGGCTGCTGTGGATGTGCGAGCGGTACGGCTTCGGCCCCGAGGACCGCGTCCTCCAGAAGACGCCCGCCACCTTCGACGTCTCCGGCTGGGAGCTGCTCGGCCCGCTGGTGTCCGGCGCGACGGAGGTGCTCATGCCTCCGGGCGCGCACCGCGATCCGGGCGAGGTCGTGGACTGGGTGACCCGGCACGCCGTGACCGTCTGCCACTTCGTGCCGTCGATGCTCGCGGAGTTCCTGCGCTGGCCGGGCGCGGACCGCTGCGTCTCGCTGCGCGCGGTCGTGTGCAGCGGGGAGGCGCTGACGCCGGGTCTCGTACGGCGGTTCCGGTCCGTCCTCGGCGCGGAGCTGCACAACCTGTACGGCCCGACCGAGGCGGCCATCGACGTCACGGCGTGGGAGTGCCCGCGGGACCCGGACACCGTGCTGATCGGCGGCCCGATCGACAACTGCACGCTGGTGGTCCTGGACGAGGAGCTGCGGCCGGTACCGGAGGGTGAGTCCGGTCAACTCGCCATCGGCGGCGTGCCGTTGGCCCTCGGCTATCTGAACCGGCCCGACCTCACCGAGGCGGTGTTCGTGGCGGCGCCCGGCTGGTGCCCGGTGCCCCGGCTCTATCTGACCGGCGACCTGGTGCGCCGGCGCGGGGACGCCCTGGAGTACCTGGGCCGGATGGACCACCAGGTGAAGATCCGCGGCCAGCGGGTGGAGCTGCGGGAGACCGAGGACGTGCTCCGCGAGCTTGATCCGGTGCGCGACGCCGCGGTGGTGGCCGCGCCCGGCCCGGACGGCACGCCGACCGTGTGCGCCTTCGTCGTGCCGGTGCCGGGGGCCGGGGCCGACGACTCGCTGTGGCGCGGGCTGCGGGACCGGGTGGCCGCCGCGCTGCCCGAGGCGTTCGTGCCGGCGCTGTTCACCGCCGTCGAGTCGGTTCCGCTGACCGGCAGCGGCAAGCAGGACGCCAAGGCGCTGCGGGCCCTGGCCGAGGAGCGGCTGGCCGCCTCCGTCCCGGCCCGTCGGGCCGCCGACGAGCTGGCCGCCTGCTGGGCGGAGGCCGTCGGTCACGTCCCCGAGGACGAGCACCGCGGCTTCCTCGACGCGGGCGGGCACAGCCTGGCCGCGGCCCGGCTCGCCGGGCGGGTCCTCGGCCGGTGGGGCGTCCGGCTGCCGCTGTCGGTGTTCCTGCGGGACAACGTCTCGCTCGCCGAACTGCGCGACCGGCTGCCCGGGACCGTGCGCGAGCGCGCCCTTCCCCGCCGACCGGGCGGCGACGGCCCGGCCTCCCCCGAGCAGCGGCGGCTGTGGCTGTGGCAGCAGGTGTTTCCCGACTGCCCCGCGTACAACGTGGTGGGCGTGCTGCGGGTGCGCGGCGCGCTGGACCCGGACACCCTGCGTGCCGCGTGCGGTGACCTGATCGCCCGCCATGAGTCGTTGCGCACGGTCCTGGAGTCCTCCGGGGGGCCGCGGCGACGCGTCCTGCCCCCGAGCGGGCCCGGTCTGTTCACCGAGCGCACGCTCGCGGTGGTCACCGACGAGGCGGTACGGGACTTCGTCGCCGGGGTCGCCGACGTGCCCTTCCCGCCCGACCGGCTCCCCCGGCTCGCGGTGGGCCTGCTGCGGGACGGCGCGGGCACCGAGTCGCGGGTGGTGCTCAGCGTCGACCACCTGGTCTGCGACCAGCGCTCCCTGGACCTGCTCCAGCACGACCTGGCCGAGCTGTACGCGGCGCGGTCGGCGGGGAGTGCCGCGCGGCTGCCGGACCCCGTGGGGTTCGGCGAGGCGCTGGCGTCGGCGCCCGAGGACGCGGAGGCCGAACGGCGCGACCGCGACCTGGAGTTCTGGCGTACCTGGCTGGACGGCGTGCCCCAGCGGCTGGGGCTGCCGCACGCCCGGCCGCGCGCCGGGCTGCCGGACCACCGTGGTGCGCAGGAGCTGGCCGACCTCGACGTGGAGACCAGCCGCCGGCTGGACGAGGTCTGCCGGGCCGAGCGGGTCACCGTGGCCAGCCTCGCCCTCGGCGCCTACGCGCGGGCCCTCACCGCCTGGACGGGGCGGCGCAGTGTGCTCGTGGGCGTGCCGATGTCGGGGCGCGAGACGGAGGAGCAGCACGAGGCCGTCGGCTTCTTCATGCGTACGGTGCCCGTGCGCGTGGACGTGCCCGAGGGCGCCGGGACGCGCGAGGTGCTGGGGCCGGTGGCGGAGGCGGTGCTCACGGCGGCGGAGCACATGGCGGTGACGTTCGACGAGATCGTGGCGGCGGTCGGCGCCGAGCGCTCCCCGCACGAGAACCCGTTGTTCCAGGCGTGGTTCAACGATCTGACGCAGGCCGCTCCGCCCGGCTCCTTCGGCGGCCACCAGGCCGTTCCCGAGGACCCCGAGGCCCGCTGGTCCCTGTTCGACCTCGGGCTCTATCTGTCCCGGCGGCCCGACGGGGGCTACCGGCTGCGGCTGGTCCACGCGGCGGACTTCTGGGACGCGGGTACGGCGGCGGACTTCCTGCGGGCGTGCCGGGAGGCCCTGTCGTCGGTGCTCGGCGACCCGCCGGAGCCGGCGGACCCGGCGCCCACCGGACCGCGCCGCACGTGTGCCGACGTGGTCCGTGCCGTGCTGGCGCAGGCCGAGCGGGGACCGGAGCGGCCCGCGCTGGTCGGCACCGACGCCACGGTCACGTACGGCGAACTGGCCGACTGGATACGCCGGATCGGCTCCCTGGTGCGTGAGCGGACCGAGCCGGGTGGGACCGTCGCGGTGCTGGCCCGCCGTACCGCGGGGCTCGCCGCGGCGCTGCTCGGCGCCTGGTACGCCGGGCGGCCGGTGCTGCTCGTGGACGCCGAGGCCCCCGCGCCGTGGCGCCGGGAGGTGCTCGCCGCGGCCGACGTCGCGCTGGTTCTGGGGACCGGTCCGGAGACGGTGCCGGGGGTGCCGTACGAGAGTGTCGAGCGGTCGGCGCCGAGGGAGCGGCACGGTCTCCCGGCACCGGTCGAACCGGACGCGGGACAGCCGGAGTTCGACCCCGACGCGCCCGGTCACCTCATCGTCACCTCCGGGACCTCGGGGAGCCCGGCGCTCGTGGTGCTGCCCGCCGACGCGCTGCCCGAGGCGCTGGACTGGTACGCGGCCGAGCTGGGCCTGGGGGCCGACGACGTCTTCTGCCTGACCACACCGCCCGCCCACGACCCCGTACTGCGCACCCTGCTGCTGCCGCTGACCCTCGGCGCCCGGGTCCGTCTGCCCGGCCCCGGTCAGGCCGAACGTCCCGACCTGCACCTGGAGTTGCTGGCGGAGTCCGAAGCGACCGTGCTGCACCTCACGCCCTCTCAGGCGGGCATCCTCGCCGCCGTCCGCGCCGACCGGGTCCTGCCCTCGGTGCGGGCCGTGGTCTTCCACGGCGAGCCCTTGCACGACACCCGCGCCGAGGAGACCGCCCGGCTCGCTCCCGGTGCCGCGCTGTTCAACCTCTACGGCACCACCGAGACCCCCCAGGCGAGCAGCCTGCACCGCTGGACCCGGCCGGACGAGCCGCGCGCCACCGTGCCGATCGGGCGGGGCACCCCGTACCGCCGCCTGGAGATCGTCACGGCGGCGGGGCGCCCGGCGCTCACCGGTGAGACAGGCGAACTCACCGTCGTGGGACGCGGATTGTCCACCGGATACCTGAACGCGCCCGGCCGGCACGCGAGTACGGCCCTCACCGCAGGTGTGCGCCGCTATCCGACCGGGGACCTGGCCCGCCGCGACCGGCACGGTGCCGTCACCCTGGTGGGCCGCGCCGACCGGCAGGTCTCCCTCGGCGGCTACCGGGTCGAACTGGACGCGGTGGAAGCCGCCGTGTCCCGGCTGCGCGGCGTGGAGAACTGCGCCGTGGCCACCGACCCGGACCACCCCGGCAGCCTGCTCGCCTGGGTCGCCGGCACCGGTCTGGGCAGCACCGACGAACTGGCCGCCGAACTGGCCCGGACCCTGCCCCGCTGGCAGCAGCCCGCGCACTGGATCCGGGTGCCGGACCTGCCGCTGAACCGCAACGGCAAGGCCGACATCCCGGCGCTGCTGAGGCAGCTGGGTCACGGGCGCGGCGAACGCCCCACCGGTGCGACCGGCCGCCCGGCCGCCGACGACCTCGCCCGGCTGATCACCGAACGCGCCCGGGAGCTGTGCCCGCCCGGTGCCCGTCTCACCCCCGACACCGTCTACTTCGACGCGGGCATGGTGTCGCTGAACCTGCTCCAGCTGTACCACCGGCTGGTCTCGGCGGACGGGCTCGGGCTCACCCTGGCGGACGTCTTCCGCTTCCCCACGCCCCGCGCGCTCGCCACCCACCTCGGCACGGGCGCCCCCGCCGCCCCGGCCGCCCCCGCGCCACGCCGCGAAGCGACGCCGCACTCGGCGGCCGACGAGCGCGACGCCCGCCGCGCGGTCCGCACCGCTCTGCGCCGAGGGCGCCAGAACAAGCGCTGACCCCACGGTCCCCCCCTTCCCCAGCGAGAAAGGCACCGGAGCAGTGAGCACTGACGCCATCGCGGTCATCGGACTGTCCGTGCGGGCCCCCGACGCGGCAGACGCCGACGAGTTCTGGCGCAACCTCCTGGCGGGACGCAACAGCATCCACCGGCTCAGCGACGAACAGCTGCTGGCCGCGGGCGAGGACCCGGAGCTGATCAAGGACCCGCACTACGTCCCCGCCCGCCCCCTCCTGGACGACGTGGGCGGGTTCGACAACACCTTCTTCGGCATCTCCCCGCGCGAGAGCGAGCTGCGCAACCCGCAGCACCGCCTCTTCCTCGAACTGTGCTCGACCGCACTCCAGCACGCCGGCTACGAACCCTCCCGCTACGACGGCGAGATCGGCGTCTACGGCGGCTGCGCCAGCGACACCTACGTGGACGACCACATCCGCGCCGACCCGGAACTCCTCGCCCAGGTCGGCGACATGGTCGCGCTGGTCTCCAACAACATCGACTACCTGGCCACGTACACGTCCTACCGGCTCGGCCTCGACGGCCCCAGCCTGAACGTGCGCACCGCCTGCTCCACCTCCCTGGTCGCCACCCACCTGGCCTGCCAGGCGCTGCGACTCGGCGACTGCGACATGGCGCTCGCGGGCGGCGTGGAGATCGAGACGCCGTACGGCCGCGGCTACCGCCACGTGGCCGGCGGCATCGACTCCGCCGACGGGTACTGCCGGCCTCTCGACTCCGAGGCGAGCGGCACGGTCTTCGGCAGCGGCGGCGGCGTGGTGGTCCTCAAGCGGCTCGCCGACGCGCTCGCCGACGGGGACCCGGTCTACGCCGTGATCAGGGGCTCGGCGGTCAACAACGACGGTGCCGCGCGCCCCGGTTTCACCGCGCCCAGCTCCGAGGGACAGAGCCGCGTCATCGCGGAGGCCCTGGCCGTCGCCGACGTGGACCCGGGCACCGTGTCGTACGTCGAACTGCACGGCACCGGAACCCAGATGGGCGACCCCGTCGAGGTGCACGGGCTGCACCAGGCCATGCTCGCGGTCGCCACCGGCGAACTGCGGCCCGGCAGCTGCGCGATCGGCTCGGTGAAGTCGAACCTGGGCCACCTCGGCCCGGCCTCCGGCATCGTCGGCCTGATCAAGACGGTGCTCGCGCTGCACCGCGAAAGCATCCCGCCCACCATCAACGTGCGCGTCCCCAACCCCCAACTGCACCTGGAACAGACCCCGTTCAAGGTAGCGGACGCGGTGCTGCCCTGGCCGCGCACGGCGGGCGCCCCGCGCCGCGCGGGCGTCAGCTCCTTCGGCTTCGGCGGCACCAACGCCCATGTGGTCCTGGAGGAGGCCCCGAGCCCCGAGCCCCTGCCCGAGCGTTTGGCACGTACCGAGCTGCTGGTGTGGAGCGGCACCGACCGGGAGGCCGAGGGAGCGGTGCGCGCCCGGCTCGCCACGTCCCTGGCCGCGCTGCCGGACACGGCCGCGGCCGACGTCGCCCTCACCGCGCAGACGGGACGCCGGGCGCTGCCCGCGCGCGCGGCGCTGACCTTCACCCGCCCGGCCGAGGCCGCCCGGCTCCTCGCCGACCCGGACACGGCGCCCACGGCCATGTCCGACAGCACGCGGCGGCGTCTGGTGTTCGCCCTTCCGGGGCAGGGTTCGCAGCATCCGCGGGCCGCGGCGGGCCTCGCCGCCCATCTGCCCGACTTCGACGCCCGGGTGCGCGAGTGCCTCGCGCTGTTCTCCGACGCCCTCGGCACGGACCTGACGAAGATGTGGCAGGAGGAGACCGACCCCGCGGTCGTGGCCCGGACCGTGCACGCCCAACCACTGCTGTTCAGTGTGGAGTTCGCCCTCGCCCGGTCCCTCGGTACGCTCGGCGTGGAGCCCGCCGCGCTCGTCGGGCACAGCGTGGGCGAGGTCGTGGCCGCCACCCTGGCCGGGGTCATGCCGCTCGCCGACGCGGTGCGGTTCGTCGCCCGCCGGGCGGAGCTGATGCAGGGCATGCCGCCCGGCCGGATGCTCGCCGTGGCCGCCACCGAGGACCTGGTGCGCGACCTGCTGGTCCCCGAGGTCGCGGTGTCCGCGGTCAACGGCCCCGGACAGGTGGTGGTCGGCGGCCCGGCCGAGGCCGTCGACGCCTTCCGGGAGATCCTCGCCGGGCGCGGGGTGCAGGGCAGGCCGCTGTCCACCTCGCACGCCTTCCACACCCCGATGATGGCCCCGGCGGTGGCGGAGCTGACCGACCTGCTGGCGGGCTGCGCGCTGCGCGCCCCGGAGATACCCGTGATCTCCGCCGCGACCGGCCGGCCCCTCGGCGACGCCCAGGCCACCTCGCCGCGCTTCTGGGCCGAACAGCTCGTGGAACCGGTGCTGTTCGGGCACGCCCTGGACACGTTGGCGGAACAGGACCCGGCCCGCGTCCTGGAAGTGGGCCCGGGACAGGCCCTGTCCAGCCTGATCCGCCGCCACCCCGGGCTGCGCGACGCGGGTCACCGCGCCGTGGGCTGCCTGCCCCGGCCCCGGGACGCGGCCGACGGCGACTGGCCCGCGTTCCTGGAGGCGCTGGCCCACGCCTGGTGCGACGGGGTGGACGTGGAGTGGGAGGCGCTGCCGCGCCCGCGGGACACGCGACGGGTGGCACTGCCCGCGTATCCGTACCGGCGGCGGGAGTTCTGGCTGCCGTACGCGGCGGGGGGACGACCGGCACCGGCGGCCGAGGACGCGCGGGAGACCGTACCGGAACCGCCCCGCCAGGACCCGACGGCGTCCGGGACCGACTCGACGGCCCCCGCGCGTCCCGTCCTCGCGCTGCCCGGCTGGCGCCCCGACCGCCATGTGCCGGCCGCGGCGCGCCGCACCCCCGGCAGCCGCGGGCACGCCGTGGTGCTCACCCCCGCCGACCCGGACGCCGCCCGGGAGCTGCTGACCGCCGTCCAGCTGGCGGGCTACCGGACCCTCCCGGTCGCCGAGGGCGGCGCGTACGAGGCCGCCGACTACCGGGGCACGGTACGGCGCGGACACCCCGACGACGTCACCGCCTACCTGGACCATCTGGCCCGACGCGGCGTGGACGTACGCCTGTTGGTGCACGGCCGTGCCTTCGCCGAGCCGCTCCCGGACGTGCCCGAGGCGCTGGACGAGTCCCTGTGGTCCCTCGTGGAGCTGTTCCAGGCGGGCGCCGGACGCCGGGACGCGGACAACCGCCCGCTGCCCCTCGCGGTCGTCATCCGGTCCGCCGTGGACGTGACCGGCGCCGAGGAGCTGAGCCCGGCCCACGCCGCCGCGTGCGCCCTGGCGCGGTCCGCGGCGCTGGAGGCGGGCGCGGGGCAGGTGCGGCTGATCGACGTCGGCAACGTACCGGCCGCGGTGCTCGCCGCCGAACTCGCCGCGCCCGCCTCCCCCGACGCGGCCGTGGCCCTGCGCGGCGCCCGCCGCTGGCTGCCGGACCGCACCGAGTACACGGCCGACGGACCGGTCGGCACCCTGCTGGAGGAGCGCGGCGTCTACGTCGTCACCGGCGGACTCGGCGCCATCGGCCTCGCGGTGGCCCAGGCGCTCGCCCACACCGGACTGCGCCCGCGCCTCGCCCTGCTGGGCCGCAAGGCCGACCGGCCCGAGGAGTACGAGCGGATCGCCCCGGCGCTCGCCGCCATGGAGGCGGCCGGCGCCGAGGTCACACTGCACGCGGCCGACGTCTGCGACGCGGAGGCCGTGCGCGGTGTCTTCGAGGAGCTGCGCGCCCGCCACGGCGCCGTTAACGGCGTCCTGCACACCGCGGGCGTCGCGGGCGGCGGGCTGCTGCGCACCCGGTCCCGGGCGGACATGGAAGCGGTCCTCGCCGCCAAGGTGACCGGCACCCTGGTGCTGCGGGAGATCGTCGCCGGCACACCCGGCGTCCGGTTCCTCACGCTGTTCTCCAGCCGGGCCGCCCTCAACGGCCTTCTGGGCAGCGCCGACTACGCGGCGGGCAACGCCTTCATGGACGCGGTCGCGGTCGGCGCCCCGCCCGGCGCCCCGGTGACCGTGAGCGTCAACTGGCCCGCCTGGCACGGCGTCGGGATGGCCGGCACCGCCCCGGACCACCCGGCGCGGGAGGACGGGACACGCTGGCGCACCGTCCTCGCCCCCGACGACTGGCTCGTGGCCGAACACCGCCTCCAGGGGCGGGCGTTGCTGCCCGGGGCCGCCTACTTCGATCTCCTGGTGCGGGCCGTGCGGGAGGCGGGCGGCGCGGACGATCTCGACCCCGTCGTCATCGAGGACCTCATGCTGTCGGAGCCGCTGTTCGTCCCGGAACCGACGGAGGTCACCGTCACCCTGGCGGAGACGGCCGAGGGCGCCTGGCAGGCGACGGTCCGGGCCGCGGCCGGCGGGGCACCGGCGACCGTGCACGCACGGGCCCGGGTCCGCGTGGACCGCTCCCTGACCGCCGACCGGCCGACCATCGACGCGGCCGCGCTCGGCCAGGGCTGGCCGGCCGTCACCCCCGGGGCGCCCGAGGGCGCGGCCACGGAGTTCGTCTTCGGGGAGCGGTTCGGCTGCGTCCGCGCGGCCTTCCGGGAGACCGACGTGACGGTGGGCCGCCTGGAACTGGCCCCGGAACACCTCGCCGACCTCGACACCCACCCCGTCCACCCGGTCCTGCTCGACCGCTCGCTGGCGCTGAACCTGCCGGCCGGCGACTTCGTGCCGTTCACCTGCCGCCGGGCGGTCGTCCACGGTGAGGTTCCCGCGCAGGTGACGGCCCGCATGGTGCGCCGCCCGGAGCGGACCGGCCGCTCCACCGTGGACGCCGAGCTGTACGACGACCTGGGCCGGGCGGTCGTCACGGTCAGCGGGTACACCAAGATCGCGCTCGGCGGGGAGGCGCCGGCCGCCCGTACGGAGCGTGCGGCCCGGGAGGAGCCGCCGATCGGACTGACCTCGGGGATCACCCTGGACGAGGGCATCGACGCGCTGATGCGGCTGCTGACCGAGCATGTTCCGGCGCAGGTGGCGGTGGTGCCGGCGGAGGAGTGGGCACCGGCTCCTTCGGCCCGAGGGACCGGCCCCGTCGCGACCGTACAGCCCGACCAGCCGGTCGCCCGTGCGGAGGTGCGGGCGCCCGGCGGGCCGCAGCCGGCCCCCGAGCCCGACACCCCCGCACCCGCACCCGCACCCGCACCCGCACCGGACCACCCCGACTCCGACGACCCCGTCTCCGCCGTCGTACGCCTCCTCGGCGAGACCCTCGGCGCGGGCGAGATCAAGCCCGACGACGACTTCTTCGCCCTGGGCGGCGACTCGCTCACCGCGGTCCAGCTGGCGTCCCGGCTCCAGGACCGGTTCCGGGTGTCCGTGAGCGTCGCCGACCTCTTCGACGCCCCCACCCCGGCGGCGCTCGCCGAGGTCGTCGTGGCCCGACAGCAGGAGGCCGGAGCATGAGCACGGCGGGAAGCGGGAGCACGGGCACGGCGGCGAGCGGGACCACGGCGACGACGTACGGCGAGCGCGCGCGGGCCGTGGGCGCCGGATCGGCCTGGCGGGCCTCGCTCGGGCAGGAGCGGCACTGGGCGTACCAGGCGCGGTTCCCGGAGTCGGCGGCGTTCAACGTGCCGATCGCGGTACTGCTGCGCGGCCCGGTGGACCTCGACACGCTGGAGCGGGCGCTGCGGGCGGTGGTGACCCGGCACGAGTCCCTGCGCGCCTCCTTCGGGGAGTCGGCGGGACGGCTCACCGCCCGGCTGCACGACCCCGGGGACATCCCCGTCCTCCGCCACGACCTGCGCCCCCTGTCCGAGGCCGAACGGATCAGGTCGCTGCGGGAGATCGGCTCGCGGGAGGCCGCGCGCCCCTTCGACCTGCGGGCGGAACCCACCACCCGGGTCCACCTGGTGAGCCTCGCGGCGGAGGAGACCGTGGTGGTCGTGAACTTCCACCACATCGCTTTCGACGGCTGGTCCTCGCCCGTCTTCTTCGAGGACCTGGCGGACCGGTACGGCGCGCTGCTCGCCGGGGCGCCCGGCGGCCCGGCCCCCGACCACCGGTACGTCGACTTCTCGGTGTGGCAGCGCCGCCGGATCGCGCGCGGCCGCCACGACGCCCAGCTCGACCACTGGCGCCAGGTGCTGGCCGACCCGCCCCCGCCGCTGCCCTGGCCCCGGGACGGCCGGGACCCCGAGGCCCCCTGGTGGGCCGGTGACATGGCCTGGCTCGGGCTGCCGCAGAGCCTGATCCAGGACGCCCAGCAGGCCGCGCGCGCCTGCGGCACGTCCTTCTTCGTGCTCGGGCTCGCCGTCTACCAGCTGGCGCTGCGGCGGCTGACCGGATGCGACCACCTGGCCGTCGGCACTCCCTTCGCGGGCCGCACCGACCCGCGCTGGGCGGACGTGGTCGGCTTCTTCGTGAACACGCTGGTGATGCCGTACGTCTTCCGGCCCGACGTGCCCGTGGGCCGACTGGTGGAGGACACGCACCGCCTGGTCATGGCGGCCCACGAGAACCAGGACCTGCCCTACGGCGTCCTGCTCGACGAACTGGCGCCGCCGGTCGAGCCGGAGCGCACGCCCTACTTCCAGTCCATGTTCATCCTCCAGAACACCCCGTCCCCCACCCGGAGTTTCGGGTCCGGGACCCTCGCCACCAACAAGCTGGTGACCGGCTCCGCGCGCTACGACGTCACGTTCTCCCTGGGCCGCAGGCACGGCGAGCTGGCCCTGGAACTGGAGAACCGGCCGCGGCTCGTCGGGCAGGAGACGGCGATCGAGCTGGCCCGCGCCTTCTTCGGCCTGCTGGCGGCCGCGACCGCGGACCTCACCACGCCGGTCGGCGCGCTGGAGCCCGCGCCGGTGCCGCTGTCGGTCCAGCGCCGGGGGGACCTGGAGCCGGGGATCGACGGGCTGTTCCGCGGCATGATCGGGGACTGGAGACCGGCGGCGTGACCAGGCGGTCCGCGGGGCGGGGCGCGGGGCGGGTCACGTCCCGGCCGTGGACGTTACGATGAGCAGCTGATCATCTGAACGGGGGTCAGTCGGCGCGGTCCGCCCCGCGCCGGCCGGACCCCTGTGACACGGTGCTGGCACACGAGCGGGAAGGCGCGGGAATGGGTGACCTCTTTCTCGTCCGGCACGGTGAGACCGAGTGGTCGCGGTCCGGACGGCACACCGGCTGGACCGACGTGCCGCTGACCGAACACGGCCGGGAGGAGGCACGCCGGCTGGTGCCGCTGATCCGCTCGCACCGCATCGGCGCCGCCTTCGTCAGTCCCCTGCAACGGGCCCGGGAGACCGCCGAGCTGATCGGTATCCCCGACGCCCGGGTCGACACCGACCTGCGCGAATGGGACTACGGCGGCTACGAGGGCGTCACCACGCCGGAGATCCAGCGCACCCGCCCCGGCTGGTTCCTGTTCACCGACGGCGTCGCCCCGGGGCCGCCCGGCCACCCCGGCGAGTCACCGGAACAGGTCGGCGAGCGTGCCGACCGCATGCTGGCCAAGGTCGACGCGGCCCTCGCCAACACGGAGGGCGTCGTGGTCCTCGTCGCCCACGGCCACTTCCTCCGCGTCCTCACCGCCCGCCGCCTCGGCCTCCCCGCCCACCACGGCGCCCTCTTCCAACTGGCCACGGGCACGCTGTGCCGCCTGGGCACGGAGCATGCGCGGCCGGTGGTCGCGGGGTGGAACATCCGGCCGAGTTGAGGGCGCGGGGCGGATCGCGTCGGCGGCACGACGGGCCCCGGTCCGGCGCTACGACGGTCGGCGCGGCACGACGGTCCACGCCCCGCCGCGCGACGGCCCGCGCCCGGCCTACGGCGCTCGACTCCCTGCCGCACGACGGCCCGCGCCCGCCGGTACGACCATGTGGACGGGCGGTACGACGCTGCGCGGCGGCCGGTGCGGCGGCCCCGCGCCGCGGCCGCCCCGCCACCCACCGCCCGCGTCCCCTTTCCCCGCGTCGGGCCCTCTGTCAGACCCCGCCCGTACTCTTCCCCTCAAGCCGTCCGCCCGGCGCCCGTACCGCCGCCGCACCGCCCCGGAGGGGAGCGCACCGTGAGCCGAGAACCGACCGCCGCCCAGCGGCGGGTGATCGACGCGGCCGATCCGGTCACCGGCCGGTTGCGCGGCACGGAGGCGCAGCTCACCGCGCTGGTGCGCAGGGGCCTCGCGTTCCGGCACCCGCGCCCGCCGCACGACCACTTCCTGACCCCGGCGGGCCGGCGCGTACGGGAGGCGCCCCCTGGGACACCGGAACAGCCTGCGCCCCCCACGGGGGTGTTCGCGGCGCGCGTCGGCGGAGCCGACGAGGAGGCCCCGCCCTCGGCCGCCGCACGCCTGCGCGAGGTCCTCAGTGCCTGGCAGGGCCTGCTGGAGCTGCGCCGGATGACCAACCCCGACGGCGCGGCGGACCGCCCGTGCGCCTGGGAGCGCGGCCATCTGGTGCGGGCCGCCGCCCTCGCCCTGGAGGCGGCCGGGCACCGCCCGAAGACGGCGGACGCGGACGGCTACCGGGTCCGCGCGACCCCGCAGCCTGAGGCCGTCGCCGTGTACGCGCCGGACGCGGCGGCCCTGTCCGCCTGCGCGGCCACGCTGGAGCGGGCCGGCTGGCAGGCGGGCGAGTACACCGAGCCACGGACCCGGGCCCGCTATCTGCTGGCCTCCCCCCGCCGCACCTGACCCGCGACCGCCCCGCCGACCGCGCGTGGAAGGATCACCGGCAGGCGGCGCAGCCGTACCGGAACAAGAGGGGAATGCCGTGAGCGAACCGTTTTCCGTCCGCGTCACCGTCCGCGGTTACGAGACCGATGTGCAGGGCCACCTGAACCAGGCCGTGTACCTCAACTACGCCGAGCACGCCCGCTGGGCCCTCCTCCAGGCCGCCGGCGTGAGCCAGACCGGCCTGGTGCGCACCGGCGTCGGCCCGGTGGTCCTGGAGACGACCATCCGCTACCTGCGCGAACTGCTCGCGGGCGACGAGGTGGACGTGACCTGCGCCTTCGAGTGGTCCGGCGGCAGGACCTTCAAGGTCCGCCAGGAGATCCGCAAGGCCGACGGCACCCTGGCCGCGCGACTCACCGGTGTCGGCGGCCTGTTGGACCTCAAGGAACGCAAGCTGGTCGCCGACCCGGGCCGGGTCTTCGAGGAACTCTCCACCGACCCGGCCCTGTTCGGCCTGTGAGGAACGGGCGCGGTACGTCTGCCGGCCAGGACGCGTCCGGCCGGTCGAGGCCGTCCTCCGGGCCCGCGGACCCCGCTCACGCGTCGCGCGGAACCCGGGGGAGCAGGCGGACGGGGCGGGCGTAGGCGCCGTCGTGGCGGACGAGCGCGGGAGTGCGGCGGCGCACGCCGCCCGCCCGGACCTCGCCGACGACCAGGAGGTGGTCTCCGGCCGGGTGCCGCGCGGCGACGCGGGCGCCGAGCCAGGCCGGGGCGTCGCACAGGACGGGCAGCCCGTCGTGCAGTTCGAGGCGCGCTCCGGCGAACCGGTCGCCGCCGCTGCGGGCGAACCGGTCCGCCAGGTCGGTGTCGGTGATGCCCAGCAGGTGGACGGCGAACCGGTCCGCCCGTGCGACGGCGTCCGCGGCGGAGGAGGCGCGCGCCACGCAGAAGGAGACGAGGGCGGGGCTGAGGGAGACCGAGGTGAAGGAGGTGGCCGTGAAGCCGGCCGGCCCCGGCACCGTGATGACGGTGACCCCGGCGGCGTGCCTGCGCAGCGTGCGGCGCAGCAAGGCGGCACGGCCCGGCTCTCCGGTCGGTCGGGACGGTACGCCGGTCGGGGGCATGGGAACTTCCTTCGCTGGACGGGGTGTCGAGAACGGGCCCCCGCGCGGGGGCGCCGGCCCCTCGGGTGCCGGCCGCCGCTTCGCGGCCGGCACCCCGCCCGCGCCGTGCTCCCGTCACCGGGGGCGGCGGCGCGGGGGTCAGGGCTGGTCCGCGGCCTGGGCGACGGACGGCGGGAGCCGGGTGAGCATCTCCCGCAACTGCCGCGTCTCGTGCGGCGGCAGGGGCAGCAGCGGCGGCCGTGGCGGCCCGGCCGGGCGGTTCCGGATCTCCAGACCCGCCTTGATGGCGCGGGGAAGGCCGTGGTGGACGATGAACCGCAAGAGCGGCAGCAGCTCGCTCAGGAGCCGGTCCGCGCGGTCGTCCTGGCCCCGGGTGACCGCGCCGTAGAGCTCCAGCACCCACTGCGGCACGAGGCAGGGAGCGGCCGTGCACCAGCCCGCCGCCCCGGCGCGGAAGGCGTCCAGGGCGACCGGGTTGTTGCCGTTGTAGACCGACAGCTCCCCGTCGGACAGTTCACGCAGGGCGTGGAAGCGTGACACCTCGCCCGAACTCTCCTTGACCATGGTGAGGTTGGGGATCTTCCGGGCGAGCGCGACCACCGTCTCCGGGCGCAGGTCCACGCCGCTGGTGCCGGGGTTGTTGTAGAGCATCATCGGCAGGTCGGCGGCACGGGCCACCGTGCTGTAGTGCTCGACGAGTTCGGCCTCGGTCAGCTTCCAGTACACCAGGGGCAGCACCATGATCGCGGTGGCGCCGTGGCGGGCGGCCACGCGGGCGCGGCGGACCGTGCCCTCGGTGCTCCAGTGCGAGACACCGACGAGGGTCGGCACCCGCCCCGCCACCGTGTCCAGGGTGGTCTCGCAGACCGCGTCCCATTCCCTCTCGGTCAGGTAGGCACTCTCTCCGGTGCTGCCGAGGGGGGCGACGGCGTGACTGCCGGAGTCGACGAGGTCGCTGGTCAGAGTCCGCAGCGCGGACAGATCGACCTCGCCGGTGACGGCGTCGAACGGGGTGACCGGGTAGGAGATGATCCCCTTGAGCGGCGGTGTCGTCATCACAGGTCCACCTGTCCCGTCAGGCAGTCGGGGTGATTGCGCAGGGCCTTGCGCGCGTAGTACGCGAAGTTCGCCCGGCTGCGCCGGTCGGTGGAGGTCCAGTCGTGGGCCTCACGGGCCAGGGCCGGGTCCAGGGGCCGGATGGTCCCCGCCGCCATCGCCAGCAACTGGAGGCGGGCCGCTCGCTCGATCAGCAGCGCCAGGGTGCACGCCTCCTCGATCGTGCGGCCCGTCACCAGCTGGCCGTGGTGGGCCAGCAGGATGGCCCGCTTGTCACCGAGCGCGGCCGAGATGATCTCGCCCTCCTCGTTGCCCACCGGGACACCCGGCCACTCCTTCAGGAAGGCGCAGTCGTCGTACAGCGGTGTCGTGTCCATCTGGGAGACCACCAGCGGCACTTCCAGCATGGCGAGCGCGGCCGTGTGCAGCGGGTGTGTGTGGATGATGCAGTTGACGTCCTCACGCGCCCGGTAGATCCAGGAGTGGAAGCGGTTGGCGGGGTTGGGCATCCCCTCCCCCTCCAGGACGTCCAGGTCCTCGTTCACCAGCAGGAGGTTGTCCTCGGTGATCTCGTCGAATCCCAGCCCCAGACGCTGGGTGTAGTAGGTGCCCGGCTCCCGCCCGCGGGAGCTGATCTGCCCGGCGAGCCCCGAGTCGTGGCCGCCGTCGAAGGCGATCCGGCAGGTGAGCGCCAGCTTCTGGCGCGTGGTCAGTTCCAGGTCCCCGAAGTGCCTGTCCATCTGCCGCGCGGCGCGGTCGACGAGGACGTCCTTCGGGTCCTGCAGCGTTTTCGCCATGGTGTCTGCTCCAGTTCCGGCCCGGCCCCGGTGGCCAGGCGTACGCCCGGAGCCGCAGCCCCGAGGAAACTGTGTTCACTATAGGACACAAAGTTTCCTGCACCAAGGGCGCGGCTTCGGCGGAGCGTGATCCCCGCCGGGGCCCGCAGGCCCGCGGCGTAGCATCGTTCGCCATAGGACACGTGGTGTCATCGGGGGCGGGTGGCACACGCCGCACCGGGCTCCCCCGCCGGTCGAGGGCATGAGAGAGGAAGACGCCAGTGATCAATCGGGTACGCCGGCTGCGCAAGGAACGGCTGATGACCCTGGAGGTGCTGGCCGAGCGATCCGGCGTCACCAAGAGCTACCTGTCGAAGGTCGAACGCGGACAGAGCGTTCCCTCCATCGCCGTGTGCGCCTCGCTCGCCAAGGCCCTCGACGTGCCCTTGGACAGCCTCTTCGCCGAGGCCGACGAGCTCGGCGAGGTCACCGTGACCCGGGCCGCGGAACGCCAGGCCCTGACCTCCCCGGACGAGCCCGGCACCCGCTACGAGGGCATGGCGCTCGACGCCGGCACCAAGGGCATGACCCCGTTCATGCTCTACCCGCCGCTCGACGACAACCCCGTCCCGTTCCGCGATCACCCCGGCGAGGAGTTCGTCTTCGTCCACCAGGGACAGGCCGAGCTGATCCTCCCTTCGCGCACGATCACGCTCGACCCCGGCGACTGCGCCTACTTCAAGGCCACCACACCCCACAAGCTCCGCTCCCTGGGAACCCGGCGCGCCACCGTCCTCCTCCTGGTCTCCAGCGACTACGACACCCCGGACGACGCCCGCACCCCGCACCCCCGCCTGCCCTGAGACCGCACGGGCGACCGAGGCGCGGCAGGCCGCGCACCCGATCGCCCGGACATGCCCTCATAGGAGCTGGGCCTGGGCAGGAGGAGCCAGGACGCCGGCGCGGACCAGGCGGTTCGCGTCCGTATGAGGCCGCCGTCCCATCAGCCCAGGCCCGGGACCAGGGTGCGCCCCCGCTCAGGCCCCCCGCCGCCGCAGCGGCAGCCAAGCAGGCCCCGACCTCCGTCGTCCCGGCTCTTCCGTGGCGCGGAGTTCGAGGAGGGCGGGAAAGCGCTTTCGCAGTTCCGATTCCAGGCGGGAGTGCAGGGTGAAGTCCGCGGCCGGGCAGTGGGTGCAGGTGCCCGACAGACGCACCTCGGCCCTGCGGTCGTGGGCGGAGACGATCGTGGCCTCGCCTCCGTGGGAGCGGATGTAGTCGCCGGCCGGGCCGTTCAGGACGTCCTGGAGGGCGGCGTGGAGGAGGTCGTCCTCGGTCAGGACGGTGGCCGGCCGCCACTGGTGAGGGTGGCCCAGCGCCGTGCCGAGCGCGTCACGGATGCGGGGGCCGGCGGTGGTCCAGGTGTGGTCGGGGGCGAGGCGGATCAGGACGGCCTGGGGCTCCACCTCGATGGCGGCGATGGGGCCGGAGTGGAGCATGGTGCCGAGGGCGGACGGGGCGCCGGTGATCGGGCCGACGAGAGGGAGGGTGCCGGCGGGGATGACCCAGCGGACCGTCTGGGGGTCGGTCGTGGGCTCGGGGTGCATGGGGACGGCGGTCATGTCAGGGCGCCCACGACGGTGTGGGTCACGAAGGCCATCGTCCAGGCCAGGACGAACATGTAGCCGAAGGCGACCGCCGGCCACTTCCAGGAGCCGGTCTCACGGCGCATGACGCCGATGGTCGACATGCACTGCAGCGCGTAGAGGAAGAAGACCAGCAGCGCGGCCGTCGTGGCCGGGGTGAACAGCCTCTGTCCCTGGTGGGGGCCGTCCGTGTAGGTCATGTGGGTCAGGGCCTCGGTCGGCTGGTCGGGGTTCTGGGCCGCGGCGACCTGGCCGAGGGTGGCGACGAAGACCTCACGGGCGGACAGCGAACCCAGGACGCCGACGTTGATGCGCCAGTCGAAGCCGAGGGGTTCGAAGACGGGTTCGATGGCGTGGCCGATGTCCGCGGCGTAGCTGTGGTCGACCTCGTAGGCCGAGACCGCGGTCCGGTCGGCCGGGTCGACGCCGGCGGAGCGCAGCTGCGCGTCGCTGTGCATGGGCAGGCTGAGGAGGAGCCACAGGCCGACGGTGACGACGAGGATGATGCGGCCGACCTTGGCGAGGAAGCCCTTGCACGCGCTCCAGATGGCGTCGGCCACCGAGCGCGGCCGCGGCAGGCGGTAGGACGGCATCTCCATGTAGAACGGCAGCACCGGGCCGCCCCGGCTGCTGAACCGTTTGAAGACCCAGGCCGTGGCCATGGCCGAGAGCGCGCCGACCAGGTACAGGGCGAACATGACGACGCCCTGGGCGCCGAACGGGCCGACCCTGGCGCCGGGGCTCACCAGCAGGCCGGTGAGCAGGACGTAGACCGTCAGCCGCGCCGAGCAGGTCATCAGCGGCGCGCCCATCATGGTCGCGAACCGGTCCTTGGCGGACGGGAGGGAGCGGGTGGCCATGATGCCCGGGATGGCGCAGGCGAGGGAGGAGAGCAGGGCGACGAACGCCCGGCCCTCCAGTCCGGCCCTGGCCATGAGCCGGTCCATCAGGAAGGCCGCACGGGAGAGATAGCCGCTGCCTTCGAGCAGCGAGATCATGAGGAACAGCAGGGCGATCTGCGGCAGGAAGACCACTACGCTGCCCAGGCCCCCGATCAGGGCGTTGCCGAGGAAGCCGGCGAGCAGGGGGTTCGAGACGTACTCGGTGACCAGGGTGCCGAGCCGGTCGAAGACGCTCTGCACCGCGTCCTGGAGCGGTGTCGCCACGGTGAAGATGATTTGGAAGAACGCGAACATGGTCGCGAAGAAGATCAGCGTGCCCCACAGCGGGTGCAGCAGTACGGCGTCGATGCGCCGGGTGCGCTGGTCGACCTCCGGCACCTCGTAGCCGGCGCTCCGCAGCAGCGACTCCACCCAGGCCCGGCGCTGCGCCGGCTCGGTGGGCGGCGGGAGGACCGGTCGTTCCCAGGAGGCCGAGTCGGGCAGGGTGGCTTGCAGCTCGGCGAGGTCGTTGCGCGAACCGCTCGTCACCGCGACGACCGGCACGCCGAGAGCGCGACGGAGGGCGGCGACGTCGAGGCTGCCGCCGCGGCGGGCCAGCTCGTCGCGGAAGGTGAGCACCACGCAGATCGGCAGGCCGGTCTGCATGACCTGGGCGAGCAGACCGAGGGAGCGGCGCAGCGTGGTCGCGTCCAGGGTGACGAGGATGCCGTCGGGTGTCCCGAGGTCCGCGTTGTCCGGGTCGAGGACGTCGGCGACGACCTGCTCGTCCGGGCTGATCGGGTCGAGGCTGTAGGTGCCGGGCAGGTCCTCGATGACCACCTCCTGCTTGCCGACGCGCGCCGTTCCCTCGTAGCGCGCGACGGTGACGCCGGGGTAGTTGCCGGTCTTGGTACGCAGGCCGGTCAGGGCGTTGAACAGGGTGCTCTTGCCCGAGTTCGGGCTGCCGACCAGGGCCAGCCGGGTACCGCCGGTGAGCGTCCCGGTCGTCGCGCCGGTCGGGCCGCAGTGCGCGCTCATGCGGTGCGCCGTACCCGGATGGCCGCGGCCTGTTCCCTGCGCAGGGCGATCTCGTACTCCACGACCTGGAAGACGACGGGTTCGCCGAGCGGCGCCCGGCGCAGCACGGTGACCTCGGTGCCGGGGGCGAACCCCAGGTCGAACAGGCGTCGTGCGGTGCTCGGCTCGACGGACTCGTCGATGTCGGTGATCTCGCCGCTCATTCCGGGGCGCAGGTCCGAAAGCCGTGTGTCCGGTCCGGAGTCCACCGGCACGGACGGACCGCTCTTGCGGCGCGCACCCAACTGCACTGAGACCATCGACACCCTCGCACCAGGATCAACACATCAACTTAGGGAAGGCTAACCTTTTACCTCGGTAACGACAATATCGGCTCCGCCCCGGCAGGAGCCGTGGGGGGTCGCATTGAGGCGCGGGCGTGTCGTACGACCCTCCGGGCGCCTCGGTCCTCGGACCCCTCGGCCATCCAGTCCCCTTGGGTCGTCTCCTCTACCTCCCCGCCCCGGGGACCGGGGACCCGTGAGGGTCGTGAACGGGGACCGTTCCGGGGCGCGCACGCTCGCGCGCGCCCCGGAGCCGCCGGCCGTGGACCCCGCTCGGGTCCACGGCCGGCGGCCGGGAGGGACGGCTCCCGGCCGGAGTCGGGGTGGGCTCAGCCCTGGGCGGCGATCCGCGCCAGACGGCGGGCCTCGTCACGGGTGGCACGGGCGACGGCGTCCTCGTCGACGGTCAGCAGGCGGCCGTCCGCCACGATCTGACGGCCGTTCACGAAGGACGCGGTGACCGGGGCGGCCGCGCCGAGGACCAGGGCGGTCACCGGGTCGGCGATGGAGGCGTGGGCCAGCGTGTCCATCTTCCAGAGCACCACGTCGGCGAGCTTCCCGGCCTCCAGCGATCCGGTCTCGGCGGCGCGGCCGAGCACCCGGGCGCCGCCGTGGGTGCCGAGCCGCAGGGCCTGCCGGGCGTTCAGCGCGGCCTCCTTGTGGGGGCCGAGCCGGTTGATGAGCAGGGCGTTGCGCAGCTCGGTGTGGAGTTCGCCGGACTCGTTGGAGGCGGTGCCGTCGACGCCGAGGCCGACCGGGATGCCCGCGGCGAGCATGTCCGGGACCCGTGCGATGCCCGCGGCGAGGCGGGCGTTGGACGAGGGGCAGTGGGCGACCCCGGTGCCGGTGCGAGCGAAGGCGGCGATGTCGGAGTCGTTCATGTGGACGCAGTGCGCCATCCACACGTCCTCGCCGAGCCAGCCCGTGGACTCGAAGTAGTCGGTCGGGCCCATGCCGAACAGCTCGTGGCAGAACCGCTCCTCCTCCACGGTCTCCGAGCCGTGCGTGTGCAGCCGCACGCCGAGGCGGCGGGCCAGCCGGGCGGCGTCCCGCATGAGTTCGGTGGAGACGGAGAAGGGGGAGCACGGGGCCACGGCGACCTGGGTCATGGCGTCGAAGGAGGGGTCGTGGTGCTCCTTGACGGTCGCCTCCGTCGCGGCGAGCGCGCCCTCCAGGCTCTCGACGGCGAAGTCCGGGGGCAGTCCGCCGTCCTTCTCGCCGCGGTCCATGGAGCCGCGGGCGAGCGTGAAGCGGACGCCGGTCTCGCGGGCGGCGCGGATGATCGCGCCGGACAGGTCGCCGGTGCCGCGCGGGTAGACGTAGTGGTGGTCCATCGCGGTGGTGACGCCGCCGCGGGCCATCATCGCGAGCGAGCCACGGGCCGCCGCGTAGGCCATGGGCTCGTCGATGCGCGCCCAGATCGGGTACAGGGCGACCAGCCAGTCGAACAGGTTGTGGTCGGTGGCCAGGCCCCGGGTGATCCACTGGTAGAAGTGGTGGTGGGTGTTGACCAGGCCGGGGGTCGCGAGGTGTCCGGTGGCGTCGATACGGCGGACCACGTCCGTCAGGCCCTCGGGGGCCGCCCCCGCGCCGAGCGCCTCGATGCGGTTGCCGGCGAGGACCAGGTACCCGGAGGCGTACTCGGTGTCGTCGGCGTCGACGGTCGCGATCGAACAGTTCTCGATGACGATGCGCTGGGCTGCTGCCATGTTTCGTCCTTTTCGCTCAGCGGACTTCTGCGGGGAGGGCACGGCAGGACCCCGGGAGATTCGAGCGTCGCGGCCGGGGGTGGGGGCGCGCCCGGCCGCGGGTGCCGAGAAGGGGGCGGATCAGAGGTTGGTGAGGTCCACCGGGATCCGCGGTTCGCAGCCGTCCCGCAGGACGGTCGCCTCGATCAGGCCGTAGGGCCGGTCGGCGGCGAAGTAGACCTCGTTGTCGTTCTTGAGCCCGAACGGCTCCAGGTCGACCAGGAAGTGGTGCTTGTTGGGCAGTGAGAAGCGGACCTCGTCGATCTCGCTGCGGTTGTCGATGATGCGCGCGCCCATCTGGTACATCGTCTGCTGCAAGGAGAGGGAGTAGGTCTCCGCGAAGGCCTGGAGCATGTGCTTCCTGACCTGCTCGTACGACTTCTCCCAGTGCGGCATCTGCTGCTCGTCGTCGGTCCAGTTGAACCGCCAGCGGCCGGAGACCGAGGTCGCCAGGATGCGGTCGCGGGCCTCCTGGAGGGTCGTGTACTTGTCCTTGACGTAGCCCCGGAACTCCGAGTTGGTCGAGTTCATGACCGTCAGGTCCTTGAGGCCGGAGACGACCTCCCAGGACGAGCCGTCGTAGGTGATCTGGGTCAGCCGGGTCTCCTGGCCCTTGCGGACGAAGGAGTGCTCGACCTCGTCGGCGCCGACGGACCCGGAGTCGGCGTCGGAGGTCGCGATCCGCTCCCAGGCGTACTCCTCGATCCGGATCCGGGCGCGCTGGATCGGCTCCTGGGAGGTGACGAAGTGGCGCGCGAGATGGATGCCGAACTGCTCGGCCGACTCGATGCCGTACTCCTTGGCGAACGCGAACACCGTGTTCTTCGTGGTGTCGGTCGGCAGCACATGGGCGTTGGAGCCGGAGTAGTGGACCTCCTCCATGTCGCCGCTGAGCGACACCGAGACGTTGAGGTCCTTGATGTGGTGGGTGGCGCCGTCCCGCGTGATCCTGACGACTCGGTTCTCGGCCTTGCCGTACTGGTTCTGACCCAGGATCACAGGGCGGGAAGGGCGGGAATTGGCGGTCATGTAGCTAGCTCCCTCGGTAAACGGAGTAGCCGAACGGGTTGAGCAGCAGCGGTACGTGGTAGTGCTCGCCCGGTACGACGGCGAAGGTGACCGCCACCTCCGGGAAGAACACGGCCGGTCCGCCGTCCCGATTCGCGGGGGCGTCCTGCTGCGCATCGGCTTGCCGGTTCGCTGATTGCTCTCGGAAATACGACTCCACGGCGAAGTCGAGCCGTACCTGAGTGGTACCCACCGGGAGCGCCGGCAGGTCCTTGCACCGGCCGTCGGCGTCGGTCGCGGAGCCGCCGAGCGCCCGCCAGTCCGCGTCCCGGCCCGGACGGGCGGAGAGGCGGACGGCGACGCCCTCGGCGGGGCGGCCGACGGAGGTGTCCAGGATGTGCGTGGACACGGAGGCGGTGGTGCTGGTGCTCATGGGTCGGGCATCCTCTTCGACGAGTCGGGCCAGTCGGATGCGGTTGATCTTCCCCAGTTCGGTGCGGACGATCTCCCGCTCGCGCTCCGGCGCGTTCCCGATCCGCTCCTTGACCGCGTCCCGCATCCGCTCCCCGGTCAGACCGGTGGCGCAGACGAGGAAGACATGGCCGAACCGCTCCTGGTAGGCAAGGTTGAGTTCGAGCATCTCGGCCCTGAGTTCGTCCGAGGCGCCGGCCATGCCGCGCTGTTCGCGGGCCGAGGCCGGATCGCCCGGCCGGGGCCGCCCGATCGGCGGGTGCCCGGCCATCGCCTCCGCCAGATCGGCGGCGGTCAGCTCGGCCAGGGCGGCGTCGCTCGCGTCGTAGAGCTCCTCGGCGGTGGCGTAGGGGCGGGCGGCGATCAGCCGTCGTACCCACGTCGTGGAGGCGCACGCCTCGTGGAGAGCGGCGAAGGCCGCCCGCTCCTCCAGATCGTTGAACCGGGCCAGGCCCGGGGGCGTGAAAGTCGACGTCACGGGAGCCTCCGCGGCCGGATCCGGCCTTCGTGCTGAACGGGCTGCCGCTAGCTAACGCCCCCGGGAAACGCCGCGTCAACACTTTGTTGAAAATTCCGCGTTACAAGCGGGGACGCCCCTCAGGGGGCCTCAGACGCCCTTCTCCCGGTTGAGGTAGTTGTAGACGGTGAAGCGGCTGACGCCCAGCGCGCTCGCCACGGTCTCCACGCCGTGCCGCACCGCGAACGCGCCCCGCGCCTCCAGTGTCCGCACGACCTCCTGCTTGGTCCTGCGGTCCAGGTCGGACAGCGGCCGCCCTTCCCTGCGCTCCATCGCGGCGAGGATGTGATCGAGGGAATCGGCGAGCTGGGGCAGGCGTACGGCGACGACGTCGACGCCCTCCCAGGCGAGCACGACGTCCTCGGGGCCCGCCTCGTCGGGCGGCAGCATCGCGCCGCCCATCGCGTCGACCAGCGGTTTCACGGCCGCGATGAAGGGCTCCTCCCCGCTCATCTACCGTCCTCCCCGCTCTCGTCGCCCAGCACGTTGACCTGGAGCGAGATCCGGGTGGCCCCGGCCGCGAGACTCCTGCGCAGCAGCGCGTCCACCACGGTGAGCACGCGCTCGGCGCCGCCCTCGGCGGTGTTGCCGAACGGGCCGACGTCGACAGCGTCCAGGCTCGCCGTCTCGACGACCTCCCGTGCCGCCAGGGCGTGCGCGGGGGCCTCTTCCAGGTCGAAGGGTTCGGTCGTGAACTCCACTCTCAGTCGCACTGCGCCCCCAGACATCCTTCTGACCCGCGCTCTTGTCCCGAGCGCTCACCGAGAGGGCACATCAGGGCACACCGGGGCCACAGCGACCGGCTGCACCACAGTCGCGACGTACCGCAGGCCGATCGATTCCACGCGACGGAGCCGGTTCGCCCGCCACGAGGCGACCCTAACCGACCAGGACGACGGGATGCCGTGCGCACCCCTCCACAGTCGCCCTGGGACGCCGCCCATCGCCGCGATCAACCCGCCGGGCGAACCCGAGCAGATGTGTGGGCCTCCGCCGCCTCCTGGAAGTCGGCGACGTCGCCGCCGTACTCCCTTGCCCAGTCCGTCAGGACCTCGATGGGCTCGATGAGGGTCCGGCCGAGGTCGGTGAGGCTGTACTCGACCCGCCTCGGCCCCTCGGCACGGCGGTTGACCAGTCCGTACTGCTGGAGCCGGCGCAACGTCTGGGTGAGGACCTTGCGCGAGACGCCGCCGATGAGGTCGACGAGTTCACCATGCCTGCGGGGCTTCTGGCTGAGTCCGAAGAGCGCGAGCACGGCCCATTTGTCGGAGATGATCTCGACCGCCAGACGCGTGGGGCAGTCGGCGAGGGAGGTCGCTCCGTCCACGTTCTGCATGAAGGTCGAAGGTACCAGGAGGTACCCCACGGCTCCGTACCGTCGTCGTCGAACCACCAACCAGCACCGAGTGCGGAGGAGTCACCATGCCACGAGTCGTCGTGTTCGACGAGTTCGGCGGGCCGGAGGTCATGCGCGTCGTCGAGGAGCCCGTCGTCGAGCCCGCGCCCGGCGAGGTCCGGGTCAGGATGGAGGCGTTCGCCGTCAACCCGCTCGACCAGATGATGCGTTCCGGCACCTCGCCCGCACCCGTCCCCCTGCCGCACGCTCGCCTCGGTGTCGAAGGAACCGGCGTCCTCGACGCGCTGGGTCCCGAGACCACCGGGCTGAAGATCGGCGATCCGGTCGTCCTCACGGCCGTTCCGGACGCGAGCTCCCGGGGCAGCTACGCCGAATACACCACGGTCCCCGCGAGCCGGGTCATCGCCCGGCCGGCCGGGCTCGGGATCACGGAGGCGGCGGCGGTCTGGGTCGCCTACTCCACCGCCTACGGCGCGCTCGTCGAGAAGGCGAGGATGCGGCCCGGCGACCACGTCCTCATCACCGCCGCGTCCAGCGGCGTCGGCCGGGCGGCGATGCAGATCGCCCGCCAGATCGGTGCGGTGCCCCTCGCCGTCACCCGGCACGCCGCGAGGAAGGACGAGTTGCTCGCCGCCGGCGCCGCCGCGGTCGTCGCCACCGACGACGCGGACGTGGTCGAGGCCGTCGGCCACCACACCGGCGGGACCGGCGCGGACATCGTCCTCGACCTTGTCATGGGCCCCGGCCAGCAGGATCTCCTGAAGGCGGCCCGCCCCGGCGGGACCCTGGTCGCCGCGGGCTTCCTGGACCCTCGGCCCACCCCTTTCCCGGCAGGCCCGCCGCTCACGGTCTTCGGCTACCGGAGCTTCGAGCACACCCTCGACGCCGTCGTGGTGAAGCGTATGGCGGCCTTCCTGAACGCGGGCGTGCGCCTCGGCGCACTGCGGCCCGCCGTCGACGACGAGGTGTTCTCCCTCGACGACGTCGTCGAGGCGCACCGCCACTTCGAGAAGGGGCTGCACGCCGGGAAGAAGATCGTCGTGACGGTCTCCTGAGGCCGCGGCGGCGCAGGACACGGCGGCTACCGGGCCGATCCAGTGGACGACGGTCGCCTGGAGCGTACGGCCCGCGTCAGCGCTCCCGCGAGTGACCGGGATCGACCGGGGCGTCGAGGTGGCTGACGAGGAAGCGGGCGGCACGGTCGAGTGCGGCGTCCGCCTCGTCGAGACGCCCGTACTCGTGCTGGTAGACGTGCGGGAGGCTCGGCCCGATCTCCAGCGTGACCTCGACGTCGGCGGCGCCCGCGCGGCCGGCCAGGCGGACCGCGTCGTCGAGCAGCACCTCGTTCGCCCCGACCTGCACGAGCAGCGGGGGCAGGCCGGAGAGGTCGGCGAACACCGGGCTGGCGAGGGGATGACGCCGGTCGCCCGCGTCGACGTAGAGATCCGCGTACGCGCGCACGTCGGCCTCGGTGAAGATCGGGTCGGCGTCCTCCTTGGCGCGCATGCTCGCTCCGGAGAGGGTGAGGTCGACCCACGGGGAGAAGACGACCACCGCGGCCGGCTGCGGCAGTCCCGCCTCCCGGGCGGCGAGCAGGGTGGCGATGCCCAGGCCGCCGCCGGCCGAGTCACCGGCCACGACGAGCTCCCGCGGGTCGGTTCCGGTGGCCAGCAGGTCGCGGTAGGCGGCGAGCCCGTCGTCGACCGCCGCGGGGAAGGGATGCTCGGGAGCCAGCCGGTAGTCCACCGAGGTCGCCCGCAGTCCGGCGCGGGCGGCGAGTTCACCGGCCAGGCCGGCGTGGGTGTCCGGTGAGCCGATGACGTACCCGCCGCCGTGGAAGTACAGCAGCCGGCCACGGTCCGCCGCTCCGGCCGGCTCCAGGTCCAGGGCGGGCCGCCCACCCAGGACGGTCCTGCGGGCGGCCACGCCGTCCGGTGCCGGTCGCGTCATGGCCGAGGCGAACGAGGTGCGCTGCCGCGCGGGGGTGGGCCGCGTCTCGCCGCGCGGGGCGGAGCGGAGCCGGGCGTCCAGGGCTCGGCGCTGCTGTCGGGACATGGTGGGCCTCCATCGGGTCGGGATGCGAGGATGGATTCCTCGGAATCCATCTGTCGCACCAACCAGATTCCAGGGAAGCTGATTCCCAGGAATCCATTGGAGGTTCTGTGAGCCACATCACCCCGGTCTTCCTCGATCTCGTCCGCGTGGAGACCCGTCTCTACAACGCGGTCGGCGCCCGCCTGCGCACCGAACACGGCCTGGCGTTGGGCCAGTTCGAGTTCCTGCAGATCATCGACCGGGTGGACGGGTGCCGCGTGCTCGACATCGTGCGCGAACTGGCGATCACGGTGGGGGCCGTCAGCAAGGCGGTCGACCGGCTGGTGGCCGCGGGCTGGTGCGTGCGGGTCGCACACCCGCAGGACCGCCGCTCTTCCGTGCTGCGCCTCACCCCTGAGGGCGAGAAGGTGCTGGCGGCCTCCAGGCCGGTGGTGGAGCGCGAGCTCGCCTCGCTGACCGCGACGGTTCCCCCTGCCGACCTCGGACGCCTCGCCGCCACCCTGGCAGCCCTCCGCGCGAGCCTTGAGGCGGACGACCAGGGCCGACCGGGCTGAGGGAACAAGTCGTCACGCTCACCCCCGCACGGCACCTCGGACCGGGTCGCCCGCAGCTTCGACCGC
Source organism: Streptomyces sp. NPDC001056 (assembly GCF_053598955.1). NCBI lineage: Bacteria > Bacillati > Actinomycetota > Actinomycetes > Kitasatosporales > Streptomycetaceae > Streptomyces > Streptomyces sp. NPDC001056. Next base: position 280,164 of record NZ_JBSFLI010000002.1, on the reverse strand, counting down.
GCCCACGTCGCCGATCCCACCGTGCCGGAGTTCGGCGTCCGGTTCTCCGGCGTGGCCGGGAGCGTGCCGGAAGCGCTCGCCGAGGCCCCGATGGCGCACATCGACAACCAGGCCGGTCACACGCGCGGGCGCCGGGTCCTGGTCGTCCGAGAACCGGCTGCGCGTCGCCCTCAAGCAGCAGCTGAGGACGGTCAGCCCGGCGCAGAAGGGAGCGCTCGAACCCGGAGAACGCGCCCACGACCGACAGGAGCGGAACGGCCGTGAGGCTGTCCTCGCCGGCGGACACGGCGGACCCGGCTCCGGCCGGCTCCAGGACCGGGACGGTCGGAGCGTGGTCGGACACGCCGGTCCCACGTGCCGGCTGTCACAGCCCGAGGTCGGACAGGCCGGGGTGGTCGTCGGGTCGGCGGCCCAGCGGCCAGTGGTACTTGCGCTCCTCCTCGGCGATGGGCAGGTCGTTGATGCTCGCGTGGCGCGCGCGCATGAGGCCGTTGTCGTCGAACTCCCAGTTCTCGTTGCCGTAGGCCCGGAACCACCGGCCGGAGTCGTCGTGGTACTCGTAGGCGAACCGGACCGCGATGCGGTTCCCGTCGAACGCCCACAGTTCCTTGACGAGGCGGTAGTCCAGTTCCCGTTCCCACTTGCGGGTCAGGAACTTCCTGATCTCCTCCCGGCCGGTGACGAACTCGGCGCGGTTGCGCCAGCGCGAGTCGGGCGTGTAGGCGAGGACGACCTTCTCGGGGTCGCGGGTGTTCCAGCCGTCTTCGGCCTGGCGGATCTTGCTGATCGCCGTTTCCCGGGTGAACGGCGGGAGCGGCGGGCGCTGCTCGGACATGGTGCGCTCCTCTGTGGACTCCGAGACGATGAGAACGATCGTTCTCACGGGTCCTTGATATTATGAGAACGATGGTTCTCATGCAAGGAGGCGGAACCCCTTGAGCACCGATCCGGCACGCGAGCGCATCCTCGACTGTGCGGAAGACCTCTTCTACGCACGGGGCATCCAGCACGTCGGCATGGACGCGGTCCGCGACGCCGCGGGCGTTACGCTGCGGCGCCTTTACCAGGTATTCCCCTCCAAGGGCGACCTCGTCGAGGCGTACCTGGCCCGCAGGGACGCCCGCTGGCTCAGCGGCCTCGCCGCCCACGTCGACACGGCCGCGCGAAGCCCACGGGCTCGGCTGCTCGCCGTCTTCGACTGGCTGGAGGACTGGTTCGCCCAACCCGACTTCCGCGGGTGCGCCTTCGTCAACTCCTTCGGCGAACTGGGCGGCACCTCACCGCAGGTCGCTGCCGCCGCCCGCCGGCACAAGGACGCGTTCCACGCCTATCTGCGAGAACTGGCGACCGCTGCGGGAGCAACGGCGGACACCGGCACCCAGATCGCCCTGCTGGCCGAGGGAGCCATGACCACCGCCGCCGTCTCCGGCACGACCGCACCCGCCCGCCAGGCCAAGCAGGCGGCGCTGCTTCTGCTCACGCTCGACGCACGCGAGGTCGCCTCCCTCGCATAGCGGGGAGTCCTCGGCGCCGCGGGTGGTGTGAGCACGAACGCCCGGAGAAACCGGACGAGTAGGTCATACCCACGCACGCGGCCCGGGTCCGCGACCGGCGGCCCCGACGAGGGGTGGCCGCGTTCGTCACCGGCTGAGGATCTTGGCATCGGCCTGGACGCCGACCGTCGAGCCCGGCGGGAGGTCCGTGAAGGTGCCTGGGTGACGAGCGCGTTTCCCGCTGCGGGGTCCGCACGGCAGGGACTCTCCCGTCATCCTCCGTTCCCGCCCTGCCCGTTTCCGCCGTTCCCGCCGTTCCCACCCGTGCCGCCGTCGCCGCCGGTGCCACCGGACTGCGTGCAGGAACTCACGCCCGTGAACACGGGGATGCAGTACATCACGTTCACCGTGGTGCTGCGGCCGCCACTGCCGTTGCCGTCCCCCTGGCTGCTTCCGCCGCTTCCGGCCTGGGCCCCACCACCGCTGCCGCCCTGGCCCGCGCCGCTGCTGCCGCCTCCGTTCCCGCCCTGCCCGTTTCCGCCGTTCCCGCCGTTCCCGCCCGTGCCGCCGTCGCCACCCGTGCCGCCGGACTGTGCGCAGGAACTTGAGACGGTGCGCACGGGGATGCAGTACATCACGTTAACCGTGGTGCTGCGGCCGCCACTGCCGTTGTCGTTTCCATAGCTGTTTCCGCCGCTTCCGCCCTGGGCTCCACCGCCGCTGCCGCCGGTACCCGACGGTGTCGGGCCCGTATAGGCGGTCTCCTGGGGCGGGGTCACGGGGTTCACGGCCGCGTTACCGAGGCTCGACGCCAGTACCGTGCGGGCCGCACTGCCGAAAGTCCCGTACGCGCCCGAGGTATCGCTCTGTCGGTAACCATCGGCGGCGAAGGACGGAGCGGCTCCGCCCAGGAGGCCGACGGCCACGCCAGCGGCTGCTGCAATCCGCCAGATTGAACTACGCATTGATCGCCCCTTCATCGGCAGTGTATGTCGCGGGCATTTCGCGGAATTATGGAAACAGTGAGTCGGAATCGACGCTGATGACGCGGGCGGCAACACCGAAGCGCGCCGGGCAGGTCCAGATATGCGGTGTCACGACGGGTGGGCCGGGCCGAGCTCCGGTGTCGCCGGGCCCGGCCCACCGGGAGATCCGCGGCCGATCGCCGGTCGCCGTCAGTCCTCCGTGCCGCCGCCGTTGGCATTGCCGCCGTTGCCGCCGTTGGCGTTACCGCCGTTGCCGCCGTTGCCGCCGTTCGGGTAGATGCTCTGCGTCCCACCGATGTTGGTGTTCCCGGAGATGGCACCGCTGGAGCCGTTGTTGCTCCCGTAGCTGTTCCCACCGTTCCCGGCGACAGCGTTCCCACCGTTGCCACCCGTCGCCCCGGAGGTGCCGAGCGACGTCGATTCGGACGCCAGCGAGTAGGTGATGGTGACCTTCCCGTCCCCGCTGTTCACGCCGGGGATGAAGACACTGCCGGCAGGTCCGGCGCTGGACCCGCCGCCGCCGCCGGCCGCGGACCCGTGACCGGTGCCACCGCCACCGCCACCCCCGAAGAGGCCCCCTCCGCCACCGCCTCCGGCGACCGGGCCCGCGCCCCCGGCACCGCCCGAGCCCCCGTTGCCCGAGGCGCCGGCACTGCCCCCGTCGCCGCTCTGGCCGCCCGCGCCCGGAGCGGTGGTCGTCGCACCGTGGCCGCCCTCGGGCAGGCCGCCGAATCCCGAGCCCGGGGAGCCGTTGGCTCCCGTCCGGCCCCCGGCTCCGCCCGCTCCGCCGGAGGGCACGGGGTATCCGTATCCGCCTCCGCCTCCACCGCCACCCCCGGAGGCCGCGACCAGGCCGCCACCGGAGGGCGCGACCAGCGATTCCCCGCCCCCGCCCCCGCCGCCGCCGGCCCCCTGACCGTCCCCGCCGGCAGCCCCGCCGTAGCGGCCGCCGGTGCCGCCCTTGTACCCGTTCGCGTCGCCGCCCTGCCCGCCGACGAGGATCCACACCTTCTGCCCCGGCATGACGGTCAGAGTGCCTCTGACCTCGGCACCCTTCCCTCCGTCCCCGCCGGCACCCGTGGAACCGTAGAAGCCGCCCTTGCCGCCGGAGGCGCCGAGGGCGTCGACGTCCAGTCGCGTCACCCCGTCGGGCACGGTGAAGGTCTGAAGCTCGCCGGTGGTGAACGTGCACACCACCTGGGTACCGGTGCGCGGGCAGGATTCCTGTGCGGCGGCGGGGCCGGCCATGAGCGGCACGAGCGCCAGGGACATCCCGGTGGCCAAGGTGGCCGCGGTCAGCTCCCGCCTACGCGGTCGGACATGACGACGGGAAGCAGGTTTCCAGGAAAATTCCATGTCGCATTTCTCCTTTTTCTGCCGCACTCGACCCCCTGCACCGCAAGAGGGAATCGTCATCCAAGATGGATTGCGACACCAAGACGGATTGCGGCATCAAGGCGCGAGATCGGTTTCTCCGCGCCCGACGAGGCCAATCGGAAAGATCATCACCAGCAGGTCCGGCGCCCGCTTTGCACCACGCCGGGAATTAACCCGGATCACCCAACGCGCGAGTGCACGACGGCCGGAGCCCCGGCACGAAAGGGAGCGCTTCTATGGAAATTATCGAATTATCGAGGAAGAACTTTTCGGCGTGCACCAGAGAACTCGACTGCCTCTCGTCCGCCGTCGCCGCCCGTGCGCCGCGTGCCGCCGTGCGCGCGAGCGTGCACACGGGGTCCGGCGATCCCGGTCGGCGTGCGGGAACAGCACGGGCGTCGCAGGCTGGCGGTATGAGTAATTCGGCGCGGCATCCGCACATCGTCGTCCATTCGCCCGCCCTGGACGGTTCCCGGCGCGTCACCGAAGGAGACGTGACGCTGGGGTTGGCGTCGCATCTCGATGATGTGGTGGAGATATTGAGGTTGGCCGATCTGGATCGGGTCGAGGTGGAGGAGGACGACCTCATCGAGTGGCAGGGGGGTGGGCCCGAGGACTGGCCGGGGCTGTCGGAGCACGAGGTGTAGGGGCGGACGACGAAGGGGCGGGGTGTCAGGGCTTTGTGCGTACGGCGCAGCCGCGCACGGGTCGCGGCCGGCCTGGAGACCGGCAGCGTTGGTACGTCCCCCGGGTCGAACTCGATCTCCGTGAGCCGGACGTCGATCGGCAGGCCGATCAGGGCGGGGCCCGGCCGGCCGGAGCGCATCAGGTGGAACGCCTGCCGGAAGACGCCGGGGACCTGCGCGGCCTCCGGCACGGTCACCGTCGTCTTCGTCACCGGCCCGGCGATCGCGGCGATGTCGACGGCCCGGAAGTCCTCCTTGCGGATCACGTGTGTGGGCGCCTGCCCGGTGGCGCACAGGCTCGGGATCGGGTCGCCGGAGGCCGGGTACAGACCGGTGGTCATGTCGGTGCCGGGCTACCCCGACGCACACGCCTGTGTTGCCCGGCCGGGCGCGGGTGAAAGACACCGGCAAGGGGCGCTGAAATGCCGGACAAACGCGCTGCGGCGGGCGCACCATGGGAGCGCTGTCCCGAGCCGTCGTGCGAGAGTGAGTGGGCCATGCCCGAGAGCGTTCCGGTGCGCTGTCCGGCCTGCCGGCGCGAGCACGTATACACGGCCCCGGCGTATCCCTGCGCCTGCGGCACCCCGGTCGCCCCGCGGCTGGATCCCCTCGCGGCGCCGGTCGTGGCCGGGCAGCGGTCCTGGGACGACGAGTGGATCGCCGCCACGTGCGCCGTCTGCGGGCGTCTCGGCAGCCGGCCGCGCCCCGAACTGGGCTGCCCCTGCGGGACGGTGCTGCGGATCCCGGTGGCGGACCCGGCCGGCGCCCCCGCCGCGGCTCCCGCCGCCGAGCCGGAGCCCTCCGCCCCCGCCCCGGGGCGCCGCGCCTTCCAGCCGCACGCCGTCCGCACCGCCCGGGACGCCGTCACCGCCACCGCGCTGTATCTGCGCTGGCTCGGGTACGGCGACATCCGCCGCGGCGACCAGCGGCCGGCGAACGGCATCGGGCTCGCCGCCCGGGGGCTGCTCGCCCAGGTGGACCCGACGGTACGGCCCGCCTCGCCCCGGGACGTGGAGTGCCTGTGGCTGACGGCGATGACGGAGTCCGCCGACTGCGTCTACTTCTCCCTCGCCGGGTACACCGACGCGGCCCGCGGCTGCGCGGACTCCCTGGGCGTCCCGCTGTTCGTGCTCGATCTCGCGGGCGTCCCGCAGCCGGTGAACGACCCCGCCGACGCCCTGAACGCCGACGGCGCCCCGGAACCGGGGCGCCGCGCACGCGGTCGAAGGAGCTGAGAGGACTCACGGGGCCGCCACGCGCGCCGGCCCCGCGCCCGTGTCAGTCCCGGTACCGCTCCCTCAGCTCGATCTTGCGCACCTTCCCCGACACCGTCATCGGGAAGGCGTCCAGGATCCGCAGCCTGCTCGGCACCTTGTAGTGCGCGAGCCGCCCCCGGCAGAAGGCGTGCAGCTCCTCCAGGGTCAGCGGATCGCCCTCGTCGTGCGGGATCACGCAGGCCAGCACCTCCTCGCCGTACTTCTCGTGCGGCACCCCGACCACCTGCACGTCCCTGATCTTCGGGTGGGCGTAGAGGAACTCCTCGATCTCGCGCGGGTAGATGTTCTCGCCGCCGCGGATGATCATGTCCTTGATCCGGCCGACGATCTCGACGTACCCGTCCTCGCGCATCACCGCGAGGTCCCCGGTGTGCATCCAGCGGCCCGCGTCGATGACCTCGGCGGTCTTCTCGGGCTCGTCCCAGTAGCCGAGCATCACGCTGTAGCCGCGGGTGCACAGCTCGCCCGTCCTGCCGCGGGGCTGGGTGACTCCGGTGGCGGGGTCGACGACCTTGACCTCCAGGTGCGGCAGGACGCGGCCGACGGTGGCGGTGCGGTGTTCCAGGTCGTCGTCGGTGCGGGTCTGCAGGGACACGGGCGAGGTCTCGGTCATGCCGTAGCAGATGGCGACCTCGGCCATGTGCATCTCGGCGACGACCCGCTTCATCACCTCCACCGGGCAGGGCGAGCCCGCCATGATGCCGGTGCGCAGGGTGGACAGGTCGTACGACGCGAAGTCCGGGAGGTTCAGCTCCGCTATGAACATGGTCGGGACGCCGTACAGGGACGTGCACCGCTCCCGCTGCACCGCCTCCAGGCTGGCCTTCGGCTCGAAGGACGGGGCCGGGATCACCATGCAGGCGCCGTGCGAGGTGGCCGCCAGGTTGGCCATCACCATGCCGAAGCAGTGGTAGAAGGGCACCGGGATGCAGATCCGGTCCTGCTCGGTGTACTTGACCAGCTCCCCCACGAAGTAACCGTTGTTGAGGATGTTGTGGTGGGAGAGGGTGGCGCCCTTGGGGAAGCCCGTGGTGCCCGACGTGTACTGGATGTTGATCGGGTCGTCGCAGGACAGCTCGGCTTCCCGTGCCTCCAGCTCGGCCCGGTCGCCGGCGAGGCCCCGCGCGCTGAACGCCGCCCAGCCCGGGTCCCCGATGTACACGACCTCGCGCAGTTCGTGGCAGCTGCCGCGGACCTCCTCGACCATGGCGCGGTAGTCGCTGGTCTTGTGGCTGAGGGAGGCGAACAGCAGCCGCACCCCCGCCTGACGCAGGACGAACTGCACCTCGTGGGTGCGGTAGGCCGGGTTGATGTTGACCATGATGGCGCCGACGCGGGCGGTGGCGTACTGCACGAGCACCCACTCGGCGCAGTTGACCGCCCAGATGCCCACCCGGTCGCCCTTGGCGATGCCGCTCGCCAGCAGGGCGCGGGCGAGCCGGTCCACGTCGGCGTCGAGGGCGGCGTACGTCCAGCGGCGTCCGCTCGCCACGTCGACCAGAGCCTCGCGCTCCGGCCACGTGGCCGCCGTACGGGCGAGGTCGGCGCCGATGGTGTCGCCGAGCAGCGCGGTGGTGCCGGTCCCGTGGGCGTAGGAGAGTCCTGGGGCGCTCACCGGAAGTCCTCCTCGCGGTACTCGTCCGCCGAGCCCTGCGCGGTGGCCTCGCGCAGCTCGATGCGGCGGATCTTGCCGGAGACGGTCTTGGGCAGCGCGCCGAATTCGAGGCGGCGGATGCGCTTGTAGGGGGCGAGCACCTGACGGGAGTGCTCGAAGATGACCTTGGCGGTGTCGGGGCCCGGCTCGTAGCCCTCGGCGAGGACGACGTACGCCTTGGGCACGGCGAGCCGCAGCTCGTCCGGGGCGGGCACCACGGCCGCCTCGGCCACCGCCTCGTGCTCCAGCAGCGCGCTCTCCAGCTCGAAGGGGCTGATCTTGTAGTCGGAGGCCTTGAAGACGTCGTCGGCGCGGCCGATGTAGGTCAGATAGCCGTCCTCGTCGCGGGCGGCGATGTCGCCGGTGCGGTAGTAGCCGCCGGCCATGGCCTCGGCGGTGCGCTCCGGGTCGCCGTGGTAGCCGGCCATCAGGCCGACGGGGCGCGCACTGAGGTCGAGCGCGATCTCGCCCTCGGTGGCGCCGGGCGCGCCGGTGACCGGGTCGAGGAGCTCCACGCGGTAGCCGGGGCTGGGGCGGCCCATGGAGCCGGTCTTCAGGCGCTGGCCGGGAGCGTTGGAGACCTGTACGGCGGTCTCGGTCTGTCCGAAGCCGTCGCGGATGGTCACCCCCCAGGCGCGCCGCACCTGCTCGATGACCTCGGGGTTGAGCGGCTCGCCCGCGGCCACCACCTCGCGGGGCGGGGTGCGCAGCTGGCCGAGGTCGGCCTGGATGAGCATGCGCCACACGGTCGGCGGGGCGCAGAAGGTGGTGACCCCGGCGCGGTCCATCTCGGCCATCAGCCGGCCCGCGTCGAACCTCGTGTAGTTGAAGATGAAGACGGTCGCCTCGGCGTTCCACGGGGCGAACAGGTTGGACCAGGCGTGCTTGGCCCAGCCGGGCGAGGAGATGTTCAGGTGGACGTCGCCGGGCTTCAGGCCGACCCAGTACATGGTGGCCAGGTGGCCGATGGGGTACGAGACGTGGGTGTGCTCGACCAGCTTGGGGCGGGCGGTGGTGCCCGAGGTGAAGTAGAGCATCAGCGGGTCGTCGGCGAGGGTCGGTCCGTCGGCCGTGAAGCCGGCGGGGGCGTCGTACGCGTCCTCGTACGCCAGCCAGCCCTCCTCCGTGCCGCCGACCGCGATCCGGGTGTAGGCGCCGGGCACCTCGGCGAACTTGGGGGCGTCCTCGGACCGTACGAGGACGTGCTTGACCCGGCCGCGTTCGACGCGGTCGCGCAGGTCGGCGGGGCCGAGCAGCGGGGTGGCCGGGATGACGACCGCGCGCAGCTTCATCGCGGCCAGCATGGTCTCCCACAGCTCGGCCTGGTTGCCGAGCATCACGAGGACGCGGTCCTCGGCCGCCACGCCCTGCGCGCGCAGCCAGCCCGCCACGCGGTCCGAGCGCTCGGACAGTTCGGCGAAGGACAGCTTGGTCTCGCGGCCGTCCTCCTCCACGATGTGCAGCGCGGTCCGGTCGTTGCCGGCGGCGATCACGTCGAACCAGTCCAGCGCCCAGTTGAAGTGCTCCGGCCGGGGCCACGCGAAACCGTCGTAGGCGGTGGCATAGTCCTCGCGGTGTGCCAGCAGGAAGTCCCGTGCGTTCCTGAAGGCATCGGTCGCCATCGTCATCCGTCGTCCTCCTATGTTCCCGACCATTGCCGGGCGGCTCCCCCGCATCGTCTAATCCGTGATGCAGCTCTCACTACCCCCGAACGGGGGGGTGGTGGTCCTGTGAGCACAGGGGTGTGGTCCGCACATCAGCCGCACCGAAGGAGCGACGAGGTGACAGCAGAGGCCGTGACGGTGGTGGAGATCCGCGGTGCGCTGCTCCGGTTGCGGCGCGCGACGGGGCTGCCGGTCGCCTTCGGCGGGCTGGTGGAGTCCGGCCGGCCGCAGGTGCGCATCAGCGAGCTCAGCGGCACGGCGACGGCCGCGCTGCGCTGTCTCGCGGTGAACTCCGGCAGCGGGCTCGGCGGCAAGGCGGTGGCGCTGGCGCGGCCGTGCGCGGTCACGGACTACTCCAGTTCCCGGCAGATCAGCCACGAGTACGACGTGCCGGTGGCCGCGGAGGGCATCCGCTCGGTGCTCGCCGTGCCGGTGGTGGTACGGCGCCGGGTGCGCGGGGTGCTCTACGGCGCGCTGCGCTCGGCCCAGCCGCTCGGCGACCGGGCGCTCGGCGCGGCGGTGGCGGTGGCGCGGGACGTGGAGCAGACGCTGGTGCTGCGGGACGAGGCGCGGGACCTGCTGACGGCGGTGTGCACCGGGCCGGCCAGGGGCGCGGGGGCGGAGGCGCCCGGCGGGGCGGGGGCCTGGGAGCAGGTGCGGGAGGCGCACGCGGCGCTGCGGGCGCTGGCTCCCCGGATCGCCGATCCCGTTCTGCGGGCGGATCTGCTCGCCGCCTGCGGGCTGTTGACGGCGCCGTGTCCGGCCGACGGACCGGATCTGGCGCCGCGTGAGCTGGACGTGCTGTCCTGGGTGGCGGCGGGTGCGACCAACGCCGCGGTGGCCGAGCGGCTGGGGCTGCGCCCGGAGACGGTCAAGGGCTATCTGCGGTCCGCCATGCGGAAGTTGGGCGCGCACACACGAGGGGAGGCGGTGACCGCGGCACGTAGGGCGGGGCTGCTGCCGTAGCTCCCGAGACGATGAAGGAAACGTTCCCATTCATGCGCGGATGCTTTGAATTTCCTCATGCTTGACCGTTTGTTATTTCCCTCACCACGGCTTCCGTCCGAATTTCAAGGATCGTTGCCTAGAATTTGGCCCGGACACGACATACGAGGGGAGCGGTGACCGTGCGACGGGACTTCCAGGAGCCTGCCAGATGCCGCTCGGACCTGGTCATCGGGCGGGAGGAGCTGTGCGCCGCCGCCCGCACCCAACTCGCCTCCGGCGGCAGCGTGCTGCTCCACGGGCCGGCCGGAATAGGGAAATCCACCATCCTGCGGGCCTTGGCCGAGGAATACACCGCCACCGCGCACACCGTCCTGCGCTGCTCGGCGACCGAGTCCGAATCCCACCTTCCCTTCCTCGCCCTCGCCGACCTCCTCGGCCTGGTGCTCGACGACGTCTGTCCCCGGCTGCCCGCCGCCCAGCGCACCGCCCTGGAGTCGGCGCTCACCGGCCGCGGCGAGTCCAGCCTCCAGCGCGACGGCCTCGCCCTGCGCCTCGCGGTCCTGTCCGCGCTGCGCGTGCTCGCCGCCCGCGGCCCGGTGCTGATCGTCGCCGACGATCTGCAGTGGCTGGACCCGGCCAGCGCCGAACTGCTCGGCTTCGCCGCCCGCAGGCTCGGTGGCACCCCGGTCCAACTCCTGTGCGCCGTGAGGACGGAGGGCCAGGACAGCCAGGAGTACGACCGCCATCTGCGGTCCTGCCCGCCGGACAGCCTCGCCGTGCGCCTCGGCCCGCTCTCGCACACCCAGGTCGCCGAGCTGCTCGGCCACCGCGGCCACGGCGGGCTGCCCCGCTCCACGATCCGCGAGATCCACCGCACCAGCGGCGGCAACCCGCTGTTCGCCCTCGAACTCGGCCGCGCCCTCGCCGAGAACCCCACCCCGCCCCGGCCGGGCGAGCCGCTGCCGGTGCCCACCTCGCTGCGCGCCCTGGTGCTCAGCCGCCTGGACATGCTGTCCGTGGAGGCCCGCCGCACCCTGCTGGTGGCCAGTGCCGGCGCCCGTCCCACCGTGGCCCTGCTGCACGCGGCCGGCCGGGAGAACGCCGAGGCCGAGTGCGCCCAGGCCGCCGAACTCGGCCTGCTGGCGACGGAGTCCGACGCGCCGGCCGTACGCTTCGCTCATCCGCTCATCTCCGCCGCGCTGTACGCGGAGGCGCCCGCGCAGGAACGGCGGGCCGCGCACGCGGCGCTGTCCACGGCCGCCTCCGACCCCATCGAGCGGGCCCGCCACCTCGCCCTCGCCACCACCGGCGCGGACCCGGAGGTCGCCGCGCGGCTCGCCGAGGCCGCCGCCCTCGCCCGGGACCGCGGCGCGCCCTCGGTCGCGGCCCAGCTGGGGCTGCTGGCCGCCCGGCACACCCCGGTGGACGGCACGCCCAGCCCGCAGGAGCGCCGGCTCCAGGCCGCCGAGGACGCCATCACCGCCGGCGAGGTGGACCTCGCCCGGGACATCGCCCGGGAGGTGCTGAACCGGGCGAGCGTGCCCGCCGAACGGGTGCGCGCCTGGATCATCGCCATCGACACCGCGGGCCACACCATGGCCGAGGTCGACGCCTTCTTCCCGCAGGCCCTCGCCGACGCGGGCGACGACCCCCGGCTGCTCGCCCTGGTCCACTACCAGCTGGGCTGGCGGGCGCTGATCGTGGAGGGCGACTTCACCGCGGCCCGCGACGCCGCCGCGCACGCCGCCGAGCTGGCCGCGCGGAGCAAGGACCGGCGCACCGAGCTGCTCGCCCTCGCGTTCCAGGCGCAGACCGAGACCCTGATGGGCCATCCGGAGGCGCCCCGCACCATCAAGCGCGCCCTGAAGGAACCCCAGGACCCCCGGGTGGCCTGGCACCACAACGGCGCGGGGAGCGCCCGGTTCCGCTGGCTGGTCATGGGCGACCAGCTGGCCGAGGCGCGGGCCACCGTCACCGGGCTGCTGCGCGAGGTACGCCGGCGCGGTTCGGTGGAGAGCGAGGTGCACTTCCTGCGCGGCCTGGCCGAGACCGAGCTGCGCGCCGGGCACTGCGGGCGCGCCCTGGACCTGGCCCGCGAGAGCCTCAAGCTCGCCCGGGACTCCGGGATCGGCGAGACCGCCTCGGCGATGCTGACCTCGCTCGCGGAAGCCTCCGGCGGGGACGTGGACCGGGCGCTCACCCTCGCCCGGGAGGCGGTGGAGCACGCCGAGGAGGACGGCGACCAGATGTACCTCTCGCGGGCCCTCGGCGCGCTCGGATACGCCCAGTTGGTGGCCGGGGACCCGGCGGGCACCGTGCGCTCCCTGCGTCGCGTGCGCAGCCTGGAGCTGGGCCTCGGTATCACCGACCCGGCCCGCGGCCGCTGGCAGGGCGACCTCGCCGAGGCACTGGTCCGCGTCGGTGAACCCGTCGAGGCGCAGGACGTCATCGACGCCTCCCGCGACCACGCGCTGCGGCTCGGCCGGGAGAGTGTCCTCGCCGTGCTCGACCGCTCCGAGGCGCTGGTGCGCGCCGCGCAGGGCGCCACCGAGACGGCGCTCGCCCAGCTGAGGTCCGCTCAGGAGCGGCTCGGGAAGCTGGGCTACGGCCTGGAGGAGGCGCGGGCCGCCTTCGCGCTGGCCCGGCTGCGCGGCCGGCGCCCGGGACCCGCGGCCTACGACGAGGCCACCCGGATGTTCCGCCGCTGCCGCGCGCTGCCCTGGCTGCGCCAGGTGGAGGAAGCCCTCACCAGCCTCGACACACAGCCCGTCCGACCGGTGCCCGCCACCCTGGACGCGCTGGACGTGCTGGCCGCGATGGAGCGTCAGGTCGCCGCGCTGGTCATGGAGGGTGCCACCAACCGGGAGATAGCCGCGCGGCTGTTCATCAGCGTCAAGACGGTCGAGGCCACGCTCACCCGGGTCTACCGCAAGCTGGGGATCCGGTCGCGGGTCGACATCGTCCGATTGGCCGCAGGCCGGCGCGCGCACTGAGCACGCCGCCTGTTAACTGAACCGGACCGAGGGTTTTCCCTCACCCAACCCCCTAGGGGGTTCCCTCATTGGGAGCCGAAGGTTCCGGGACCTAGCGTAATGGGCGTACCGCTCGCCCGGGTACAGGGGGTCGGACCCTCCCCCCACCACCCAGCACCACCCCCCCACCCGTGCGAACCCCCCACCGGTGCAACCCCACTGAGGAGACTCATGTTCGGGCCCACACGTGCCAGACAGTCCGCCGCGATCCTGGTGGCCACCGCCGCCGCGGCGGCGACCGCTCTGCTCGCCGCCCCCTCGGCGAGCGCGGCTCCCCAGCCCATTGTCGGTGGTACGACGACCACCACCACCGCGTACCCGTTCGTCATGCAGATCACGGACGCGTCCGGCAGCCAGTTCTGCGGCGGCACCCTGGTGGCCGCCAAGAAGGTGGTGACGGCCGCGCACTGCATGGCCGGCGAGACCACCGGCAGTGTCCGCGTCGTCGGCGGCCGTACCAAACTGAACGGCACCGACGGCACGGTGAGCAAGGTCAGCAGGATCTGGGTGAACCCGGACTACTCGGACGCCACCAACGGCCACGACGTGGCCGTGCTGACCCTGTCGACGTCGATGCCGTACAAGCCGGTGTCGTACGTCTCCTCCTCCCAGGCGAGTGTGTACGCGGCCGGCACCACGGCGCGGATTCTCGGCTGGGGCACGACTTCGGAGAACGGCAGCTCGTCCAACCAGCTGCGGACCGCGACCGTGCCGGTCGTGTCCGACTCCGGTTGCCGTTCCTCCTACGGTTCGGACTACGTGCAGTCCGACATGGTATGCGCCGGATACAGCTCCGGCGGCGTAGACACCTGCCAGGGCGACAGCGGCGGTCCCCTGCTCATCGGGGGCGTCCTGGCAGGGATCACTTCATGGGGCGAGGGGTGCGCGGAGGCGGCTTACCCGGGTGTCTACACCCGGCTGACCACCTTCTCGGACCAGGTCACCGCACAGGTGAACTCGTGACCCGGAAGATCTCCCGAGTACCCCTCGGGTAAGGCCAGGGGGGCGTTGCGAGCGACCACGAGCAGCCCGCAGCGCCCCCCTCTCCACGTCCGGCCCCGCGGCGCGCGGGGCTACTCGGCGACGTGCAGGGCGAATCCGCTGCGGCCTGGTGCCTCAAGTCCCTCGCGCAGCCGGGCCGCGGGGATCTCGTAGTCGCCGCCGTTCTGCGTGCGGTACGGGACGGGCTCGGTGTCCTCCAGGGTCAGCAGCCGCTTCCTCCATCGCTCGGCCGCGTCCGCGAAGGCTTCGGGCGACAGCCGTCCCGCGCGGTACAGGACGAACGGCGGCAGCACCCGCATGCCGGGGTGGTAGAGGATGCCGTGCTGGATCGGGTACAGCAGGTCGTCGATCGGGCCGTTGATGCCACGGTCGGAGTAGTGCGAGGCGGGGCCGCCGACGGTCAACGACAGCATGGCGCGCCTGCCTTGGAGGGCACCCTCGCCGAAGCGGTCGCCGTACCGGGTGGCGCTGTGTTCGCCCACCCCGTAGCCGAAACCGTAGGTGAAGACGCGGTCCACCCAGCCCTTGAGGATCGCCGGCATCGTGTACCACCACAGCGGAAACTGGAGGATCACGGTGTCGGCCCACCGCAGTTTCTCCTGTTCCGCGCGGATGTCGTCGGTGAGCGCGCCACTCTCGTAGGCGCGGCCGGAGTCGCGCACCGTGTCCAGCGGGTCGGAGGCGGCGGGGCCGAAGTCGGCGGCGTCGACGGTGGATTTCCAGCGCATCGCGTACAGGTCGCTGACCCGTACCTCGTGGCCGGCGCCGGTCAGGGTGTCCACCGCGATGTCGGTGAGCGCGCCGTTCAGCGACCGCCGTTCGGGGTGGGCGTGCACGATGAAGACCTTCATGTCTGCTCCTCGGGGCGACGGGGGTTCGATCGGGTTTTCGACCGGGGTTCGATCCTGGCGGGCTCGGGCGGCGCGATTCAGGGGCGCTCGCTCCGTAGGTCCGGGCTTCCTGGTACCGGCAGGACCACCCAACCCGCCCGTCCGGCACGGATACTGGAGCGATGGACGATCTGGCTGACTTCCTGCGCACACGGCGGGCCCGGGTCCTGCCGGAGTCCGTCGGCATCCGCGCCGATGCGCGCCGCCGGGTGAGCGGGCTGCGGCGCGAGGAGGTCGCGCATCTGTCGGGCGTGAGCGTCGACTACTACGTCCGGCTTGAACAGGGGCGGGCGCGCCGGCCCTCGGCGCAGGTCCTCGACGCGCTCGCGCGGGCGCTCGACCTGGACGAGGTGGAACGCGAGCATCTGCACCGGCTCGCCCACCGGCCCGAGCGGGCGCCGCGGCGGGTGCCCGTCGCGCGGCCGCGCCCCGAGCTGCTGCGGGTGCTCGAACTCGTCGCGGACGCCCCCGCGTTCCTCATCGACCACCGGCTGACGGTGCTGGCCGCGAACCGGCTCGCCGATCTGCTCTACGGGCGTCGCGTGCAGGGTCTGAACCTCGCCCGGCACGTCTTCCTCAGCGAGGAGGGGCGCGCGCTGTTCGCCGACTGGGAGGGGTGCACCCTCGACGCCGTCGGCCATCTGCGCCTGTCCGCAGGCCGCTACCCCGGCGATCCCGAACTGGCCTCCCTCATCGGCGAACTCGCCATGGGCAGCACGCGCTTCCGCCGGCTGTGGGCGCGGGCCGATGTGCGCACGCGCACCCACGGGCGCAAGGCGTACCACCACGCAGCGGTCGGCCGGCTGGAGCTGCACCAGGAGAACTTCGCCCTGCCGGACGGCACGGGCACGGAACTGATCGTGCAATCGGCCGCGCCCGGCACCGCCGCCCACGACAGCCTGCGCCTGCTGGCGAGCCTCGGCGCCACCGGTGACCCGGTCCCCTCGGACACCGTCTGAGCCGCGCGGGGCTTTACCTGGAGCGGACCTTGGACGGGGAGAGCGGAGGGAATGGTTCCCCGTGGGGCCGGCGTTGCCGGTGCGAAGATCGAGATGCCTGGGACCGTCGGCACCGCCGGCGTCGTCGGCATCGTTGAACCGCTGAAGGAGCAGAGATGACCGAGGCGTTGGTGCTGGGTGGCGGCGGCGTGGGCGGGATCGCCTGGATGACCGGGCTGCTCGCCGGTCTTGCCGATGCCGGGCAGGACGTCACCGGGGCCGGGTTGCTGGTGGGCACCTCCGCCGGCGCCACCGTCGCGGCCCAGCTGGGCAGCGGGCTGGGCTTGGCGGAGCTGTACGCGCGGCAGGTGGAGTCTTCGGCGCAGGCCCGCGAGATCATGGCCGAGCTGGATGTCGAGAAGTTCTCCGCCGAGATCGGCGCGGCGATGGCCACGGCCGGCTCGGCGGCGGAGCTGCGGCGCGCGGTCGGCCGGGTGGCCCTCGCCGCGCGGACGGTCGGCGAGCCGGAGCGCCGCGCGGTGATCGAGTCCCGTCTCCCGGTCCACACCTGGCCCGAGCGCGCCCTGAAGGTCGTCGCGGTCGACGCCGAGACCGGTGACACGCGGATCTTCGACCGGGACTCGGGCGTGCCCCTGGTCGACGCGGTCGCCGCGAGCTGCGCCGTCCCGGGCGTATGGCCCCCGGTGACCATCGCCGACCGCCGCTACGTCGACGGCGCCATCCGCTCCGCCGCCAACGCCGACCTCGCCTCCGGCGCCGACCGCGTCCTCGTCCTCGTCCCCCTCGGCCCCGTCGAACCCCTCCCGAGCGACCACACCCTGGACGACACGGTCGCCGCCCTGCGCGCGGAGGGCGCCGAGGTCCTCCTCATCGCCCCTGACGAAGCCTCGACCGCGGCGATCGGCCCCAACCCGCTGGACCCGGCGACGCGCCGCCCCGCGGCGGAGGCGGGCCGCGAGCAGGGCCGCGGGCTGAAGGTGGAGTGGGCCCGGTCCTGACGGCACGGCGACGGCCGGCGCGCGCGGTCGCCGTGCGGGGTCACCCACCGAGCGGTCCCCGGTCCGCCCACCCCTCAGGACACCTGGTCGCACACCGACGGCAGCCATGTCTGCCCCGGTGCCTGTCTCAGCGTGTCCAAGGTGGTGAGCAGGGAATCCAGGTGGCCGGGGTGGGCCAGGTAGTCGATGGCCGATTCGGCGAAGGCGTCGCGGATGGTGGGGGGCATGGCGTCGGAGGCGTCGAAGCAGTGGGTGGCGGAGGGCGAGAGGAGGGTGGTGGCGAGGGTGTGGTGCCAGGTGGGACCCGTGCTGGTGGGCTGGGCCCTGGTGTCGACGGAGAAGGCGGACTCGGCCGTGGCCCAGGCGCGTTGGGCCGTCGGGGAGGACAGGTAGCGGATCAGCTGCTCAGCCTGGGGGGTGGCGTGGAGGAGGGCGACCAGGTCGCCGGAGACCTCCCAGGAGTCGTCGGCGGTGGACCCCGGGATGAGGCCGGACGACGGTGTATAGCGGCCGTCGACCTGGTTCCAGGCGGTGGACTGGGTACGGATGAAGGATGCCTGGTGTTCGAGGGTGCAGCCGCGGGGAGTGGCCGTGACCGGCGCGGAGGCCTCGGCGTAGCCCGTTTGCAGGGTGCGGCGCAGGAGCGAGGGAGACTTGCCCGCGCCCATCAGGCGGCCCCAGGTCGTCCACGCCCGCCGCACCTGCGGTGACCGCCAGGACAGCCGGCCGCCGGCCCACGACTGGTAGACGCGCGGCCCGTGTTGCTGGAGCAGGATGTCCTCGATCCAGTCCGTGCCGGGCCAGCCGCTCGTCGCGCCGGAGCCCATGCCGACGCACCACTGCGCCGGGTCGTCCCGGGCCCCTCGGCGTTCCGCCTCGCTCGTGCCCGCCGGGTACCAGACGATGCTCTTGAGGTCGGCCTTGAGCGGGAACCAGTACACGTGCCCGTCCGCGAGCGGCGTCGCCCAGGACGCGCCGAAGTCCTCGCGCGGGATGAGCCCGTCGAGCGGCCGGAGCTGCTTCTGGCCGGCGTAGTCGGCGAGTTCGCCGGGGCCGGTCAGCACCACCACGTCCGGTGGCGTCCCGGCCTCGACGTCCGCGCCGAGCACCTGGCTCTCGGCCGAACTGCCCTGGTAGTCCACGTGCACGTGGTACTTCCGCTCGAACGGCTCGATCACCGCCTGCCGCAGGTTCCGCTCGTCGCTCCCCGTCCAGTTCGCCAGCAGGGTGACCGTCGGCTCCCGGCCGACGGCGCGGACGCCCAGCACGACGGCCGCCGCCAGCAGGACGAGGCAGCTCGCCACCACGGTGACCGTACGCGCGCGGCCTCGCACGGGCCCGCTCACCGCGGCCTGAACCGGTACTCGTCGATGTGCCGCCGCAGTCCCGTCTCGGCCAGTGCCATGACCAGGATGCCTCCGATCAGGATCCATCCGGCCGCCGAGGCGCGGAGGCCGGTGTCCGCCAGGTACGCGGCGGTCGCCCGCCCCGCGTCGGTGAGCTGCCGCCCGGACAGCGGGCGGTCGAGCAGTCGCCGGGTGTCGGTCATCCCCGCGTGCGTCCACACCGTGAACAGCAGCGTGACGGCGAGCCCGGCCGCGAGCAGCGCGCCGGCCGCCAGCAGTCCCCGGTTGTAGCGGCGCCGGAAGCGGCGGCGCAGGAACAGCTGCGTCTCCAGCAGGCACCCGGCCAGCGCGAGCGCGAGCAGCAGCGTCGCGGTCCAGCCGAACCACAGCAGCGGCCCGAAGGACGTCTGCCGGTGCACGGCGGCCCGCCGCTGCTCCTGGAGCACCTTCAACCGGGCCAGTATCCCGGAGCCCGGGTCCGACAGGATGCTCGTCGCGTAGCTGAGGTACGCCTGGCGCAACACGCTTCCCGTGGGCTGGAGTTGGGCCTGCTGGACCTTGACGGCGTACACGGTGATCAGCGCGGCGACGGTCTGCAGCGCCTGCCGCCCCGACGGTCCCCCCACGTCGTCCCCGGCGGCCGCCGCGACGCTCTGCGCGGCGACCGAGATCTGCTTCTGGAAGTCGCTGGTCGGGGTCGCCGCCTCCGCGTCCCGCTCCGCCTGCCCGAGCGCGTACAGCGCGGTGTCGAGGGACAGTACCGCCGGGGCGCTGGAGGTGCGCAGCGGGTTGGCGTCGCCGTGCACGCCCTCGTACGACAGGAAGAGGGAGAGCGTCAGCAGCGCCGACAGGACGAGCAGCAGCCGGTGGCGCACGGCCAGGTCGTGGGCGGTCGTACTGCCGCCCTCCCCCGCTCTCGGCCGCCCGCGCGGCAGGCCGTCGGACACGGCGTCCGTGCCGGCGCTCATGCCGACGGCCCGCTCAGCCGGCGGCCGCACTCGCCCCCGCAGTACACGGAGTCGGCCGGGCCGAGCCAGCCGCAGTCCGGGCATTCCGCGAGGTCGCCGGCGGCCGGGGGGACCTCCGGGTCGGGCGGCGGACCGGCGGCCGGATGGTGCGGCGGGGTGGTCATCGCGCTGGAGAGGATCAGGTGCTGCCAGTCGACGTCCTTGAGGCCGGTGCGGATCCGGCCGCTGCCGGGACCGTCCTCGATCCTGCGCAGCGCGTCCAGGAGGTGGCCGTCGCCGAGTTCGCCGGCCAGCTCCAGGGCGCGGGCGAGTTCGCGGTCCGCGGTGTCGCGGCCGTCGGTGCCGCGCAGCCAGGCCCGGTACGCGCGGGCCACGGCGGCGCTCGCCTGCTGGTACAGCTCCTGCCGGTGGACCCCGGGGTGCCGCCGGGAGGCGTCGAGCGGGTTGTCGGTCCAGCGCACCAGGACGGGCCGGGGCTGCGGCAGTCGTACCGGATGCCCGAAGTCGGGTACGACGACCTCGACGGCGGCCAGCTGGAGGTCCTCGCCCCGGTCCCGGCCGGTCGGGTCGGCGGCCAGCACCACCTGGAAGTGCCGCACCTCCTCGCCCCAGGCCCGGGTGACGTACTCGGTGCCGCGCCCGTCGCCACCGGCGGGGAGGAGTTCCTGCTCGCCGGGGACGACCTGTTTGACCTGGCGGATGACGGTGCCGGGGGTGGGGGTGAGTCTGATGCGCAGCTCGGGCACCGCGGTGCCGAGCAGTCCGGTCACCAATTCCTCGTAGGCGGCGGTGAGTTCGGCCTCCTCCCGGACGGCTCCGGCGCGGCCGTGCAGCCGTCGGGTGATGCGCAGCAGCAGTTCGGCGTCCCAGTCCTCGCCGATGCCCCAGGCGTCGCAGACGAACCGGCCCTCGCAGGCGTCCAGGGCGGTGTCCAGGGACATGGCGGCCCGGTGGTCGTGCTCGTTGCGCCCGTCGGTGAGCAGCAGGACGTGCTTGACGGGCGCGGGGTGGTCCTTCAGGAGGCGGCGGGCGAGGTCGAGCCAGGTGCCGATGGCCGTACCGCCGTCAGCGTCGAGGATGCGCACCGCCCGTGCGGCGGCGGCGCGTTCGGCGGGCCCCGCGACGGCGAGGGCGGCCCGGTCCGGACCGGGGTGGACGACGTCGGCGTGGAAGTGGCCGGACAGGACGGCGAACGCGGTGCCCTCGGGCAGCAGCCGGACGGCGGCCACGGTGGCGTCCTTGGCGGCGCGCAGCTTGGCGGCCGGGTAGAGCATGGAGCGGGAGGTGTCCACGATCAGCACCTCGGCCAGCGCGGGGCCGCCGCCGGGAGCCTGCCCCCCGGCGAGCCCGGCGCCGCCGTGGCCGCGCACGCCGATCTCCAGGATGGCGTGCATCTCCCGTTCGGCGCCCTCTCCCCGGGCGGCCGGCTCGGCGGGCAGATCCTTCTGCTGGCCGACCTCAAGCGTCACCTCGATCTCCTCGGCCACGGTCATCGGTGTCTCTCCCGGGGGGTCGGTCATGGGCTCAGAAGGTGGTCAACGGCCTTACCGCGTGGGCCAGATCGAGCAGTCGTCCGTGTTCCCTGGCGGTGCGGGCCTGCGCGGCCAGCTGGCGGAAGGAGTGTTCGAGAAGGGTGCGCAGGCCGTGCTCGTCGCCGGGTCCGAGGAGGTCTCCGGAGGGCCAGGAGGGGGTGCCGTACAGCGCGTTCTCCCGGACCTCGGCGACCAGCCGGGCCCGGGACTCGCCGTCCTCGGCGCCGCCGTCCAGGCGGAGATCCGGCAGCCGCCGGGCCGCGTCGGCCAGATCGGCGGGGGTGGGCGGCAGTCCGCCCAGGATGCCGGCGCGGACGCGGACGGCGGCGATCCGGGCGGCGTCGTGGTGGCGCGAGGTGGCCGGCACGTCGTCCAGGACGCGCACGGCGGCGTCCCGGTCGCCGCCGGCCAGATGGCCGCGGGCCAGACCGAACGCGGCGGCGGTGTGCGCGCTGTCCCGTTTCCACACGGCCTCGTAGAAGCGCATGGCGCGTGCGGTGCGGGCGCCGTGCTCGGCGCAGTGGCCGAGGGCGAGCTTGGGCACGTACTCGCCGGGCAGCGCCCGGTACACGGCCTCGAAACGGGCGCCTGCCAGGTCGACCTCGCTCCTGCTCAGGTGCAGGACGCCCCGGTGCCAGGCGATCCGCCAGTCGTGGGCGGCGGCGCGCTCGCCGAGCTGGGTCTCCGCCTCGGTGAGCCAGTCGGCCGCCGCGTCCCGCTCGCCGCGTCTGAGGTAGGCGCGGCACAGCCACAGCGCGGTCTCCGGGGTGCCGAGCCGGGAGTCGCGGGACCACTGCCGGGCCACCCGGTCGGGGGCGTCGGGCGAGAAGGTGTCCAGCACCAGGGCGGCGCCGTCGGCCGGGTCGGGCACCGGTTCCGGGAGCGCGCCGGCGACCTCGGCGGGCGAGGGCGGGGAGGCGTCCAGTTCGGCCGGGCGCCGGCCGGGGCGGGCGGTCCAGTGGTCGAGGGCGGGGATCGCCCCGAGCCCGGCGTCGAGGCTGGCGCCGGTGGCGCGGAACCGGGTGGAGCTCTCGGGCAGTTGCTCGCCGAACTGGAGCGAGCGGAACTCCCTGAGGACCTCCCAGAGCTGGCGGGACATCTCGGTGGCCGACCGGAACCGGGCCCGGGGTTCGGGGTGGGTGGCGCGGTCGACGAGACGGCGGAAGGAGTCGTGCGCGAGCCCGCGCGCCGGTTCGGTGTCGCGCGCCAGGGCCTGCAGGGTCATGCCGACGGTGTAGAGGTCGCTGTCGACGTGCCAGCCGCGCCGGTCGATCTCCGCCTTCGGCGGCGCGAACGTCGCCGTGTAGACGTACGCCGACGCACGGTCCCCGATCGCGCGGACCGCGCCGAGGTCGATGACCTTCACGGCCCGCCCGAAGTGGATGACGTTGGCGGGCTTCATGTCGCAGTAGAGCAGGCCCCGTTCGTGCATGTACTCCAGCACGCCGAGGATCTTGCAACCGTAGGTGAGGACGTGGTCGAGACGCGGGCGGCCGTGGAAGACGCGCTCGACGTCGTCGGCGTCGAAGAGCTGTTGCAGGGAGCGGCCGCCGATGTAGTCCATGACCAGGTAACCGGTGGCGGCCCCACCGGGCGGCCGGTGTTCGGCGTACGTGATGATCCGCACGATGTCCGGGTGGTGCAGGTCGGTGAGGGAGCGGCGCTCCTCGACGGCGGTACGGCGGGCCAGCGCGTCGTTCGCGTTGATCTGGCTCTTGAGGACGACGCGGTGGCCCTCGGCCCGGGTGTCCTCGGCGAGGTGGATCCAGCCGAGCCCGCCGCGCGCGAGGCAGCCGAGCACCCGGTAGTGCCCGGCGACCAGGTCGCCCCGGGCCAGTTGGGGCAGGAGGGAGTACGGGGTGCCGCAGCGGGGGCAGCGGCCGGTGGCGCGGGCGGGCTGACCGCCGTACCCCACCCCGATGACCATGGTGCAGCCGCCCGCGCCGCAGCGGCGGCCCTCGGTGGGCGGACGCGCGTCCCCGATCAGCACGTCGTCGGGCTCGGGCACCTCGGGCAGCACCACCAGTCCGTGCTGGTCCAGTTCGCCGACCCCGGCCACGGCGTGCACGGTCGGCGGCCCCGGGCTCTCCTCGACCACGGCGGGCGGCGGGGCCGCCGGTGCGGTGCGTGGTTCGCTGCGCGGCTCGATGTGCCGGTGTCCGCAGGTGTCGCAGTAGCCGGTCCCCATGATGTGGCCCGCACAGCCGGGACGGACGCAGGAGGTCATGAGTCGCGCTCCCTTCGGGCTTCGGCGGCGGTTCGGCGGGGAGGCGGGGGGTGGTCGGGGGTGCGGGCGTGTTCGGGGGGTCGTGCGGGGTGCTCGGGACCGGCGTGGCCGGGCGCCTCCTCGTCGTCCGAACCCCCGGCGTCCGGGCGCGAGTCGCCCTCCTCCACCGGCTCCGCGCCGCCCTCGCCGTCCGCCGGCCCGTCCGCCCCCGAGCAGAACCCGATGAACCGGTCCGCGGCGTCCTCCGCCCGTTCGATGTCGCACGGTGTCCGGCGGAGCAGGGACAGCGCGGCCTCGTAGAGGCGGTACGCCTCCACCACGCGGTCGCCGTCCTCCCCCGCGCGCCGGCGGCACAGCGGCCACTCCGCGGTGACGCGGCCGCGGAGTTCCTCCCAGCGGCGCAGCCGCGTGTCGAGCATCCCCACGGCCTGTTCCAGGCGCTGGCGGCGGCGCTCGGCGGCGTCCTCGAAGGTGAACAGCAGGTCGGCGCGCCGGGGTTCGCGGTCCTGTTCCGAGCTGTGGGCCACCCAGGCACGGAGCATCCGGCTGCGGCTGACGGCGCCCTCGGCCTGGTCCAGCAGCGCCTCGGTGCCGGGCGCGGCGGTCACCCGGTCCCGGCGGGCGTCGAGCGCGGGCCCCAACCCGTCCACGATACGGTCGAGTTCGGCGCCGAGCCGGGTCCAGCGTTCGCGCAGCGGGCGGTGCACCAGGGACTCGGCGGCCTGGGCCGCCAGGCCGCCCTGGCGGCGGTGGACCAGCAGCAGCCGGGCCCCGTGCCGGGCGAGCAGGTCCAGCAGGGCGAGCAGGTCGTCGGGCTCGGCGCACTGGTCGACGCCGACGAGCACGGCGGCGAGCGGGACGCGCAGGGTGGCGAGCCGTTCGGGCCGGGGGTCGTCGCGGATGCCGAGGCGTTCGGCGATGCGGTCCATGACCTGGGCGGTGGTCAGCCCCTTGACGTCCAGGGCGAGATCGTGGGCGCCGGCCGGGGGCACGGTCTCGGGCGGGTCGTGGCTGTAGGCGCTGGTGTTGCGGTGCGTGCGCAGCTCGCGGTCCGCGAGGGTGACGGCCCGTTCGAGGGTGAAGGCGCGGTCGCCCCGGGCGGGTACGACGGTGACGAGCACCGGCCAGCCCTCACCCCGGAACCAGCCCGCGAGTTCGGTGGCGAACCGCACGTCGAGCCGCCCCGCTCCGGTGGCCGTACGGCTGCGCAGCCGGGGGTCGACGGCCGAGGCGCCGTCGGTCCAGGCGGCGACCTGCGGCAGATGGCTGAGGATGGTCTCGGTGGGGCTCATGTGGCTGAAGGCGGAGACCTGCCCCTCGTCCACGCTGAGCACGATGCCGATGACCTGGTCGGTGGCGTGGTCGACCACTCCGCCGCCGCTGAAGCCGGGGACGGCCAGTTCGCCGGGGGTGAGCGGGCGCAGCTGCACCCGGCTGTCCCGGCCCCGGGCGGCGACCAGGGTGGCGCCGTGCCAGCGGCCGCCGTCGTCGCCGGGCGGGAAGCCGTACATGCTCACGGGTCCGTGCGGCGAGGCGAGCCGGTAGAGCCGGGTGGTGTGCCCGGCGGGCAGCGGCTCGGCGAGGCGCAGCAGGGCGAGGTCGCCGCTGCGGTCGCCGAACGCGTCCTCCCGCTCCGGTACGTGCTCGTCCGGGCGGACGGTGGCGGTGACCGCGCCCTGTCCGGGGACGCCGACGAGCCGTACGACATACCGCTCGCCCGGCGCGACGACATGCCCCGCGGTGAGCACCCGGTCAGGCGCGAGCAGTACCCCGGCACCGAGCACCGCGCCGTCCGGTGCCTCGATGCGTGCGATCCAAGTCGGCGTGCGTAAGCGGGACTTGACGGCTCGCTCCCCCGTGCGCGTCATGCTGCCGAGGTTACTCCCCGTACCGGCCCGGAACTACCGGTGTGCACGAGGAGGCCGCAGGTGAATGTTCGTCCATAACCAAACACCCGAGCTATACACCGTGTGTATAGTCCCGGCATGCCTCGTACGACCAAGAAGACCCAGACGCCGTCGTCCGCGCCCCCGAAGACGGGCGGAGGGTGCCGCGGGTTCCGTGCGGCCGCGCTCCTCTCGGCCGCCGCCTGCATGGCGCTCGCCCTGACCGGCTGCGCGCAGGTCGACACCGTCTCACCGAGCACCGCGCGGGAGCAGGCGGCGCAGGGGGCGCCGGCGAGCTTCGGCGGCGTCGACTGCCGCAAGGCCAAGTGCATAGCGCTCACCTTCGACGCCGGCCCCAGCGAGAACTCGCCGCCGCTGCTGGACATCCTGAAGGAGAAGCAGGTCCACGCGACGTTCTTCCTGCTCGGCAAGGGACACATCGAGAGGTATCCGCAGCTGGTCAGGCGCATGTCGGCCGAGGGGCACGAGGTGGCCAGCCACACCTGGGACCACAAGATCCTCACGGACATATCCGACGACCAGGTCCGCGACGAGTTACGGCGGCCCGATGACGCGATCAAGCGGCTCACGGGGCGCAAGCCCACGCTGATGCGCCCGCCGCAGGGCCGCACGGACGCCAACATCCACGAGATCTGCAAGGAGTTGGGGCTCGCGGAGGTTCTGTGGAGCGTCACGGCCGAGGACTACGCGACCAACGACTCGGCGCTCATCAAGAAGCGCGTCCTCGACCAGGCCGACCGGGACGGGATCATCCTGCTGCACGACATCTACCCCGGGACCGTGCCCGCCGTCCCCGGCATCATCGACGCCCTCAAGCAGCGCGGATACACCTTCGTGACGGTCCCCCAGCTCCTCGCGCCCGGCCGGGCGGAACCGGGCAAGGTCTACCGCCCCTGAACCGCCGCGCACCGGCTGGGCCGACCGGGTGAGGCGGCGGCGAACTCCCGGACGGGCGGCGCTCATTGCCTACCATCGTCGTCGTGCCGACCTTCTCCCTCACCCGCACCGTCCCGCTCCCCCTGGCCGAGACCTGGCGCCGGCTCACCGAGTGGCCCCGCCACGCGGACGTCGTGCCGCTGACCCGGATCAGGCTGCTCACCCCCGGGCCGACCGACGTGGGCACCCGCTTCACGGCCCGCTCCGGCATCGGTCCGCTCGCCGTGGACGACACCATGGAGGTGACCGTCTGGCGCCCGCCCGTGGATGACGAGGGCGGACGGTGCCGGCTGGAGAAGCGGGGGCGGGTGGTGCTCGGCTGGGCGGAGATCGAGGTAGGGCCGGGGCCGGGGGGCCGCAGCCGGGTGGTGTGGCGGGAGGAACTGCGGGTGCGGTTCCTGCCACGGGCCTTCGACGGAGTCGTCGCGCGTACGGCGCGCGCGGTCTTCGGGCGCGGGGTGAACAAGCTGCTCAGGCGGGCCTGAACGGCCGTACTCCGGACGGCCCCGACGATCCCGTACCGGCCGGGACGTCAGTCCTTGCGGCCCGTCGCCGCCACCGTCACGCCCAGGCCGATCATCGCCAGGCCGCCGACGCCGCCGACCGCGGACAGGCGGCGGGGCGAGCGGGCGAACCAGTCGCGGGCGGCGGAGGCGACCAGGCCCCAGAGGCTGTCGGAGGCCAGCGCGATGACGTTGAAGACCAGGCCGAGCAGCAGCATCTGCACCGGCACATGACCCTGGGCGCGGTCCACGAACTGGGGCAGTACGGCGGCGAAGAACACCATCGTCTTGGGGTTGGCCACGCCGACCGCGAAGCCCTCCCCCAGGGTGCGCAGCCCGCCCCGCTCCGGGGGGCCGGACTCGGCGAACGCGGCACGCAGCGAACCGCGTCGCCGCCACGCCTTGATCCCGAGGTACACCAGGTACGCGGCGCCCGCGAGCTTGAGCGCGGTGAAGAGCAGCACCGAGCGCTCCACCACCGGTCCGATGCCGAGGGCCACGGCGGCGACGAGGACGTAGGCGCCGAGGGTGTTGCCGGCGACCGTGGTCAGCGCGGCGCGGCGGCCGTGCGCCAGCGCCCGCCCGACGACGAAGAGCACGCTCGGGCCGGGTATCAGGATCAGCAGGAGGGACAGCGCCGCGAAGGCGAGCAGCCGGTCGGTGGAGACCATGGGCCCATGGAACACAGGGGTCGGGGCGCGCGGCAATCTCTTTTTTTCCCGTGACCCGGTCCCGGGCTCAGGCCACCGACCCGGTCCGCGCCTCCTCCCGCGCGTCGTGGTGGATCGGGGTGTGTCCGCCGGTCAGGGCGACGCCGCTGCCGCCACGCCGCTCGGCGACGATCTCCGCGGCGATCGACAGGGCCGTCTCCTCGGGCGTGCGGGCGCCGAGGTCGAGGCCGATCGGCGCCCGGAGCCGCGCCAGCTCCCGTTCGGTGAGGCCGGCTTCACGCAGGCGCGCGGTGCGGTCGAGGTGGGTGCGCCGGGAGCCCATCGCGCCGACGTAGGCGACCGGGAGCCGTAGCGCCGCCTTCAGCAGGGGCAGGTCGAACTTGGCGTCGTGGGTGAGGACGCACAGGACGGTACGGCCGTCGGTCCCGGTGCGCTCCAGGTAGGTGTGGGGCCACTCGACCACGATCTCGTCGGCGTCCGGGAAGCGGGCGCGGGTGGCGAACACCGGGCGGGCGTCGCACACCGTGACGTGGTAGCCGAGGAACCTGCCGACCCGGACCAGGGCGGCGGCGAAGTCGATCGCGCCGAAGACGATCATCCGGGGCGCGGGCACGGAGGACTCCACCAGGACGGTGAGCGGGGCGCCGCAGCGCGAGCCCCGGGCGCCGATCTCCACGGTGCCGGTGCGGCCCGCGTCCAGCAGGGCGCGGGCCTCGGCGGCGACGGTGCGGTCCAGCTCGGGGTGGGCGCCGAAGCCGCCGTCGTACGACCCGTCGGGGCGGACGAGGAGGGCGCGGCGCCCCAGGCCGTCCGGTCCCGCCACGACGCGCGCGAGCGCCGCCGCCTCCCCGCGGGCGGCGGCGGCCAGCGCGGCGGCGATCACCGGCCGGGCGGGGTCGTCCGGCCGCACCGGGGCGACCAGGATGTCGATGACGCCGCCGCAGGTCAGGCCGACCGCGAAGGCGTCCTCGTCGCCGTACCCGAAGCGCTCAAGCACGGTCTCCCCGTCCTGGAGCGCCTGCCGGCACAGCTCGTACACCGCGCCCTCCACGCAGCCGCCGGAGACCGACCCGATCGCCGTGCCCTCGGCGTCCACCGCGAGCGCGGCGCCGGGCTGCCGCGGGGCACTGCCGCCGACGCCCACGACGGTGGCGACGGCGAAGCCCCGCCCCCGCCCGACCCACCGGTCCAGCTCCTCGGCGATGTCCAGCATGTGTGTCGGCCTCCTCAAAGGGTCGGTCCGGAAGGGAGGTTGACCGCGTCGCTGATGAACGCCGAGCAGTCCCTCGACGGGATGCAGCGCGAAGTACACGAGGAAGATCACCGTCAGCCCCCACATGAACGCGCCGATCTCATGATCGGGATGTGGGATGTGCGCCAACCCGGGGGACGGCCCGGTGCCGCATGCGTCTGGGTGGCCGGGGATGAGCGGATGCCCGGCGTCGGAGCGGGATCAGGCGGTGCCCGTGAGGTGCTCCGGGCGTACCGGCGTCCGGTTCAGCTCCAGCCCCGTCGCGTTCCGGATCGCCGCCAGGACGGCCGGGGTCGACGACAGGGTCGGGGCCTCGCCGATGCCGCGCAGGCCGTACGGGGCGTGCGCGTCGGCGAGTTCGAGGATGTCGACGGGGATGGTCGGCGTGTCGAGGATGGTCGGGATCAGGTAGTCCGTGAAGGAGGGGTTCCTGACCTTCGCGGTCCTCGGGTCCACGATGATCTCCTCCATCACCGCGATGCCCAGGCCCTGTACGGTGCCGCCCTGGATCTGTCCGACGACGGACAGCGGGTTGAGCGCCTTGCCGACGTCCTGGGCGCAGGCCAGCTCGACGACCTTGACGAGGCCGAGTTCGGTGTCGACCTCGACCACGGCGCGGTGCGCGGCGAAAGAGTACTGGACATGGCCGTTGCCCTGGCCGGTGCGCAGGTCGAAGGCCTCGGTCGGCCGGTGCCGCCACTCCTGCTCGACCTCCACGGCCTCGCCTTCGAGGACGTCGACCAGGCCGGCGAGCACCTCGCCGCCGTCGGTGACGACCTTGCCGTCCTCCAGCAGCAACTCCGCCGTCGCCCAGGCCGGGTGGTACGAGCCGAACTTGCGGCGGCCGATCTCCAGGACCTGTTCGCGGACCCGTTCGCAGGCGTTCTTGACGGCGCCGCCGGTGACGTACGTCTGCCGGGAGGCGGAGGTGGAGCCGGCCGAGCCGACCTGGGTGTCGGCCGGGTGGATGGTCACCTGGGCGACGCCGAGTTCGGTGCGGGCGATCTGGGCGTGCACGGTGACGCCGCCCTGGCCGACCTCCGCCATCGCGGTGTGCACGGTGGCGACGGGCTCGCCGGCGATCACCTCCATGCGCACCTTGGCGGTGGAGTAGTCGTCGAACCCCTCGGAGAAGCCGACGTTCTTGATGCCGACCGCGTAGCCGACCCCCCGCACGACGCCCTCGCCGTGCGTGGTGTTGGACAGACCGCCGGGCAGCTGCCGTACGTCGGCGCCCTCGCTGGACTCCCACTGGCGCTCGGGCGGCAGCGGCATCGCCTTGACGCGGCGCAGGAGTTCGGCGACCGGCGCCGGGGAGTCGACCGGCTGCCCGGTCGGCATGATCGTGCCCTGTTCCATGGCGTTCAGCTGCCTGAACTCCACGGGGTCCATGCCGAGTTCCTTCGCCAGCTTGTCCATCTGGGCCTCGTAGGCGAAGCACGCCTGGACCGCGCCGAAGCCGCGCATCGCGCCGCAGGGCGGGTTGTTGGTGTAGAGGGCGATGGCCTCGATGTCGACGTCGTCCACGACGTACGGCCCGATGCTCAGCGAGGCGGCGTTGCCGACGACGGCCGGGGAGGCGGAGGCGTAGGCGCCGCCGTCGAGCACGATGCGGCACCTGACGTGGGTCAACTTGCCGTCGCGCGTGGCCCCGTGCTCGTAGTGCAGCTTGGCCGGGTGGCGGTGGACGTGCCCGAAGAAGGACTCGAACCGGTTGTAGACGATCTTGACGGGCTTGCCGGTGCGCAGTGCGAGCAGGCAGGCGTGGATCTGCATGGACAGGTCCTCGCGGCCACCGAACGCGCCGCCGACACCGGACAGCGTCATCCGCACCTTGCGCTCGGGCAGACCGAGCACGGGCGCGATCTGGCGCAGGTCGGAGTGGAGCCACTGGGTGGCGATGTAGAGGTGGACGCCGCCGTCCTCCTCGGGCACCGCGAGCCCCGACTCGGGGCCGAGGAAGGCCTGGTCCTGCATGCCGAAGGTGTACTCGCCCGTGACGATCACCTCGGCGCGCCCGGCGGCCCCGGCCGCGTCGCCGCGCACGATCGGCTGGCGGTGCACGATGTTCGGGTGCGCGACATGCCCCACGTGGTGGTCGTCGCGGTGTTCGTGGACGAGGACGGCGTCCGGCGCGAGGGCGGACCTCTCGTCGGTGATCACGGGGAGTTCGCGGTACTCCACCTTGATCCTGGCGGCGGCGCGGCGGGCGGTCTCCGGGTGGTCGGCGGCGACGATCGCGACCGGCTCGCCGTGGTGGCGCACCTTGCCGTGCGCGAGGACCGGGGTGTCCCTGATCTCCAGACCGTAGTGCTTCACCTCGGCGGGCAGGTCGTCGTACGTCATGACGGCGTACACGCCCGGCAGGGCGAGCGCCTCGGAGGTGTCGACGGAGACGATCTCGGCGTGCGCGACGGTGGAGCGCAGGATCTGGCCCCACAGCATGTCCTCGTGCCACATGTCCGAGGAGTAGGCGAACTCGCCGGTGACCTTGAGGGTGCCGTCCGGGCGGAGGGTGGACTCGCCGATGCCGCCCTTCGTACCCGAGCCCTGCGTGATCTTCGTGGGCGCGCCGGTGGGGGAAGGCATGTCAGACCTCCTCGGACTGACGGGCGGCCGCGAGCCGGACCGCGTCCATGATCTTCTCGTAGCCCGTGCAGCGGCACAGGTTCCCGGACAGTGCCTCGCGGATGTCGGCGTCGGACGGGTTCGGGTTGCGCTCCAGGAGTTCGTCGGAGGCCACGAGCAGGCCCGGGGTGCAGAAGCCGCACTGGACGGCGCCGGCGTCGATGAACGCCTGCTGGATCGGGGCGAGTCCGGTGCCCGCGCCGGCCCGGGAGTCGGTGCCGCCCTCGGCCTGCCATCCCTTCGCCTCGTCCAGGGAGGTGCCCTCCGCGTCGCCGCGGGAGCGCTGCCGCGCGTGGTCGGCGAGGCCCTCGACGGTCACCACGTCCCGGCCCTCGGCCTGTCCGGCCGCGACCAGGCAGGAGCAGACCGGCACGCCGTCCAGGCGCACCGTGCAGGAGCCGCACTCGCCCTGTTCGCAGGCGTTCTTGGAGCCGGGCAGGCCGAGCCGCTCGCGCAGCACGTAGAGCAGGGACTCGCCCTCCCAGACGTCGTCGGCCTCCTGCGGGCGCCCGTTGACGGTGAAGTTGACGCGCATCACGCGGCTCCCTCGGTGCGGCGGGCGCCGCGGTACGACTCCCAGGTCCAGGTCAGCGTCCGGCGGGCCATCACGCCGACCGCGTGCCGGCGGTAGCTCGCGGTGCCCCGGACGTCGTCGATCGGGTTGCAGGCGGCGGAGCACAGACCGGCGAACTGCTTGGCGACCGACGGGGTGATGGTCTTCCCGTTGTCCCAGAAGCCGCCCTCCTCCAGGGCCGCGTTCAGGAACTCCTCGGCGGCCTCGGCGCGCACCGGCGTGGGCGCGGCCGAGCCGATGCCGGTGCGCACGGTGCGGGTCCCGGGGTGCAGGGCGAGGCCGAAGGCGCACACGGCGATGACCATGGCGTTGCGGGTGCCGACCTTGGAGTACTGCTGCGGTCCGTCCGCCTTCTTGATGTGCACGGCGCGGATCAGCTCGTCCGGCCGGAGCGCGTTGCGCTTGACGCCCGTGTAGAAGTCGTCGATCGGGATCATCCGGGTGCCGCGCGCCGCCGACGCCACCTCGACCTCCGCGCCCGCGGCGAGGAGGGCGGGGTGGGCGTCGCCGGCGGGCGAGGCCGTGCCGAGGTTGCCGCCGACGCCGCCGCGGTTGCGGATCTGCGGGG
This sequence comes from Streptomyces sp. NPDC001056, assembly GCF_053598955.1. NCBI lineage: Bacteria > Bacillati > Actinomycetota > Actinomycetes > Kitasatosporales > Streptomycetaceae > Streptomyces > Streptomyces sp. NPDC001056. The sequence continues at coordinate 248,086 of NZ_JBSFLI010000002.1, read as the reverse complement.
AGGCGACCGTGTGCGAGGCGAGCGCGAGGCCCGGCAACTCGGCACGGAGCTGTTCCATGATGTGCGTGTACGGCACGGAGGCGCCCAGCCGTACGGAGTCCTCGCCCCTCTCCCATTCACCGAGGTCGCCGACGCGGTTGAGGTCGAGCAGGTACTCGGGCCTGCGGTGGTCGAAGTTGATCTCGACCATCACATCGGTGCCACCCGCGATCGGCACGGCGGTGGGGTGCTCGGCCTTCGCGGCGAGCGCCTCCTCCCAGCTGGCGGGGCGAAGGAAGTCCATGACCGGCTCTCTTCTTCGTCTCGGGGTCGTGCGGGTTCGAGCCGATGCGTGTGCGGCGGGCCCGGCTCGTTCCTGTCGTGTTGACGGGGAGTGGGGTCAGTACACCGCCGTGTACTCCGGAGGGGTCAGTCACCGAAACCATGAAGGAGTTCGCTGGCCAGGGGGAGCATCTTGTAGATTCGTATGAACGGAGGTCACCGGAAACCTCTCCGTTTTCCTGGAGAAACGCAGGAACCGGCGTGGAGGCCCCGGAGCGGTCCCCCGGGCGCGGCGCACGGCCCCTCCCCGTCACCCTCCGAAGATCCATCGTAGGTTTCGAGACACAGAAACGGCGGCAACTGAGATGCGGCTGCGCGCACTGCTGGACACCGACGGGCTGGGCCTGCTGCTGCTCTGCGGCGAGGACGAGCTGGACCGCTCGGTGCGCGGTGTGATGACGACCGACCTGCGCGACCCGAGCCGGTACCTCTCCGGCGGCGAGCTGGTGCTGACCGGCCTCGCGTGGCGGCGGGACGAGGCGGACTCGGAGCCGTTCGTGCGCACCCTGGTGCAGGCCGGGGTGGCGGCCCTCGCCGCGGGCACCGCCGAGCTGGGCATGGTGCCGGAGGACCTGGTGCTGGCCTGCGCCAAGCACCGGCTGCCGCTGTTCGAGGTGCACGAGTCGGTGGCCTTCGCGACGATCACCGAGCACGTCGTACGACAGGTCTCGGGCGAGCGCGCCGGTGACCTGGCGGCCGTGGTGGACCGGCACCGCCGGATGATGACCTCGGGCCCGGCGGGCGGCGGCCCCGACGTGGTGCTCGACCTGCTCGGCAGCGACCTCGACCTGCGCGCCTGGGTGCTCTCCCCTACCGGCCGGCTGATCGCCGGTTCCAAGGTGGCGGGCCCGGACCTGCCCGCCGAGACCTGCGCGCGGCTGGCCGCCGAGCAGCTGGCCGCGGCCCGCACCGGCCGGCGCGGCCCGCACCGGGTCCAGCTGGGCGGTACGACGTACTCGCTCTTCCCGATCCGCTCCTCGGGGCGCTCCCCGCAGGCCGCGCGCGATGTGCGCGAGACGGTGCTGTCGGACTGGCTGCTGGCCGTGGAGGCGGACGCGGGCGACTGGGACGGGCAGCGCATGGACCTGCTCCAGGGCGTCACCCAGCTGATCGCCGTGGAGCGCGACCGCCGCGAGGCCGCCCGTACGGTACGGCGCCGGCTCGCCCAGGAGGTCCTGGAGCTGGTGCAGACGGGCGCCGCGCCCGCCGAGGTCGCCGCCCGGCTGCGGGTGGCCGCGCCCGTGCTGCTGCCCGGCCTCGGCGCCGCCCCGCGCTGGCAGGTCGTGGTGGCCCGGGTGGAGTGGGACGGCGAGGAGATCGAGGGCGGCCCGGTGGCCCAGTCGCTCCTGGAGGAGGTGCTGGTCGACCCGCTGGCGACCGGCCCCGAGCCCTCCGACCGCATCGCCGTGGCGCACACCGGGGACGAGGCGGTCGCGCTGGTGCCGCTGCCCGCCGTACCGGCCGTCGCCGCCGACCAGGAGGGCGCGGAGACCGGGCTGCTCGCCGACGCGCTGCTCCAGGCGGTGCGCGAGCCGCTGTCGGCGGGCCTGGACGACGACGGGCGGCTCACGATCGGGGTCAGCGCGGCCGTGCACTCGGCGGAGGGGCTGCGCGGCGCGCTGGAGGAGGCCCGGCACGCCCGCCGGGTGGCGGCGGCCCGGCCCGGCCGGGTCTGCGCGGCCGGGCACCAGGAGCTGGCGAGCCATGTGCTGCTGCTGCCGTTCGTCCCGGACGACGTGCGCCGCGCCTTCACGGCCCGGCTGCTGGACCCTCTGACGGACTACGACCGCCGGCACCGCGCGGAGCTGATACCGACCCTGGAGGCGTTCCTCGACTGCGACGGCTCCTGGACCCGCTGCGCCACCCGTCTGCACCTGCACGTCAACACACTGCGCTACCGCGTCGGCCGGATCGAGCAGTTGACGGGACGGGACCTTTCGCGCCTGGAGGACAAGCTCGATTTCTTCCTGGCACTGCGCATGAGCTGAGCCGACAGGGACGAAGCGGACATACCGCGACCCGTCGCGCCCCCGCTACTTTGTGAAAACTTTCACCCACCCTCTTGGCCGGGCGTGGCGATCGATGCTGGAATGCCGCCACCACTCAACAGCCCGATGGTGTGCCTGGGGAGGTCAACGTGGCGTATACCGCCATGTCTGGGAACGGAACGACCGCCGGTGACGATCCTCTCCAGACCGCGGTATGGCGGCTGCGCTCGCGGGCCTGCTGGGCCGACGCGGCGGCCCTGCTGCCGCCGGACACGCCGGGCGCGGCGCTGCAACGGGCGATGCTGCTGGTGGAGCGCTGCCTGTACACCGAGGGCGGCTGGGCGGACGCCGAGGACGCGCTGCGTACGGCGGAGGCGCTCGCGCACACCGACGAGGAGCGGGGCGCGGCGGCGTGTGAGCGGGGGCAGCTGGCGTACGCGGCGACGCTGCACGGTGTCCGGGACCGGGTGGACGAGGCGCGGGCCGCGCTGGGGCGGGCGGCGGCGCTGATCCCGCCGGGGGCGGCGGGGCGGGCCCTGCTGGACTTCCGGCGGGGGCTGCTGGCGGAGAACCTGTCCCGTTCCCCGCAGGCGGCGCGCGCCGCCTACCGCCGGGCGCACGCGGGCGCGACCGCGCACGCCGATCCACTGCTGCTGTCCTTCACCTGGCGGCATCTCGCCGGACTCGCCCTGCGCGACGGCGAGCTGGCGGAGGCGCGGCACGGGTTCGCCGAGTCCCTGCGGATCCGGGAGGAGCTGGGATACCTGGTCGGCACGGCGCCGGCGCTGGTCTCCCTGGCGGACACGGAGGACGAACCGGCGGCGACGCGGCTGCGGGACGAGGCGCGGCGGCTGTTCCGCCTCCTGGGCGGCGTGCCGACGTGGCTCGCGGCCCAGCTGGCGCCTCCGGCGGCGGGGCCGGCCACGGCGTGAGCCGGGAGAGTCGCGTGGTGCCCGGGGTGTCCGGCGTGCTCAGAGGGAACTCAGAGACGGCTGTGCCAGGGTGAGGCGCCCGAGACCCCCCACTCCAGGAGAGCGTCGGATGTCACTCATCAACGGCCTTCCGGCCCATATTTTGCTCGTCCACATCGTCGTGGTGCTCGTCCCGCTGACCGCCCTCGCCCTGGTCGCCGCGGCGGTGTGGCCACGGGCCGCGAACCGGCTGGGCGTCCTGCTGCCCTCACTGGCCCTCGTCTCCCTGGTCAGCGTGCCGCTCACGACGAACGCCGGCGAGTGGCTGGAGCGCCATGTCGACGACGACCCGCTCGTCCGCAAGCACACCGAGCTGGGCGACGGGCTGCTGCCGTGGGCGCTGGGGCTGTTCGTCCTCGCGGTCGTGGTGTGGTGGGGGGCCCGTGAGCTCCGCCGGACGCAGAGCCCGGCAGGGGGCAGCTCGCGCTGGTCCTCGCTGCCGGTGCGGATCGTCCTGGGGCTGCTGTCCGCGGTCATCGCGGTGGGCGCGGTGGTCGACGTGTACCGCATCGGCGACTCGGGGGCGAAGGCGGCGTGGCACGACGGCTTCTCGAAGACGGCGCACGCCGAGCACGACGGCGACGATTCGTGAGGCTCCCCGAGGGGGCGGGGCCGCGTGCCCTGTGCGGCTCCGCCGTGTAGGCACGGCCGGCCGCGACGGGTCCGCGCCCGGGTACGGCCGCGAGCCTGCGGCGCCGGCCCGGGTGTGAGTCCGCTCACCGCGCCGGCGGGCACCCCCGCGTCCACCCGCGCCGCCCCGGCGGCGCGGGTGGACGCGTATCCACGCCGGGCCCGGTCAGGCCGCGCCCGCGAAGTGTTCCGCCACCAGGCCCCGGACCACCTCGAAATCCCGGGCCACCAGCGCGTCCAGCAAGGACACGTGTTCCGCCGCGTCCGCGAGGAGATCCGCGCGGGCGTGCCGGACCGGGCCGTCGACCAGCGGCCACTGCGCACGGATGTGCAGGTCGCACGCGATGCGCACCAGTTCCCCGTTGCCGGAGAGAGCCAGCATCGCGCGGTGGAAGGCGCGGTCGGACTCGGCGTACGTCGCGGGGCAGCCGGACGCCGCCGCCCGGACCGTGTCCTCCGCCAGCGGTCGCAGCTCGGCCCAGCGGGCCGCCGGCACCGAGCGGGCCAGCCGCAGCATCACCGGCACCTCGATCAGCTCGCGCACCTCCGCCAGCTCGGCCAGCTCCCGCGCGCCCCGCTCGACGACCCGGAAGCCCCGGTTGGGCACCACCTCGACGGCGCCCTCCAGGGCCAGCTGCTGCATCGCCTCCCGCACGGGCGTCGCCGAGACCCCGAAGCGCTCCCCGAGCACCGGGCCCGAGTACACCTCCCCCGGCTTCAGCTCGCCCGTCACCAGCGCCGTACGCAGCGCCTCAAGGATCTGTCCGCGCACCGAGGACCGCTGTATCACGGGCCGCTCGGCGCCGGGCCGCCGCCGGTCCGGAACCATGCCCTCACCGTGCGTGTGCGCCGCCGCGGAGCCCTGCGCGCTCTGCCTCACGGGGTCCTCCTGGCGGCTTGTCGGTACTTGGGGTCATTGACGACGGGTTGTCGCTTCTTCGTCAAGCACCCTAGACGTACCGAGCGGTACGTCAAACTCGACCGAGGACGAGCAGCCCCCGCGGTCCATTAAGATCGACTTGAGCCGGACCGCCGCGCACGGACAGGTGATTCACAACTTCCTCACCCCTCGCAGGAACTTTCCGAGGAACCATCCGTACGGGTAGTCTTATTCGAACTCAACTCCCGCCCCTCAAGCGGCAGTTCGAGCAGATCGCCGTCCCTGGGCATCCCCCCGCACCCTCTTGGCGGCCTCTTGCCGCGAAACCCCCTGAGGGCTGTCGGGAGTGGGCCACTATGGCGGGCGTTACGCCCTATCCCAATGCAAGGGACCCCTGATGAGACTGACCGACATATCGCTGAACTGGCTGCTTCCGGGCGCCGTACTGCTCCTGGGCATGCTGGTGGCGGTGGCGGTGCTCGCGCGCGGAAAGCGCTCCTCCGGGGAGAACGCGAGCGCGGACGACTCCTGGGAGCGCAGCGAGGAGCGCCGCAGGCGCAAGGAGGCCATCTACGGCACCGCCTCCTATGTGCTGCTGTTCTGCTGTGCGGCGGTGGCGGCCGCCCTGTCCTTCCACGGCCTGGTCGGCTTCGGCGAGCAGAACCTCGGACTGACCGACGGCTGGCAGTACCTGGTGCCCTTCGGCCTCGACGGCGCGGCCATGTTCTGCTCCGTCCTCGCGGTGCGCGAGGCCAGCCACGGTGACGCGGCCCTCGGCTCGCGCATCCTCGTGTGGCTGTTCGCCGCCGCCGCGGCCTGGTTCAACTGGGTGCACGCCCCCCGCGGCGTCGACCACGCGGGCGCCCCGCAGTTCTTCTCCGGCATGTCCCTGTCGGCGGCGGTCCTGTTCGACCGCGCGCTGAAGCAGACCCGCCGCGCCGCCCTGCGCGAGCAGGGCCTGGTGCCGCGCCCGCTGCCGCAGATCCGCATCGTGCGCTGGCTGCGCGCCCCCCGCGAGACCTACAAGGCCTGGTCGCTGATGCTCCTTGAGGGCGTGCGCAGCCTGGACGAGGCCGTCGAGGAGGTCCGCGAGGACAAGCGCCAGAAGGACCAGTCGCGCGAGCGCCGACGCGAGCAGCAGCGCATGGAGCGCGCCCAGCTCAAGGCCATCAGCCGGGGCCACGGCCGCTTCGTGGGCCGCGTCGGCGGCGGGCGGCAGGTCGAGATGCAGGCGGTCGAGCGCGGCCCCTCTTCCGCACCTGCGGAGCCTGCCATATCGACGACCGCGGAACAGCTGCCGGTGCCCTCGCGTCCCTCCCTCCAGCCGGTCCGCAAAGGGTCTGACCCGGTGACCGTCGACCTCACCGCGGAGGACGACACCATGGCCCTGCCCCGCCTGGACTCCCTGGAGCGCAAGCTCAAGGACCTGGAGCAGCAGTTCGGCTAGGAAACACGGAGCTTCACGGGTCGGGGGCGTGACCGCCGGGGTCGCGCCCCCGACCCGTGTCCGCGCTCCCTCACGCCGCCTCGGCGCCCAGTTCGAACCACACCGACTTGCCGACCCCGTGCGGCCGTACCCCCCAGGAGTCCGCGAGCGACTCCACCAGGACCATGCCCCGGCCGTGGGTGTCGTCGTCCGGATCGGGGGTGCGCACCCGGGGTCTTCGGGGCACGAAGTCCCGTACCTCCACGCGCAGTCCGCCGGGCACCACGACCGCGGTGAGGACGGCGTCGTCGTCGGTGTGCACGAGCGCGTTGGTGACCAGTTCGCTGGTGAGCAGCTCGGCGATCTCCGACCGTCCGGGCTTGCCCCAGTCCCGCAACAGCTCGCGCAGCTCCCGGCGGGCCTCCGGCACGGCCCGTAGATCCGCCCGCCCGAGCCTGCGCCACAGCCGCTGCGGCGGCTCCACGACCCGGCCGCGGCGCTCCCGTGCCTCCGGCCGATCCCGGCGTTCCCGCCCGTCCCGCCGCTCCCGCGCGTTCTCCACGGAGTCCGCGACGGAAGCCCGCACCGGCCGCACCGGCGACTCCCCCGGGGCCCTGACGGCCCCCGTGGTCTCCATGACACCGCCGGGAACTTCCCCCAGGGGCTCCCCCGTGCCGTCCCCCGGTTCCGCGGAGGGGGCCCCGGTGGTCACGGGACCACCCCCTCGTGCCTGCCTCTTCATGACCCCCGCCCGCACGCCGCTCGAACCCTGCCCCTCCTGGTCGAACACGTTCACGGGGGGATGCTTGCCCAGTGGACCAACGGCCAGTCCTGGGGCCGGCCCGATGACCGGCGGTTCGGCCACCGTCGGGGCCCGACACACCCGGGCACGGGGCGCGGGTGCGGACCGTACGACGGCCTTCCGGGCAGCCACCTGACGCCGCTGACGCCCCGTGACGGCCGGTCAGCCGCGCCCGGCACAGCTGGTCGACAGACCGTCACGGGCGGTGAAACTGGCCGAAACTGGCTCCCCGGTCCGGGTGGTGTCAGGGCCGGGGCACGTTGCGCAGGTTGGAGCGGGCCATCTGGACCATGCGGCCCACCCCGCCGTCCAGCACGATCTTGGAGGCCGACAGCGCGAACCCGGTGACCATCTCGGCGCTGATCTTCGGCGGGATGGAGAGGGCGTTCGGGTCGGTGACGATGTCCACCAGGGCCGGGCCCTTGTGCCGGAACGCGTCCTTGAGCGCGCCGGCGAGCTGCTTGGGCTTCTCCACCCGCACCCCGAACGCCCCGCACGCGCGGGCCACGGCGGCGAAGTCGGGGTTGACGTTGACGGTGCCGTACGCGGGCAGCCCGGAGACCATCATCTCCAGTTCGATCATGCCGAGCGCGGAGTTGTTGAACAGCACCACCTTGACCGGGAGATCGTGCTGCACCAGGGTCAGGAAGTCCCCCATCATCATGGTGAACCCGCCGTCCCCGGACATCGACACCACCTGTCGGCGCCGGTCGGTGAACTGCGCGCCGATCGCCATGGGCAGCGCGTTGGCCATCGAGCCGTGCGAGAACGAACCGATGATCCGGCGGCGGCCGTTGGGCGAGATGTAGCGCGCCGCCCACACGTTGCACATGCCGGTGTCCACCGTGAACACGGCGTCGCCGTCGGCGACCTCGTCGAGTACGGCGGCCACGTACTCGGGGTGGATCGGGACGTGCCGGTCGACCTTCCTGGTGTACGCCTTGACCACGCCCTCCAGCGCGTCGGCGTGTTTCTTCAGCATCCGGTCGAGGAAGCGCCGGCCGGTCTTCTCCGCGACCCTCGGGATGAGGCAGCGCAGCGTCTCGCGCACGTCGCCCCACACCGCGAGGTCGAGCCGGGAGCGCCGGCCCAACACCTCGGGCCGTACGTCGATCTGCGCGATCCGGACGTCGTCGGGCAGGAAGGCGTTGTACGGGAAGTCGGTTCCGAGCAGGATCAGCAGGTCGCACTCGTGGGTGGCCTCGTACGCGGCGCCGTAGCCGAGGAGGCCGCTCATGCCGACGTCGTACGGGTTGTCGTACTGGATGAATTCCTTGCCGCGCAGGGCGTGTCCCACCGGGGCCTTGACCTTCTCGGCGAACCGCATGACCTCGGCGTGCGCCCCCGCCGTGCCGCTGCCGCAGAAGAGGGTGACCTTGCCGGCCTTGTCGATCATGTCCACCAGGGCGTCGATCTCGGCGTCGCCGGGGCGCACGGTGGGCCGTGAGGTGACCAGGGCGCTCTGCGCGGCCTTCTCCGGGGCGGGTTCGGCGGCGATGTCGCCGGGCAGCGAGACCACGCTGACCCCGCTCTGGCCGACCGCGTGCTGGATGGCGGTCTGCAGCAGCCGGGGCATCTGCTTGGCGCTGGAGATCAGCTCGCTGTAGTGACTGCACTCCTGGAAGAGCCGGTCGGGGTGGGTCTCCTGGAAGTACCCGAGGCCGATCTCGCTGGAGGGGATGTGGGAGGCGAGGGCGAGCACGGGTGCCATGGAGCGGTGGGCGTCGTACAGGCCGTTGATGAGATGGAGGTTGCCGGGGCCGCAGGAGCCGGCGCAGGCGGTCAGCTTCCCGGTGATCTGGGCCTCGGCGCCGGCCGCGAAGGCGGCGGTCTCCTCGTGGCGGACATGCACCCAGTCGATGGCGGAGTTGCGGCGGACGGCGTCCACGACCGGGTTGAGGCTGTCGCCGACGACACCGTAGAGGCGGCGCACGCCGGCGCGGACGAGGATGTCGACGAACTGTTCGGCTACGGTCTGCTTGGCCATGTTCTCTCGTCTGCCCCTTCCGAGGTCCCGGACCCGTCCGTGGTTCCCGGTTCCATGGAGGCACACGAGGGGCCTTTACGCCTCCCACAGGGCCGCCGCCGTGCGGTCGTCGGCGTACCCCTTGACCCGTACCCGGGCGTCGGCGAGGAACGCGGCGAGTCCGGGGGCGCGGCGGCCGGACCAGCGCCGGGACAGATGGGCGCTCAGCGCCGGCTCACCGCGCAGCGGCTCGGCCAGGCCCGGCGTGCACATCAGCAGCGCATCACCCGGGCGGGCTAGCGAGACCTGGAAGCGGAAGGGGGCGCGGACCGGCTCCGGCGGCGGCTCGGGCACCGGGTCGTACGGCCCCGGCGGGCCGGGAAGGCCGAGGCCGAGGGTGAGGCGGTCGCCGTCGGGCGGCTCGGGCGCCTCCTCGTGCGGGGCGGCGCCCGGCTCGACGTCCCGCCAGGTGCCGTCCCGCAGCAGGAAGAGGCCGCCGTCGCCGACGCCGAAGAACACGCGGGTACGGCAGCGCGGGTCGGCGGGCAGCAGCAGGCAGCGCAGCGTCGCCGTGTACTCGTGCGGCTCCATGCCCTGTGCTTCGGCGCTCTCCCTGAGCCGGCCGAGGCCGCGGTCGGTCAGGCGGTGCAGACCCGCCTTGAGGTCGGCGCGCCGGGTCGCGCGGATGTCCTCGGCCAGCCGCCGGTGGCTGCGGCCCACCGCCCGGCAGATCCAGCGGCACGCCTCGGCCGCCGCCAGGTGCGCCTGGGGGGTGGCACGGGCGCCGGTGGCCATCGCGACGAGCACCAGCGCGTGTTCGCCGGTCCCGAACCGCGCGGTCAGCAGCGCGTCCCGGCGCGGCTCGCCCCGGTAGCGCGCCGAGTCCCCGCGCACCGACACGGATCGCAGCGTCCAGCTCCCGTACCGGGCGCCGTCCACCACCGTGTCCGGCACCAGTTCCCCCAGCTCCTCCGGATCGGTGACCGGGAGGGCGGTGGGCTCGGGGTCGTAGGTGGGGGGTCCGGAGCCGACGTAGTCGAGGGCCGAGTCCTGGGCGGGGGCGGGGGCGGAGTCGTGGGCCGGACCGACGGCCGAGTCGTACGCCGTCCGGTGAGGTGAGGGACGCTCAGGTGCCGGGCGCTGGACCGGGAGGACGGGAAGGGTCGGAACGTCGGGCAGCGGGGGGACGTCGGCCGCCCCCGGGACGTCGGGCGGGGCCGGTCTCTCCCGGACCGTGTTCCGCACCGAGGTGAAGCGGTCCTCCAGGGAGTCGGGCGCGGTCGTCGGGCCCGTGTCCCCGGTGGAGTCGTACAACCGCCCCCACCAGTCGTCCTCGGGACGGGCGGTGGGCCTTCCCCCCTGCTGGCTCATGCCCTGATTGTCACCACGCGTGCGGGCGGAAAACGGGGCATCGCGAAATTCCCGCGCGCACGCCCGCGTGCGACGGCGTGTCGAGGGACGGTCCGGACAGGCGTACGAAAAAGATGGCGGTCGCCGGGCGGTCCCACCCCCCACGGGGAGACCGCCCGGCGACGTAGGAAGGGGCCCGGCTCCATGTCCCCCCGGACCGGACCATGTCGGCCACCCGCCCGGTGGCCGGATCGCGGCGCAGGCGTCCTGCCGCGGTGAGGCCCACCTTGGCAGAGGCACCGGCGGTACCGCGATGATGGGCGGCGGCGGGTTTACGCCGTGGCCGGTTTCCGCCAGCCTTGGTCCTCCGCACCAGCCTGTTCTCGGACGGCCGGTACGCGGATGACCGGTCCTCAGGTGGCTTGCAGACGGTCGGTACTCAGGTACTCAGGGACTCGGGTGCGCAGGAACCCGGGGGAGGGACGCGGGGCGATGCTGGCGGCGATAGGGCTGGACGAGAGGCACGAGGCGGCGTACCGGGCGCTGGTGGCGGTGGGCGCGGCCGATGTGGCCGATCTGGCGCGGCGGCTGGTGCTGGGGACGCAGGACACCGAGCGCACGTTGCGGGGGCTGGAGCGGCACGGCCTCGCGGCCCGCTCCTCGGCGCGGCCCGGCCGGTGGGTCGCGGCGCCGCCCGCGGTGGCACTGGGCGCGCTGCTGACCCGGCAGCGGCACGAGCTGGAGCAGGCGGAGCTGGCGGCGGCACTGCTCGCGCGGGAGTACCGGGCGGCGGCGGCCGAACCGGCGGTGCACGACCTGGTGGAGGTGGTGACCGGTGCCTCGGCGGTCGCGCAGCGCTTCCTCCAGCTCCAGTTGGGCGCCGCCGAGGAGGTGTGCGCGCTGGTGACCGACAGCCCGGTGGCGGTCTCCGCGGCGGAGAACGAGGCGGAGGAGCAGGCGGCCGCACGCGGGGTGCGGTACCGGGTGGTGATGGAGCGGGGGGTGCTCGATCTGCCGCGGGCGCTCGACGGGCTGACCGAGGCGCTCGGCCGGGGCGAGCGGGTGCGGGTGGTGGACCGGGTGCCGACGAAGCTGGTGGTGGCCGACCGTTCGCTGGCGATGGTGCCGCTGACCTCGCACAGCGCGGAGCCGGCCGCGCTGGTGGTGCACGCCAGCGGCCTCCTGGAGCTGCTGGCCGGGCTGTTCGAGTCGGTGTGGCGCGCGGCGCTGCCGCTGCGGCTGAACACGGACGGCGCGGCCGAGGAGGTGCCGGACGGCCCGGACGCCACCGATCTGGAGGTGCTCTCGCTGCTGCTGGCCGGGCTGACCGACGCGAGCGTGGCCAAGCAGCTCGACCTGGGCCTGCGGACCGTGCAGCGCCGGGTGAAACGGCTGATGGAGCTGGCCGGGGTGACCACCCGGCTCCAGCTGGGCTGGCACGCCTTCGAGCGCGGCTGGGTCGCCCGCGAGCAGCGGGACTGATCCCGCCGCCGGCCTCGCCGGGCCGCCGGTTCTCCGCCACCCTGGGCAGATGGACGCCCGGGAACTCCTGCTGGTCGGCGTGGTGATCGCGTTCGGCCTGGCGGGTGTGCTGGTGCCCGGGGTGCCGGGGTCGTGGCTGGTGTGGGCCGGGGTCCTGTGGTGGGCGCTGAAGGATCCGCGCCCGCAGGCGTGGGCGGTGCTGGCGGGCGCCACCGCGGTGCTGCTGCTCGCGCAGGTGGTGCGCTGGACGCTGCCGCCCCGCCGGCTCCGGGAGAGCGGCGCGACCCCCGCGATGGCGGCGTACGCCGGCGTGGGCGCGCTGCTCGGCTTCGTGCTGCTGCCGGTGGTGGGGGCGGTGCCGGGTTTCCTGGCCGGGATCTATCTCCACGAGAGGCTCCGCCTGGGCCGGCACGGCGAGGCGATGGCCGCTCTGCGCACGACCATGCGCGCGGGCGGCTCCGGCGTCCTGACCGAACTGCTCGCGTGCCTGCTGGTCGCGGGGGCGTGGCTGGGGGTGGTGCTGCGGGGGTGAACCGGCCTGCGGTACGGGGCCGTCGGCATCCCCGCACGGTGCGCCGCGTCGTACGGCCCGGGCCGTACGACGCCGGCGGTCACCCCTTCCCGCGGGACCACGGCTCCCGTCACCCCTCCCCCGCGGGACCACGGCTCTCCGGCCCGCCGAGCGCCCGCCGTACCGTCTCCGCCACCGCCGCCATCCCCGCGTCGTCGAAGTGCAGATGGTCACCGGGGTCGTACGCCGGGAGGATGCGGTTCGGTCGGGCGGGGTCGCGGACGACCGCGTCGGCGTCGGCGACCGCGTCGAAGGCTCCACCGGTGCGGATGAAGGTGTTGACCCGCTGCCGTACCTCCTCGCGGCCGTCCGTGTAGGCGGCGTACCCGAAGAACGGGGTGAGGGTGACGCCGACGACGCGGATGCCGCGGGCGTGGGCGCGGGAGACGAGGGTGCGGTAGGCGTCGGCGTAGGCGGCGGGGTCGTTCGCCGGGGGCAGGCCCTTGATGTCGTTGATGCCCTCGAAGACGACGAGGACCCGCGCCCCGGCCCGGTCGAGTGCGTCGGCGTCGAGGCGGGTGAGGGCGCTCGGTCCGGTGCCGTCGCGCAGCAGCCGGTTGCCGCTGATCCCGGCGTTGAGGACGCCGAGCCCGTGGCCGAGCAGCCGGGCGGCGAGCCGGTCGGGCCAGCGGTGGTTGGCGTCGGGGGTGGACCCGGTGCCGTCGGTGAGGGAGTCGCCGAAGGCCACCACGCTGCCGGTGGCGTCGCCGAGGACGTCGACGCCGGTGACGTAGTACCAGGACCTGATGATCTTCCCGTACGACGATCCGCCGACGTCATCGGCGTGGCCCGCGCCCTCGGGGGCCAGGTATCCGGTCTGCAGGGCGGTGGCGTGGTACGTGGCGCGACCGTCGTCCTCGGGGGTGTACACGGTGACGAGGAGGTCGGCGGCGTCCGGCACGGCCAGCGGCACCCGGTCGCTGACGGTGTCCCGCCCCGCCGGGACGGTGGCGGTGGCGGCGCCCCGGAAGGTGACGGCGCGCAGGGTACCGGGTACCGCGTCCGGTCCGGCCGCCCGGCGCAGCGCCACGGTGACCGCGCCGAGCCGCAGGGGCTCGGTGCCGAGCCGGTTGCTGAGCCGCACCCGGACGGCGGTGCCGCCGACGCTGAGATGGACGACGTTGCGGACGGCCGCGCCGGGCACCGCGGCGGTGGTCCCGGAGGGCGCGGTCTCCCAACTGCCACTCCAGCGTGGTGCGTTGTGCGCGGCGCCGGGTGCGGCGGCGACGCCTGCGCCGGCCCCCGTGCCCGGTAGCACCAGTGCCAGCAGCAGGACCGCGAGTGCCCGCCCCACCTTGCCCATGTGCGCCCGCCCTTCCCCGTGGTCCGCCGGAGGCGACCGTGCCACAGCGCCGGCCCGCGCCGCCGCACGTCGGCCGCGATTCCACCCGCTCGGCCCAATGGGCGGTTGGCCGCCCTTCTTTCCACATGACCTCCGGGACGACCGGCACGAGTCAGCCGAAGGCACCGACGCGTTTCCAGGACTCCTCAGCAGGTGTCCTCTCGCCGGCAGACCGCTCTCGGCTCGACCCGTGACGCGGTTGGCCTCCGCGATCCTCGACGAGCCATCGAGCGGCCGCGGCAGTCACGACGGCCGACGCGAAGGCCGGGGACCGGTCAGCCTCGGCGTGCTTCGTGCCGCGATCGGCCCCCGAGCAGGGGGCCGATTCCACCGATCCTCGCAACACCCTGGAGTTCAGGGAGTTGCGAGGATCGTGGATTTTGAGGTGCTGAAGGCGAAGTTCTTCGAGGCACTGGATCGGGAGGGCGGGAGCGTCAGCGCTGCCGCTCGCGCTGTCGGGGTGAACCGCAACACGGCGTTCGGATGGGCCCGCCAGGCTGGTGTCCGCGGTCGCGGCAAGTCCGGCACGTCTGGGCATCCCGGTCGGGCGGAGTACGAGCGGCTGCGTGCGGCCGGAGTCCGACGCCGGGATGCCGCCGCGCAGGTCGGTGTCCACGTGCGCACCGCCCACGACTGGGACCAGGGCATCCGGCAGATCGGCCATTCGCGACTGCTGAACGCGCAGACACGGTCTCGCAAGCCGGGGGCCGAGTGCAGGTCAGCCGTTGCCGTCCTGAAGGCGATGGAGCCCGGCGAAGCCTCCCGCAGCGAGTAGCTCGGCGTACGTGCCGGTTTCGGCGATGCGGCCGTCGCTCAGGACGATGATGCGGTCCACGCGGGCTCGTCCCACAGGACGGATCTCCGATACCCCAGGAGTGGATCAGAAGATCGGTGGTCTCCCAGCGCGCGTGAGCCGGGCCACGGTGCCCCAGCTCATGGGCGCGCGCTCGCCGTGGCCGCCGCGCAGGCCTTCCCGGAAGCCGTCGATGGATGCCTTGAGCGCGGCCCGGTCCCGGAATCGGGTCAGCGTCAGCACCCCGAACGTGGCGAGGTTCAACAGCACTAGGAGGTGAGGCAGGTTCCGGCGGGCCAGCCAGACCCGGTTACGTGCGTTGAGCCGGTAGAACCTGGCATGCCGGGCCGGATCAGTCGCGGGGTGGTGTACGACGATGTCCGGGAGGTACCGGCCGGTGCGCCCTTGGTCCCACAGCCGCCAGGCCAGATCGATTCCTTCGTGGAAGAGGAAGAAGCGGCCGGGCCAGCCGCCGGCGGCGTCGAATGCGTCGCGGCGGACCATGACGACGCCTTCGGCCATGACGGTGACGATGCCGGGCCGGGAGGGATCGGCGGCCCGGAGCCGGGGCACCCAGCGGCGCAGGGTGACGCCGGTGTCCGGGTCGCTGATGCGGGGCTGGACGTACGCGAGCCCCGCATCCTGGCGGAGTTCGGCGGCGAGCCGGGCGAGTACGTCGGCGTCCGGGAGGTGGGCGTCGTTGTCGAAGAAGAACAGGTAGTCGCCCTTGACCTCCCGGGCGCCGATGTTGCGGCCCTCGGGGATGCCGACGTTCTCGGGCAGGGCGACCGTGCGCACCCCCGGGGGGACCAGCTCGGGGGTGCAGCCGTTGCCGACCACGACGACGTCCAGCTCGATGCCCTGCTGGGCGAGGAGCGAAGCCATGGCCCGAGGGAACTCCTCGGTCCGGTCGTTCATGGTCAGAACGACGGCTCCGACGGCCGGCCGGGATGCGCCAGTGCTCACAGGGGCGGGAGTCCTTCACTGCTGATGCGGGCGTAGTAAGCCCGTCGTTTTCTCGTCACCTTGCGGACGCCTCACCTTAGCCGGGCCGACGGCACTGAGGGCGGCCTCCACAGCCGTGTGCAGGGCGACGCCGACCTGGGACTGCCCATGCCGGGTCTGGCGCTCCACCAGGGAGTCGGCGACCGCGAAGACCGCGGCCGCGTCGATGCGCCGGTACTTGGCGACCGCGAACACGGCCGCGGCTTCCATATCGGCAGTCAGCACGCCGTGTCCGCCGTAGCGGGAGACTTCCGCCGAGGTCTCCCGGTACAGGGCGTCCGTAGTCCAGCTGGGCCCGCGCCGGGCGTCTACCCCCCTCGCGCGCAGGCTTCCAGCGAGGTCGCGGGTGAGCTGCTGGGACGCTTTGATGTGCGATCCCGGAGGGAGGTAGTGGTGGGAAACTCCCTCGTCGCGGAGTGCGTTGTCGCATATCACGAGCTGCCCCGGCGACAGGTCGGAGCGGAGCGTGGCGGCGGTACCGACCGTGATGACGCGGCGGGCACCGAGGGCGATCAGCTGTTCGAGGACCAGGGTCGCCGCCGGGGCTCCGAGGCCGAACCCGCCGCAGACGGCGACCTGTCGGTCCCGGCGCTTGAGGATGAACAGCTCGCCGCGGACCCAGTGCACGCGACGGCTGGGATAGCGGGTCACGGCCTGCTTCAGTACGTCCTGCTGGTACAGCAGGACGACGCCGTCGACGTCGGCGAGCGTCGCCTTCGGGTACTGGCCGCGCACGTGCTGGGCGTGCTCGGTCGGGTCGGTCACCGCCCGCAGGGCGTACTTGCCGGGGTGCAGCGGGAACGGTGGGGTCATGGGCGTGCTTCCCGCTCGGCGAGCGCGGCCGCGAACTCCTGCTCGGCGCCGGCGTGGACGTGGTTGAGGACGTGCCAGGGCAACACTGGCTCGTCCATGTGCCGCAGGTGCCGGTCGTAGTCCAGGCCGTGCTTGGCCAGGACCTGGACGAGCTGGTCCTTCGTCAGCTCGCCCAAGTCGGTACCGGCGTCGTAGAGGTCTTCCAGCACGTGGCCGATGCGCCGGTCTCCGCGCGAGCACACGACTTCCAGGTGCATGCGGCTCGCGCCGAACTGCTCCACACGGTAGTGCTGCTCGTACTCCTCGTCGCCGGCCAGTTCGCGCAGCCGGGCGGCCACCTGGTCGCCGTAGTCCTGGACCACGTCGGGGTCCGCCATCCGCAGCCGCTGGCTGAGTGTTCCCGGCTTGGGCATGAACTGGTGGAGCTTGACGATCACGGTCCCGTCGGGGTGGCCGAGCCGTCGGCGGACGTCGAGGGCGTAGTCGGCGATGGCGAGCCGGTCGGCCTCGCGCTCGCCGGGCGCCCCGATGATGAAGTACAGCATCACTGTGTTGACATCGTTCGCCCGGCACAGGTCGATGGCCTTGGCCACGCGCTCGCGTTTTTGCGTCTTGCCGTACAGGGCGACGAGGTCGGGCGCGGCCCACTCGGGCGCGACGGTGATGATGCCGCGCGCCTGGGTGAGGTGCAGCTCGGTGAACAGGTGCCCGAAGTCTCCGAGTTCGGTGACGGCCTGGAGGTAGTCGGCGCTGATCTCGTCGGCCCGGACGGAGCCGATGATCGTGGTGACCTTCTCCCCGGCGGCCTCCGCCCGTCGGGCGTAGGCGCGGATGTGCTCCAGCAGCTGCTGCCGGTACCGGTACTGCGTGAACGTCGGCGCGCTGATGATGATCTTGCGGACCTTGTGGGCTTCGAGCCGGTCCACGTAGTCGGTGAGCAGCTCAAGCGGCGCCTGCCGGAAGTCCGGGAGGCCCAGGTTGCAGAAGCTGCAATCGTGCAGGCAGCCCAGGACCGGGTGCACGCCGGCCGCGGTGCCGTCGGTGATCGGATAGCAGAAGTGGGAGGCGCCCAGCTCCTTCGGGGTGAGGTACTGGGCATGCACGCCGGCGGGCACGGTGGGGTGCTTGGGCCGGACCGCGCTGACGCCGCCGCCGGGCAGGAAGTCGCACTCGTACATGGAGGGGACGTACAGGCCGGGCACCCGGGCGAGCTGTTCGTGCAGGGACGGGCCGGTGTAGGGCCGGGCGCGGTCGGCGTGGACGATGCGGAGCAGTTCGGCCAGGGACTGCTCGGCCTCGCCGATGGCGACAACGTCGAGGTAGTCGGCCAGCGGCTCGGGATCGGCCAGGCCGCTGTTCCCGCCCACGACGAGCGGGTGGACGCCGGGGATGCGGTCGGCGGTGCGCCGGGGCACACCGGCGAGGTCCAGCAGCCGTAACACGCTGTGCAGATCACCGGAGTTGATGACGGATATGCCGAGGACGTCGGCCTCGCCGACCGGCAGCGGCGACTCGATGCTGCGGAACGGCTCCCCGGCGGGCGCCGTGAGCCGGTTGCCGTCGCGGACGAGGCAGTCGTACTGGATGGCCCGCTCGGCGACGGCCGGGATGTCCTCGCTGCGGTTGATCAGGTCGCACAGGCTCATCGGCCCGTTGCACATCAGGCTGTAGGCGTGGCCGAAGGGGAGGAGGAAGACCATGCGCAGCAGCCCGGCCGGGTCCTTGGGCTGGTAGGCGTCGGCGAGTCGGATCTCCCGGGCGTGGATGGCGTCGATCTCCTGCTGGAGCTGTGACATGCGGGGGTTCCTTTCACGCGGCGGGGGTGCGGGCGGTGCTGGCGAGGGCCTGCCGGATGGCGATGCAGATGGCGGCCTCGTCCCCAGAGCTGATGCGGGGGTGGAGGATCGGGCACAGCAGCCGCGCGGCGAGCTGTTCGGCGCGCGGGCAGTGCTGGCCGCGGGTGTGCTCGCGGATCAGGCCGTGTCCGAGGTAGGTCACCGGGTCGCTGATGATGCTGCCGACGCCGTGCCGGTCGGCCAGCGTGTTCATCAGCTCGTACCGCCGGCCGCCCGCCCACTGCTCGGGCACGAGCAGGTTGTGCCGGTAGTAGAGGTGCCGCCGGCCGTCGAGGGTGAGCGGTAGCGTCAGCTCCTCGGTGTCGGCCAAAGCGCGGGTGCGCGTGTGGGCGCGGCGGATGCGGGCGTCGTTCATCTCGTCCAGGCGCGCGAGCTGGACCAGACCCACTGCGGCCTGGGCCTTGCTCATCATCTGGTTGGTGCCCCACTGGGCCCGGCCACCGTAGGTGCGCAGCAGCCGCAGGTGCTCGGCCAGCTGCGGGTCGGAGGTGGTGACCATGCCCCCCTGGCCCAGGGTGGTCATCAGCTTCTTCGACTCGAAGCTGAAGACCGTGGCCCAGCCTTCGCTGTCCGCGCCGACCCGCGCCCCGGCCGGCGTGACCCCGCCGCAGGCCCGCGCCGCGTCCACGATGACGACGGGCGGCCCGTACACGGGGTGCGGGTGCGCGGCGGCCAGGTCGAGGAAGGGCCGTAGGTCGGCGACCGCCCCGTTCCAGTGGGTGACCAGGATCGCCCTCGTACGCTCCGTCATGACCCTCTCGGTGTCGGCGGGGTCCAGGTTGAGCGTCACCGGGTCGGGTTCGGCGAGGACCAGGCGACCGCCCTGCCCGATGACCGCGATGTGCGGGCCGACGAAGTTGAGGGCGCAGGAGATCACCTCGTCACCCGGCGCGAGCCGCAGATGGCGCAGGACCATCTCCATGGCGGTGCCGCCGCTGTTGAACGCGATGGCGTGCTCGGCGCCCATCCAGGCGGCGAACGCGCCCTCGAAGGCCTCGCAGTACGCGGCCGGCTTCCAGCCCGTACGCCAGTCGTCGGACTCAGCCATCACCTTCTGCACGGCCAGGTGCTCGGCGCTGGTGTACCAGCCGCCCTGCGCCGGCTCGACGGGCCAGCGCAGGCCGCCGGTGCGCCGCGGCACCGTAAGCGGATTCGTGGGCATCAGACCTGCCCTTCCACGGCCGCGAGACCGGGGACGTTTCGCTGCTCGAAGTCGCTGATCAGGCGGACCTTCGTGGCGGCGGACGAGCCGGGGTCGAAGCGGTGGGTGAGCCACTCGGCGGCCAGCTGGCGCGCCAGGCCGAGACCGATGACGCCCTGACCGAAGGTGAGCACCTGGGCGTTGTTGGAGCGCACCGCGGCCCGCACGGACAGCGAGTCGTGTGCGGTGACGGCCCTGACCCCGGCCACTTTGTTGGCGGTGATGGCCATGCCGAGGCCGGTGTGGCAGACCAGCAGGGCGCGGTCGGCTTGGCCGGTTGCTATGAGCTGGGCGGCAGCGAGGGCGATCTCGGGGTAGGCGATATGGGTGGGGCCGTCGATTCCGATGTCCATGACCTCGGCAACCAGCGTGCTCGCCCGCAGATCGTGGGCGAGCATGCCCTTGTAGTGGTGGCCGGCAGCATCGGCGCCGACAACGACGCGGAATCGGGTGTTTTGTGTGCTCATGATGCGTATCCTCCTCACATGAGGGGATAGGTGGAGTCGTTGCCCGGCAGCAGGCGTCTCCGCCCTCTCCGGGCAGTGGCGGGCGGGAGTGCGGCAGTGCGCTGCGTGAACGGGGATGCGCCTGGGCACATCGAGATCGACGGCCAGGCAGCAGCTACTTCGGGCGCGGCGGCCTCGCACCACCGCGCGGCCGGAGAGGCACACCGGCCTTAGACAGGGCTTTATGTACGAATCCGTACGATTTACCTATCTCATCCGCGATGGCGCGGACCGACGCACCACCGCCGTACTTCTCCCGTAGCCACGCGGCGGCACGGGCCTCCTGCTCGGGTTTGAGCCACCGGCCGTATTCCGGCCAGCTGATCTCTTCTTCAGACACGGCTCTTCCCCTCCGGCTCCACGGTCAGCCCGGCGGCAGGGGCACCCGCCATCACGTCGACGTCGAGGACCACGGGGAGGTGATCCGAGAGGCCCCGTGCTGCGGGTGTGTCGTGGATGGCGTAGGAGGTGACGACCAGGCCGGAGACAAGGGTGTAGTCCAAGCGCAAGAGCACCGGCTCGTTGGGGTAGTAGTAGCCGACGCTCGCGGCCTCGGGATCGCCAAAGAGCATCTGCGGGTCCTGCCAGCCGCTTTCGAGCAGCACCTGGACGGCGCGTCGATCCGCACGCCCGAAGTGTCCGTCGGGCGAGACGAGCCGGTACCGCGAGTGCAAGTTCCGCGGGACGAGCGACCAGTCCGGGTGCCGGTCCGGCGTATTGAGGTCACCCAGGAGCAGTGCGCCCCGGGGTGCGCCCGGGAAGGGACCGCCGTAGTCGGTAAGCATCCGGGCCTCGTCGAGCCGCGCGTCACCGGAGGACCAGTCGAAGTGCGTGGCGAAGACGGTGAAGTCGCTGCTCGGGTCGCTGCCGGCCGCGACCGGACGCAGCTGGGCCCGGATCAGGGCGTGGTGGAAATCCCCCTCGCCCACGATCCACCAGTCCATCAGTCGGACGCTGGAATCCCGGATCAGCAAAGCGGTGCCGTTGTAAGGGTCCGGGACCCTGCGAACGCGCGAGCGGGCCATGCCGACGGGAACCATGCCCAGCGCGTCCGCCACCTGGCACAGGTGGCGGTTGGTCCACCCCGTGCACTCCTGGAGGCTCAGGATGTCCGGGGTCAGGTGGGCGAGCATCTCCGTCTGGGCGCGGAGGCGCGTGTCGTCGCCGGCGTCGAGGCCGCCGGTCAGCAGGTTGTAGGTGATGGCACGTAACTCGTGAGTCGCCAAAGCGGTCTTCTCCAAGGAGCATCGGTGCGCCCGTGGTGGCCGCCCATCGGGGAGGCAGAGGCACCACGGAGATCGCGGGTAGAGCGGAGGTCAGAGCATTCGGGACCGGGACAACTGCAGGGCCAGATCCGCAGCCGGAGGCCGGCTCGCCTCAGGAGCGTCGAGCACCGCCCGTAGCACCGTGTCCAGCTGCCGCCAGTGATCGAGACCGCCGAATGGGGCGGGATGGCGGACGATCACCTTGGCCAGCTCGGCCTCGGTGAACAGGGAGGGGTCTACCCCCAGGGCGCTGTAGTCGCGCGGCCACCGGCCGCTGGCCGCCCACCAGATCATCGCGGCCAGCATCCAGGTCTCGTCTGCCGCGGTAGTGCACGTCGGCCGCTCCGCTCGCGCGAGCATCTCGGGACTGGCCAGATGGACGAGACCTGCACCCCCTGTGGGGTGCACGTCGCTATCCGCGGACCAGGCCCGTGACCAGTCGATCAGCCGAGCCCCATCCGGTGCGACGATGACGTGATGTGGCTGGAGATCACCGTGTACCCATCCCCGCAGATGGACGGCGGCGACCGAGACGCACGTATCGATGGCAGCCCCCAGGACCTCCTCCTGGCACTTACCCGTGCGGTCCCGGACCGGCGCGAAGACCTCCCACAGCGTGGGCCCGGTGACCCACGGCGTGGCCAGCCAGGCGGCGCCGCCACCACTACCGTGCCGAGTTCTGGAGCCGTTGGACACGGCCGGCCACATACCGGTGAGCTGCGACCGCACCGCGGCCTCTCGGGCCACCGACGCGGCGCCGGGGCCCACGCCGACCTTCAGCTTCCACGATCCCAGCAAGCCGGACACCCGCCACAGCTCGACACCGTCGTGTCCACCCACCGGTGTCCACTGGGCCGCAGTGCCGGCCAGGGCCTCTACCACGGTCCGGCCGTGCGTGGGCCGCGCGTTGGCCCTGAATCTCGGTACTGCCTGAGTCATGATCACCTCGGATCTGGGCAACGCCACTTCGCGCCTCGGAGGCGGCGCTGCCGTGCGGTGCGGGCTCCCGGCCCGTAGCCGGTGAGGCCCGAGCTTCGTGCCACAGGTCGACGCGGTACGCGGGGCCGAGATGCCGACGTGGGCTCTATGTCGGTTAAAAGGCGCTCGCGCCGACTGCTGGTGCCGCTCCCCGGCCGCGACTGTGACGTCCGAGCGGCCGGGGAGCGGTGTCTGCCCCGCCTCCTGGTCCGGTCCCAGGAGGCGGGTGTCCCATCAGCTCCGCAGGGCTACGCCGACGAGGCTGGAGTCCTGGGTGAGGGGATACAGGGTCATGTGCGCCCACCCGCTGCGTAGCTCGGCAATGCGCGCCCTCGACAGGCCGCAGTGCGCGACGCCTTGCGGCATCAGCTCGGCGACGGTCGTCGTGATGTGCAGGACTCCGTCGGGCCTGAGCCAGCGGCGGACGCGAGTCATGAAGCGCGGCCCGTCGATGAACTCAAAGCTGAGCCGGCACACCACGATGTCGACGGGCCCCGGATCGGGGACGAGGGGCCTGGCGGCGGTGACGTCGTAGAGGTGGAAGTCAAGTAGCTCCCCGACCTGGGGGTGCGTCTCCCGGGCGGCCTTGATGGCGGACAGGCTGAAGTCAACCCCAGTGACCGACATCCCCCAGTCGGCCATGTGGGCGCTCAATTGTCCTCGACCGCACCCAATGTCCAGGGCCCGCATGCCGGACTGGGCCCCCGTATGGACCCGCAGCATCTGCCGCTCGTCGGCGGTGGGTGGGTCGACGGCGTACCCCGCGTCGTAGAGGCTGTCCCAGTACCCGGGGGTCCGTGTCTCGTGGACCGCGGTGCTCATGCGGCGGCTTCCTCGGGCGAGGGGGCAGGCTGATCCAGCGTGTCCAGCGCGGCCGCGGCCGCCTGGGGCTTACTGATGTCGTCGTGGACGGTGACGCCGAGGAGCACATAGGCAGCCATGTGACCGGCGACAAGCAGCGCGGGCGGGATGACGCCTAACAGGTCCACACGCATTACGCGGCCACGGCACAGGGGATGTCTTGCGGACATGACTCTCACAAGGTCGGAGGGGGAAGGAAGAGACGTCGGCCGTACGCGGCGGGGAACGGCACGACCGACGCCGGCTCATGGGGTTCTCGATGCGGGCGCGCTTGGCTCGCTCGTGCGCTCGCGCAGTGCCTCGTGCAGGCGCTCGGGGCCCGCGAGCACCGGACCGCCGTAGTCAGGAGGAACCAGCCAGAACTGACCGGGCGGCGAAGTGCGGTCCAGGCTCGGCACGCCGATGTGGTGGACGTACGGTCCGGTCCCGCCTTGGCACACGGCGGCCAGATCGCGCGGCCAGTACTCGTCCGTGCCCGGCGGCACCAGGAAGTAGACGGCCGGCCGGTAGGGGTCGCACCAGACCGCCCCGGCTCCCAGCGCCGTCACCAGGGAGCGAAGCGCCTCCGGGTCGGTGCGCCGGTCGAGCCCGCGGCCAAGGACGCTGTAGGGCGCCCGTACGACGTCCCACACAATCCCGGCAGTCAGCACGGCCACACCACGCTCGGTCCACTGCTCGGCCGTGTACGGAGCCGTCGCGGCACGGAGCATCCACTGGGTCGCCCGCGTCCGCCGCTCCAGGGCCTCCCCACGCAGCGACCGCGCATCGTTGATCTGGATCGCATCGGATCGGGCGAGATGCATCGTCCCCACCGAGCCGACCTCTTTACGGATCGTGGTCATGGACTCACCGTGTCGCGAGTACGAGCGCTCTGCCAGGGGAAACCCGAGGGGGAAATCTCTGTCAAGGGGGAAACAGACGGGGGAAGTTGGGGCCATGATTGGCTTCCATCCAACGGCGAGGTCACACTCACTCATGTCAGACGAGTTCGCTGCCTTACTTCGTCAGCTCCGCAAGGACGTAGGACGGACGCAGGAGCAGCAGGCAGACGCGATCAACGCGGTCTCAGGCCGGGAAACCATGACCCGGCGGGAGATCAACCGCTACGAGAGCGGCAGGAACATTCCGACGAACCACACGCTCGCGCACATCGCGGCGGCCCTCGGTATCTCCTCCGAATACCTACAGCGGGAGGCCGCAGCCGCCCGCGCCCGGCGCAGGCGTAACGCTCGCCGCGATGGGGAGGACCAGGACGACGTGAAACGCCGCACGCTACTCGAAGGCGTCGTGGTCGGCGCCGCCGCCGCTACCGAGCCGTGGGAGCGCCTCTCGCGCGCCGTCAGCATGGGCAAGGAGATCGACCCAGAGGCCGCCGCCGCCCTCATTGACCGGGCCTGCGCGCTGCATGTGAGCGAACGCCACTTGACTGCTCGCCAGCTGCAAGGCGAGGTGGAGTCGCACCTCGACGCTGTAACGGCCGCGCTGCCGCGAGCCGGTAAGAGCGAACGAGCCCTCACGATCGCGGCCGGCGAGACCGCTGCTCTGGCTGGGTGGGTCGCATGGGACACGGGGGACTACCCTCCGGCCCAGGCGTACTACAGGGCCACCATGGACTGTGCGAAAGCCGCCGGGCATCCTCCCCTGCGCGCCCTGGCGCTCGCCTACGCGAGCTACGGAGCAGCCAGCCCCCAGAAGGCGGCCGAGTTGCTGACACAAGCCGCCAAGGACGTACGAGGCCCAGGCAACGCGGCCGCCGCTGCCTGGATCTACGGCAGGCTCGCAGAAGAGGCAGCCCAGATCGGCGACGCCCTCAACGCCCTTCGCGCCCTCGACCGCGCCCGCTTCGCGTACGAATTCGCTGACCACACTGCCGAGCAAGCATGGGTGGCCTTCGTGACGCCCTACCGGATGGACTCCCTGGCGCTGTCCGTGTACGGGCAGCTGGGGAGGCAAGAGCTGGCCGAGACCGCAGACCAGGCGGTAGATCGGTTGGGCAGGGACCTGCCGGAATCCGGCGTCGTCGTGCTGGGAGACCTGGCGACTGCACTGCTGCAAGGAGGAGACATCGACCAGGGCGTCTACGTGTCACGCCAGTTCGCCGCCGCGAGCGAGGCCCGTCCTACCACCATGGGTCGAGCCCGCGCTCAGGCCGTCGCGGATAAGCTTCCGGCCAGTGAGCGCGACCTCGCCCGGCACTTCAAGCAGCTCGCACTGTGACGAGTCACTCCGCAGATTGGGGCGCGGACTCCTCAACGACCCACTTCAGGTACGCGTCGGAACCGCCGATTACGGGAATGATGATCCATTCCGGGACCTCGTAGCTGTGCTCCCCTGCGACCCACGCCTCCAGCTGCGGAAGCCGGTCCGCAGTCGTCTTGTACGAGATCCGCCACTCCTGTGCGGTCTCGATCGCGCCCTTCCACCGGTACACCGCCGTGAACGGCTGGTCGATGTGAGCACAGGCGGCCAACCGGTTCTCGACCGCACCGCGAGCGAGGACCTTCGCCCTGGCCTCGTCATCGATGGTCGTCTGCGCAATCACGATCTCGCTGGCCATGCCACTGCCTCTCAAGTCGATGAACCTCGACCCTAACAACGGTCCTGCCGGCGAAGGGGGCGAAGCTGGCCACCAGAGCAAGCCATGACTGCGAACGCCCCTCACGTGCTCGTGGGCCGGTTCTGAGGGGCGTCGCGACATGCAGGACCGAGGGCCCCTTCCGCCGGGTCGTGACCAGGCCCGCCTCGCGCAGGACGGAGGGGCGGTGGCTGGCGGTTCCCGGGGAGACGCCCGCGGCGCGTGCCAGCGCGGTGGTGGTGCGTCCCCCGACGGCGTTCCTGAGGATCGCCGCCCGGGTGCGGCCGATCAGGCCCTCGAGGGAGGTGCCGGCCGGCTCTCCCCGGGTGTCCGGTGTCAGGGTCGTGCCGGTCCGGTGGGCCATCGGGTACACCACGACCGGGGGCAGGGTGGAATCCCTGAGAACCATGTGGGCGCCCCAGCAGAAGTAGGAGGGCAGCAGGAGGACGCCCCTGCCGTCGAGGTGCAGGTCGCGTTCGCCGAGCGGGCCGTGGACGGTGAGGACGGGAGGTTCCCAGACCAGCAGGGGGTGCAGGGGGTGCAGGGTGCTCAGCAGGCCGGACACGCCCTGTTTCCGTCACGACCGACCCGCAAGCCCGCCTCATCACGCTTGGCACGGGCCCTGGGAAACCGGGAGTCTCGGCCCCGCTGGCGTAGTGCCTGAACCAGTCCGGCTCCGCGACACCCACCAGCCAGTCCGGGGCAGCCTGGGCAAGCGCGTTGTAGGCGGACCGCAGGGTCTCGGCCACCATCTCCAGCCAGGACAGCTCCCGCACCGACGACAGCACATGCGTGGCGTCGGTGCGGGCTCGGCCCGCCGTCTTCAACAGGCCCTTGTCCCGGGCCGCGACCAGGATGCCGTCCAGCACCCGCCGCCCGGCATCCGCCTCCACCAGCCGGTCCCGGAGCTCCGACAGCACCGAGAAGTGAACCCCGGATCATCGAGCTGGAGGCCAAGGGCGTACTTGAAGTCGATCCTGGCCCGGACCGCTTACGCGGCCTGCCGGTCGGTCAGCCCCTCGACGAACTGCAACACCAGTACCAGCGCGAGCCGACCCGGTGACCAGGCAGGTCTGCCCCGCACCGGGAACAGGTCCGCGGACTCCTCGTCCGTGAACAACAATCCCAGCTCGTCCCGCACCCGGATCGCCAGGCTCCCCTTCGGGAACGCAGCCCGCGCCACCCGCACCGTCTCCGCCGGGATCTCCCCAGACCCCTTCGGCTGCATCGACATCCGCACCCACCCCATACGACAACGTCGGCCTTCAAGACCACAACCGGGTCTTGAAGGCCGACGTCACGCGAGGCCCCGGATTAACCAACAGCATCGGGACATACCTGCCGGGGCCCTCGGTGAAGACGATGCGCGGGGGGCCGCCGACGCCGGCCGGCCGCGGGTACAGCGTCAGGGTCTGGCGGCAGGACCGGCCGCCGTCCGCCACGCCGTGGCGGTGACGCAGCGTCCACGGGTACGTGCGCGCGTCGGCAACCAGCCCGACGGGGCCTCTTCGAACGGCGGGGCACGAGGCCCGGGGTACGCGGGTCGCGTCCGCGCTCCCGGAGCCGGAGCACCCGAAGACCGCGCTCGTCGTGGACGACGTCGTGCGCGTCGGTCCCGGGCGGGTGCGCGGTGGGGACAACCGCGCGAGGCCGCACCCCTCGCCGGGCCGCACGGCTTGGGTCCGGGGCTCAGCGAGGAGGTGGTCCGGATTCGTCCGAGCCTGGTGCCCGGCCGGGGACGTGAGGAAGCCGCGTCCTGGTCCGGCCCTGTTCGGTGTCGGCCATGAAGTCGAGCATCGCCCGGTTGGTCGCCCCGGCGTGGTCGATCTGCGGGCCGTGCCCGGTGTCCGCGATGATCTCGGCGCGGGCGCCCGGCACGAGCCGGGGGACGCGCTCGGCCTGCCGCTCGGGGTGCACCAGCAGGCTGCGCCGGCCGAGCAGCAGGTACAACGGCGTTCGTACGGAGGCCAGTTCGGCGTCGGTCAGCGGCTTCGGCGCCGGGCGGCGGATGCGGTAGGCGCGCACGCCGGTGCGGACCATGGTGCGCAGTTCGGGCACGACCAGCACCGGTTGCTCCAGCCAGGACGCGAGGCGGGGTCGCAGCGCCTTGGGGGCGAAGGTGGCGAACAGGCTGATGAAGATCCAGACGAAGAAGCGCGGTCCGACCTTCTCCAGGCCGCCCGGGTCGAGCAGCGTCACCGAGGCGAGCCGATCGGGCCCGCGGTGCGCCTGGTTGAGGGCGAGCCAGCCGCCGTAGGAGCTGCCGACCAGGTGCACCCGGTCGAGGCCGAGCCCGGCGAGGGTCTCGTCCAGCCACCGCGCGGCGCGCTCGGGCTCGTGGAGGGGGGCGCGGTGCACGCTGCGGCCGGGGTCCCCGGGGGTGTCGACGGCGTAGACGGTCCGCTCGGCGCCGAGGTCGCGGGTGTTCGGGTACCACATCGCCGAGCAGCTGCCGGCGCCGTGCACGAGGACGACGGGTACGCGGTCCCGGGCGGCCGCGTCGGGGTCGCCGCCGGGGCCGGCCGGGGGGTCGTACCGGTAGACGTGCGTGGTGCCGAAGGACGTCTCCACGTCCCCCTCCCAGGACGCGGGCGCGCCCAGCGCGTAGAGCGCGTCGCAGGCGGCGAAGTAGCGCTCGCGCCAGGTGTCGCTGACGTAGCGGCCGACGTCGGCCGGGGGACGGACTGCGGGCTTGGACACGGCCACCTCCGGGGCATTCGTGATACGACCGTACCACCATGATGGTACGGCTGTACCATCAAGGCGACCGGACTGCGGGAGCGGAGGAGGGCGGAGGATGCCCAGGCGCGTGGACCACGCCGAGCGGCGGGCCGAGATCGCGGAGGCGCTGGTGCGGGCCGCGGGGCGGCTCGGACTGCATGCCGTGGGGATGCGCGACGTCGCCGCGGAGGCGGGCGTGTCGCTGCGGCTGGTGCAGTACTACTTCGAGTCCAAGGAGAAGCTGCTGCTCTTCGGACTCCAGCACCTGGCGGGGCGGTTCGGGGAACGGGTGAGCGCGCGGATCGCCGCCGCGGGATCCGATCCGGGACCGCGGGCGGTGATCGAGGCGCTGCTGGCGGCCGCGCTCCCGGTGGACGCGGAGAGCCGTACGTTCCACCACCTCTACACCGCGTACGCCGTCCTGTCGGTGACCGACGAGGCCCTCGCCGCCCAGCCCTTCATCAAGGACCCCGACGCGGCCGAGGCGACCGTGACCGCCCTGCTCCGACGGGCCGCCGACGCCGGGCTGCTGCGCCCCGGCACGGACCCGTCCGCCGCGGCCGCCGGCCTCCTCGCCCTGTCCGCGGGGCTCGGCACCGGCGTCCTGGTGGGCCAGCGCACCGCCGAATCCGCGACCGCGATCCTCACGTACCACCTGGACCGGATCTTCCAGCCGGCCGAAGGCACCGGCCGGCCCCGCCGGTCCGCCCCGGCAAAGGGCGATCCCGCCCAGGCCGTCTCCACGGGCGATTCGGCTACGCCTTGAGCGCACCCTCCAGGGCCAACAGGTGGATCTTGCGGTCGAGGCCGCCCGCGTAGCCGGTCAGCGAGCCGTCGGAACCGATGACACGGTGGCAGGGGCGCACGATCAGAAGGGGGTTGGCGCCGAGGGCGCCGCCGACGGCGCGAACGGCGGCGCGGGGTGCGGCGATCCGGGTGGCCAGGTCGCCGTAGGTGAGGGTGGTGCCGTAGGGCACCTCGTCCAGGGCTTCCCAGACCCGTTGCCGGAAGGCCGTGCCGTGGGTGCGCAACGGGAGCCGGAACTCGCGCAGTTCGCCGGCGAAGTACGCCTCCAACTGCTCTCGTGCCGCGGCGAACGGGCCGGGGTCGGCGCGCAGTTCGTCCGGGACGGCCCGCGCGCAGTGCAGCGACGTCAGCGCGCCGTCCGGGTCGGCGGTCAGGAGCAGCCGTCCGAGGGGGGTGTCGAGGTGGGTGAAGCAGCCGACGGCGGTCATCGGGGCGATTCTCCTGCCACGTAGAGGTGTTGTACGGCATACGTCCGCCAGGGACGCCAGGTGCCGGGCGCCCGGACGCCGGGCGGGGGCACGTCGGGGTCGCCGAGCGCGCGGGCCCGGATCACGGCGGCCGTGGCCGGGTCCATCCCCGGCAACGCACGCAACTCCCGCTGCGCGTCGTCCCGGTCGGCGCCGGGGTCCAGCCGCAGGGCGCCGTCGGCGAGGGCCGCGGAGAGCGCGGCGAGCGGTGCGGGTACCGCTCCTGACTCCGCGAGCGCCGCCGGTTCCGGAAAGAGGTGGGTGAGGGCGCCGTTCGGGGTGTCGAGCCTCTTGCCGCACTCCTGGACCAGGCGCCCGCAGCCGGCCGGGCCCAGCAGCGCGCGGGCCGCGGGTTCCAGGGGGTCGACGGCGCCGGGGGCGCGCAGGCCGGGGCGGGCCCCGACCAGGGGGGCGAGGCGCGGGTCGGCGCACAGGCGCTCGTCGATGGCGTACGGATCGGCGTCGAGGTCGAACAGCCGTCGCAGCCGCTGCACGGCGGTGGTCAGGTCCCGCGGGTCCGTGAGGTGCAGGTGGGCGTCCAGCCAGCCGCCCGGACGCGTGCCGGTGCCCGCGCGCGGGGCACGGGTGCGCTCGGCGACGGCGGCGATCCCGGTGCCGTACGGCAGCCGCAGGGTGCGCCGGTAGGTGCGCGCGCCGGGCCGTCCCGTGACCTCCTCGATCCCCGGCACCGCCTCCCGTGCGAGCTGGTCGAAGACGGCGGCGGCCTGGTACGGACCGCGGTGGGCGAGCCGCAGCGGGATGCCGGTGCCCGCGGCGGCCCGGCGGGCGCCGCCGCGCGGGGCGGCGGCCCGCACCTCGGTCGGGGTCGCCGCGTACACCTCGCGCACGGTGTCGTTGAACTGGCGCACGCTGGCGAACCCGGCCGCGAACGCGATCTCGGTCACCGCCAGCTCCGTGGTCTGCAACAGCACCCGCGCGGTGTGCGCCCGCTGCGCCCGGGCCAGTGCCACCGGCCCCGCGCCCAGCTCGGCGGTGAGCTGCCGCTGCACCTGCCGGGCGCTGTAGCCGAGCCGCGCGGCGAGCCCGGCGACGCCCTCGCGGTCCACCACGCCGTCGGCGATCAGCCGCATGGCCCGGCCGACGACGTCCGCGCGGACGTTCCACTCCGCCGACCCGGGCACCGCGTCCGGCCGGCACCGCCGGCAGGCCCGGAATCCGGA
Organism: Streptomyces sp. NPDC001056; assembly: GCF_053598955.1. Classification (NCBI taxonomy): domain Bacteria; kingdom Bacillati; phylum Actinomycetota; class Actinomycetes; order Kitasatosporales; family Streptomycetaceae; genus Streptomyces; species Streptomyces sp. NPDC001056. The sequence goes on along the minus strand of NZ_JBSFLI010000002.1, from coordinate 217,328 downwards.
GCGCTGGGCGGCGGCGGCCGTCGGGTAGAAGCGCACGTTGCGCCGTCGGGGAGTCACCGCGGGGCAGCTGGGCCGGCAGTAGATACCGGTCGTCTCGACGGCGAAGAAGAACGCCCCGTCGAACCGCCCGTCCCGGCTGCGCACCGCCTCGTACCTGCTGTCCTCGTCCATCACGGGTTCCAGTGTGGCCCGTGGCCGCGGGTACCGGCTGGCGGAAAACGGACACGCAGCTCAGGAGGCTAGAGGCTCTCCCACTGGTCCAGGATGTCGTCCGCGCTGTCCTCGCCCGTGCCCTCGGCCGGCCCCGGGCCGTCCTGCTGCGGGGACAGCTCGGCCCAGATCACCTTGCCGCGCGCGGTGTAGCGGGTGCCCCAGCGGGTGGCGAGCTGGGCGACGAGGAACAGCCCCCGGCCGCCCTCGTCGGTGGCCGCCGCCCGGCGCGGATGCGGGGCGGTGCTGCTGCCGTCGGCGACCTCGCAGATCAGGCCGCGGTCGCGGAGCAGGCGGACGCGGATGGGCGGTGAGCCGTAGCGGACCGCGTTGGTGATCAGCTCGCTGAGGATCAGTTCGGCGGTGTACCCGACGTCCCCGAGCCCCCAGGCGTCCAGCGTGGCGGCGCACTCGGCGCGGACCGGGGCCACGGCCGCCGGATCGCGGGGCACGTCCCACTCGGCGACGTGGTCGGCGCCCAGCAGCCGGGTACGGGCCACCAGCAGGGCGACGTCGTCGATCGGCCGGGCGGGCAGCACCGCGTCGAGGACGGCCGTGCACAGGGCCTCGGGGCCGCGCCCCGCCGATCCGGCCAGCGTGTCGCGCAGCAGTTCGAGGCCGGTGTCGATGTCCCGTCGGCGGTCCTCCAGCAGCCCGTCGGTGTACAGCACCAGGTGCGAGCCCTCCGGCAGCTCCAGCTCCAGCGTCTCCACGGGCATGCCGTCGCCGAGGCCGAGCGGCGGGGAGACGGGCACGTCGGGGAAGGCGGCGGTGCCGTCGGGCAGGATCAGGGCGGGGCCGGGGTGGCCGGCCCGCGCGATGGTGGCGCGGCCGCCGACCGGGTCGTAGAGCGCGTAGAGGCAGCTGGCGCCGGTGACGTGCGCGATGCCGTCGCGAGCGACCCGCCCGTCCTTCAGCGACCCCTCGGTCGTGCCGTCGCCGCGCTCGTCGCTGTCGATGCGGCTGACCAGTTCGTCCAGGTGGACGAGGAGTTCGTCGGGGCTGAGGTCGAGGGCGGAGAAATTGTGCACGGCGGTGCGCAGCCGGCCCATGGTGGCCGCCGCGTGCAGCCCGTGCCCCACGACGTCGCCGACGACCAGCGCCACCCGGGCGCCCGGCAGCGGGATGACGTCGAACCAGTCGCCGCCCACCCCGGCCTGCGCGGGCAGATAGCGGTAGGCCACCTCCAGGGCGGACTGGTCCGGGATGCCGCGCGGCAGCAGGCTGCGCTGGAGGGTGACGGCGGTGGTGTGCTCGCGGGTGTAGCGGCGGGCGTTGTCGATGGCGACCGCGGCGCGGGCCACCAGCTCCTCGGCGACCGCCCGGTCCTCCTCCTCGAACGGCTCGGCGAGCGCGGAACGCCAGAAGCTCGCCACACCCATGAGGACGCCCCGGGCGCGCACCGGCACCACCAGCATCGAGCGGATGCCGTGATCGAGGATGCGCCGCGCGTTGTCGGGGTCGTTCTCCTGCCATCCGGTGTCCTTGCGCAGGTCGGCCTCCAGGACCGGCGCGCCGGTGCCGAGGCCGATGGCCTGCGGGGTCCGGGAGGCGAAGTCCACGAGGGTGCCGACGGGGTACAGCGGGTGGTCGGTGTCGATGCCGGTGAGGGCCGTACGGCGCATCATCGTGCCCTCGGGATCGCCGCCGCGCAGGATCGAGTCGAGGAGGTCCACGCAGGCGTAGTCCGCGAACCGGGGAACGGTGAACCGGGTCAGCTCCTCGGCCGTGCGCGCCACGTCGAGGGTGGTGCCGATCCTGCTCATCGCGTCGTACAGCAGCCGCAGCCGCCGCTGGGCGACGGCGGCACGGCCGGCGACGGCGCGCAGTTCGGTGGTGTCGCGCAGGGTGACGATGCTGGAGGGCCGGCAACCGCGCGGCGCGGTCGGCCGGACGCTCACCGCGAGCAGCCGGTCGCCGGCCTCGCACACCTCGTCCGTGGCCGGGGGGTCGGAGGCCAGCACCGCGGCGAGGGGCCGCGCGAGCCCGAGGTCGGTGAGCTGACGGCCCTCGGCGTCCTCGGGGAGGCCGAGCAGACGCCGGGCCTCGTCGTTGGCGAGCAGCAGGGTCCCGTCGGCGGCGACGATGAGGACACCCTCGCGGGCGGCGTGCAGGACGGCGTCGTGGTGGTCGTACATCCGGCGCAGCTCGGCGGGTTCCAGGCCGCGGGTCTGGCGCAGCAGGCGGCGGTGGACGAGGGCGATGCCGGCGGTGGCCAGCAGCATCGCGCAGCCGCCGGCTGCGAACAGCAGGGGCAGTTGACGGGTCACCTGCTGCTCGATGCTGCGCACGGTGATGCCGGCGGAGACCAGTCCGACGACCTTGTCGCGGGCGTCGAGGACGGGTGCGGTCGAGTCCACGGCCACGCCGATGGGGGTGGAGTGGGTCAGGGTGTTCACGTGGCCGTGCAGCGGCCGCGCGAAGGAGCCGATGACGTGCTTGCCGATGAGGCGGGGGTCGGGATGGGTCCAGCGGATGCCGGCCGGGCTGAACGCGACCACGTAGTCGACGCCGGTCTCCCTGCGGACCAGTTCGGCGCGGGGTTGGAGCACCGCACTGGGGTCACGGGAGCGCATCGCGTCGAGCGTGCCGGGCGCGCGGGCGAAGCCCACGGCGGCGGCGAGGGTGCGGTGCCGCGCCTCGTTCAGACCGGCCTGGCGGGCCTGGAGGACCAGGGTGATGCCGGCCGCCGCGCCGAACAGCAGCAGGATGACGAGCTGCAGGACGAACATCTGTCCGGCAACGGTCCGGACACCCGGCGGCAGCCGCCTCAGCCGGCCGGAGTCGACGGCGGCCGAGGACGCTCCGGCCGGGGCGGAAGCGTCCCACCCCGGAGACAGGCCGAAACGCCTCTTCATGGTGCATTTCTAGCATTCACCACCGAAGGGGACACAGTGCGACCTGCCGGGGTGGGGCATCGGGACGCGCGGGGGTGGGGTGCGGACGGGGGTACGGGGGTACGGGGGCCGGGGGCCGCGTCGGTCGGGGTGGCCCTCGCCCCGGTCCGGGCAGGGCCGGGCCGGGGCGAGGGGGGACGCGGGTTCGGCGGCACGGGTGGGGCTCCCCGGGCTGTCCGAGCCGACTGTCCGGCGGAGCCCCACCCGGAACCGGTCAGGTCCAGCGGCCCCTCTTGAACTGCATCGAGGCCCGGCCCTCCGCGCCCTTGCGTTTCCATTCGCGGCGCAGTTCCGCGCGGACGCGGGCGTCGGTCTTGGCGACGATCCACTGGTTCTCGCGGACCAGCTTGCGGTAGCTCTCCAGGCGTCGTACGGCCAGTTCACCGCTGTCGACCGCGGAGCGCACCGCGCAGCCCGGCTCGCTCTCGTGGGCGCAGTCGTGGAAGCGGCACCGCTCGGCCAGTTCCTCGATCTCGGCGAACACCTGCCCGACCCCGCTCTCGGCGTCGAACAGGCCCACCCCGCGCAGCCCCGGAGTGTCGATGAGGACACCCCCGGAGGGCAGGACCAGCAGGTTGCGGGTGGTCGTGGTGTGCCGCCCCTTGCCGTCGACGTCCCGGGCGGCCCGGACGTCCATCACGTCCTCGCCGACGAGCGCGTTGGCCAGGGTGGACTTGCCCGCGCCGGACTGGCCGAGCAGCACCGACGTGCCGGAGCCGACGAGCGCGAGCAGGCCGTCGAGCCCGTCGCCGGTGTGCGCGCTGACGCCGAGCACCGGCACGCCGGGCGCGCTGTTCTCGACGTCCTGGACGAGATGGGCCAGCGTGACCGGATCACCCACGAGGTCGGCCTTGGTGAGCACGACCACGGGCTGCGCCCCGGACTCCCACGCCAGCGCGAGGAAGCGTTCGACGCGGCCGAGGTCGAGTTCGACCGCGAGGGACACCGCGACGACCGCGTGGTCGACGTTGGCCGCGAGGATCTGCCCGTCGGACCGCTTGGAGGAGGTGGACCGCACGAAGGCGGTGCGGCGCGGCAGATACGCCCGGACGTACCGGGGGTTTCCGCCCGCCTCGACGGCGACCCAGTCGCCGGTGCAGACGACCCGCATCGGGTCGTGGGGGGTGACGAAGGCGGTGTCGGCGCGGACGACCCCGCCGGGGGTGACGACGTCGCACTGACCGCGGTCGACCCGTACGACCCGGCCGGGCAGCAGCCCTTCGGCCGCGTGCGGGGTGAACGCGTCGGCCCAGTCGTCGTCCCAGCCGTAGGGAGCCAGCGCGGAGTGCACACCAGAGGTGGAAGTCAAGGGAGACCCTTCACAAGGGCGGCCCCGGAAAGGAGCGGTCTGCGACGCGCTCGGGTCAGCCGGTGGCCACGGAGGTGGACTTGAGGAGTTCCTGGATGCGGGCAGCGCCCTGCACAGTGACAGCCATCGTCGACACCTCCTCTTCCGCACTCCGGTCGCCTGCGGCGGCCGACGGCCGCCTTGCGAAGTGGTGCTCACCCTAGGGCGGCCCCGCCGCGAGCGCCACCGAATTAACGCGCCCGCACCGACGGGGGCGGCGGAGGCGAGTTCCCGCACCTCCTCGCCCGACGCCGTGACCCGGCGGCCTCCTCGCCACCGACCCGCTCGCCCCGTTCGAGGCAGTGCGCGGCGGCGGTGCGGGCGCAGGGGCCGCGGGACCCCATGGCGACCCTTCGCCACACGACCCGTCCGGTCCGGTGGCGGGCCGCGCCCGGCCGCGTTCGAGGTCCCGCCGGAACACCCGAAGGGTCAGGTCGCCGTCGCGGACTTCGGAAGGCCGCCCTCGTGCCCCGCCTCGGCGGCCTGGCCCGGTGGGGCCGTCAGGCCGACTCCCCGCCGACGGCGAAGCGGTCCGGCCGGAGGTCCGCGCAAGTGCGGCCGGGTACGCGCCGCACGGATGTGCGTCACGGGGGTGTACGAATCGACCGACTATCACTGATACTCCCCTGGGGGGTCGAGGCAACCAGCCGCATTGAACGTTCTGTTTCGTGCGCAAGACCCGCAGGATAAAACGGTGAAACAACTGGGCGATCCCGACATCGCCCCGCCGCCGGGAGCGCCCGCGGCCCATCACCAATCATGATCGGTGCAATAGCGGATTGCGTCTTGGACGGCCCGCGTATCGATGCTGAACTTGGCCCGTGACCGAGCACGTACGGCCAGCAGACCCCCACAAACCCCCCAGGGAAGCACGTTCATGACGCCCGGACCAGCCGAAACCCCGCCGGGTCAGCTCATGGTATATAGACAGTAAATTTCTTCGGAAATTGCGGCGCGTTGTGCGAGCATCACTTGGGCAGTGGCCTTTTCCGGAGACGCACGGGGGAAGAAGTGGAGTTTTCGACCGACCCATTTCCCGTCCTTCCTGTCTCCGCGAGCACGGCTTGCACTGCCTGTATCGGCACCGATAACATCCATTCCGCCTTCGGGGGTCGCAGCTAGCGACGCGAATGCTTGATCGTTGCGCCACGGAGAATTCCGGGTCCGCCTGGCAGACATTCCGTTCCGGAATCTGCCGGTGTTTCTTGCGGGCCTGTTGAAGCATTGAATCAGGGCGACCGAGGACGGGGGAAATCGCCGCTGTGTGTCAGTTATCCGTTGACACCGGTTCTTCATCGCGGTTCACGATACCCACCATCAGTCTCGCCTTCTCGGCCGCCACCTCGGACAGTCAACGGAGGAGACATGGTCACCAATCTCGATGTGACGCTGCGAGACGGGGGATACCGCAACAACTTCGACTTCTCACTCGACTACGCCCTGCACCACGCCAGGGAAAGCGTCGAAGCCGGTGTCGAGTGGGTTGAGATCGGCTACCGCAACGGGTCCTTCCAGCCCAAGCCGGGCCTGGGTCTGACGGGTGTGGGCACCGACGACTACATACGGGCCGTGGCCGAGGTCGTACCGCCCGAGCGGATCTGCATGATCCTGCACCCGAAGAACATCGAGGACGACGACCTCACCCGGATGTTCGAGGCGGGCGTGCGGCTCGTACGGTTCTGTCTGCCGTCCAAGACGCCCGAGCCGGGCCTGGCCATGCTCCGCAAGGCGGCGGACACCGGCTTCACCACCACCGTGAACATCACCCGCGTCAGCCAGCTCGACCGGCGGCGGCTCGTGGAGCTCGCCGCGCTGTCCGAGGACGCGGGCGCGGACGTGATCTACCTGGCGGACTCCAACGGCAGCCTCCTGCCGGACGAGGTCGCCCGACTGGTCACCCTGGTGCGTTCGGTGACCAGATCCGCCATCGGCCTGCACGCGCACAACAACCTGGGCCTGGCGCTGGCCAACTCCATCGCGGCGGTCGACGCGGGCGCCACCTGGATCGACTCCTCCGTGCTCGGCATGGGCAAGGGCCCCGGCAACCTGATCACCGAGCAGTGGCTGGCCTACCTCGGCCGGGCCGGCCGGACCGACCGGTACGACCTCGGGCGGGTCCTCACCCTCGCGCACCGCATGGAGTCGGAGATCGCCGAGGCAAAGCCCTCGCTGCCGCTGCCGGACCTGGTCCTCGGCCACTTCGACCTCTCCGTCGAGGAACGCGCCAAGCTGCCCGTGGACCACATGGGTGCCGCCTTCAGCGCCGCGCGCGAACTCACCTCCCCGGGGGTCGCGGCATGACCTCGCCGACCGCGACCCCGGTCGCCGTACGCCTGGGCGACGCGGGCGCACCCCGCACCGCCTGTGTGCTGGCCCCTGTCATGGCGCGGTGGGACCAGGGCGCCTTCTTCGAACCCGTCGCCGGGGCACTGCTGTCGAGCGGCCACCACGTGACCGTGTACGACACCCTGTCGCTGCTGCGCGAGGGCGACGACCTCGCGGCGCTCGCCGACCGCTGGGCGGGCGTCCTGCGCGCCGAGGAACCCGACCTGCTCGCCGGCAACGCCCTGGGCGGCGCCGTCGTACAGCATCTCCTCGACCAGCCCTGGACGCACCGGGCCGACGTCGTCCTGCTGTCCGCCCCCACGGTGGCCGACGGGCCGCTCGACGCGACGCTGGAACGCATCGCGGCGGCCGTGGCGTCGCACGGCACGGCGGCGGCGCTGGACCTGCTGCACGAGGTGGTCCGCGGTCCCGAGGAGCCCTCCCCCGCGCCCGGCGGCCCGCGCCACCTCGACGAGGACCCGCTGCACGGACGGCGGTTGGCCGCCGGACTGCGCCTGCTGCACCGCGCGGACGCCCGCCACCGGGTCGAGGCGTTCCCCGGCGGGCTGCTGCACGTCTACGGCACCGAGTCGAAGCTCGTCCAGCGCCAGCACCTCGCGACCGGCCCCGGACACACCCGCGTCGGTGTCCCGCGGGCGGGCATGCGCCCCCACGCCGACCAGCCGGGTGCCACCCGGCAGGCCGTCGCCGCATTCCTTGAAGCACAGCGAACGAAGAGGATCCATGAGAAGTAAGACCGTCGCAGTCCTCCCCGGCGATGGCATCGGCCCCGAAGTCCTCGACGCGGCCCTTCCGGTCATCGACGACCTCGGACTGCCCATCACGCTGGAACACGGCGACATCGGCTGGGAGTTCTGGCGCACCGAGGGGAACCCGGTGCCCGAGCGCACCTGGGACCTGATCAACCGCAGCGACGCGGTGCTGCTCGGCGCCACCACCAGCAAGCCGGGGCGCGAGGCCCTGGCCGACCTCCAGCCGCACCTGCGCGAGCGGGCCCCGCAGTACGTGTCGCCCATCATCCAACTGCGCCAGCGGCTGGACCTGTTCGCCAACCTCCGGCCGGTCGAGAACCACCTCGGCGGCACCCCGTACCGGTTCTGCGTCGTACGCGAGAACACCGAGGGCCTCTACGCGGGCCTCGACTGGGACCGGGTGCCCGAGGAGATGTGGCCGCTCCTCGCCGACCACCCCAACGCCCGCCGCAGCGGCCGCGACGCCACCACCGCGAGCGTGCGGATGCTCACCCGGCACGGACTGGACCGCATCCTGCGCTTCGCCTTCGAGCACGCCCGCGCCCACGGGCACCCCCGGGTCACCCTCGCCGACAAGCCGAACGTCCTGCGGCAGAGCAGCGCGTACGCCCGCGGACGTCTTGAGGAGATCGCCGCGGACTACCCGGAGATCGAGTACGAGATCCTCAACGTGGACGCCGTCGCGCTGTGGATGGCCCGGCGCCCGGAGCGCTTCGGCGTCATCGTCGCCGAGAACATGTTCGGCGACATCCTGTCCGACCTCGGCGGCGGGGTGATGGGCGGGCTCGGTCTCGCGCCCAGCGCCAACATCGGGGAGAACGGCAACTACTTCGAACCGGTGCACGGCAGCGCCCCCGCCCTGGCCGGCACCGGCCGGGCCAACCCGCTCGCCGCCTTCCTCACCATCGGCCTGCTGCTCGAACACCTCGGCTTCGGCGAGGCCGCCGACCAGGTGCGGGACGCGGTCTCGCACGTCACGCGCCGCCGGGACCGGGTGACGTACGACCTGGGCGGTACGGCGACCACCACGGAGTGCGCCGCGTCGGTGCGGGACGCCTGCCGTGCCGTGCCGCGCGCCCACACCGCCGCCGTCGTCACCATCGGCGACGAGCTGCTGCGGGCCGCCCTGGAGGACTCCAACGCGGGCGAGGCGTCCCGCAGGCTCGCCGCCCGCGGTGTGCCGGTCCGCATCCGGCACACCGTCGGGGACGACGAGGCGGCGATCGCGGACGCGGTGCGTGCCTCCATCGGCCGTGACGACGTGATCGTGGTCATGGGCGGCCTCGGTCCCACCTCGGACGACGTGACCCGGGTCGGGGTCGCCCGCGCGCTGGGCCGCCCGCTGGAGCACCGCGAGGAGGCCTGGCAGGGTGTCGTCGAACGGCTCACCCGCTTCGGTGTCGCCGTCCACGAGGACAACCGCCGCCAGGCGCAGTTCCCCGAGGGCGCCGAACTGCTGCCCAACACCAACGGCACCGCCTGGGGCTGCCGCCTCGACGTGCAGGGCACCACGGTGGTCATGCTCCCCGGCCCGCCGCGCGAGTGCCTGCCGATGCTCGACGCCTTCCTGCGCGACGGCATCGCTCATCTCCCCCAACCGGAGCCCGTCGTCACGGTGTTCCGGCGCACCCTCGGGGTCATCGAGGCGGACGCCGCCGCCGCGGTGGACGCCCTCGTCCGGGACACGGGCCTCGGCGTCAAGCCCGCCTACCGCTGGCACTACCCGTACGTGGACGTCCGGATCGACTGCCCGCCCGGCGGCGCGGACGAGCTCGCGAAGCGGCTGGACGACGCGCTGGGCGCGTACGTGGTCACCAGCGAGGAGCGCACCGCCGTCCAGGAGCTGGCCGCCCTGCTCGACGCCCGCGGTCTGACCCTGGACGCGACCGACCACGTCACCGGCGGCCGGTTCGCGGCCGAGGTGGCCGCCGCACGGCAGCCGGCGCCGGCCGGGACGCCGGCCGGCGGGGTGTCCGTGACGCTGGACGCGGCCTGGAACGGCGGGGGCCCCGAGGACCACACGGGCACCATCCGCCTCCTGTGCACGGTGCGCGACGGGGCGCACGAGCACACCGGCGAACTGACCGTCCCCAACCGGGGTCCCGAAGTCCTCACCTACGCCGCTCACTTCGCCGCCTGGACCGTCGCCCGTCGTCTCGTGGAGGAGACCGCATGACCACCGCCGCATCCGCCGACCCGATGCCGGACAGCGCCCTGCGCGCCCGCCTGGCACGGCTGGACACCGCCGCCCTCTCCGACGCGGTGGACAGCCTGCGGGCCGCGCCGTGCGTGCTGCCGGGCATCAGCGCCCGCACCCCCGGCAGCGTGGCCTTCGGTCCGGCGTTCACCCTGCGCTACCGGCCCATCGAGGACGACGGCGCGTTCCACAACGCCGCCAACTACATCGACGACGTGCCGCCCGGCTCGGTCGTGGTCGTGGACAACGGCGGCACCGGTGCGTGCACCAACTGGGGTTCCCTGCTCACCTCGGTGGCGCTGCGCCGGGAGATCGCGGGCACCGTCGTGCACGGCGCCGTGCGCGACGTACGGGAGACCCGCGAGGCCGGCTACCCGCTCTTCAGCAGCGCCGTCACCATGGTCAGCGGCAAGAACCGGGTGGTGCTGGAGCGCACCGGCATCGACCTGGACATCGCCGGCACCGTCGTCCGCCCCGGCGACCTGGTGTTCGCCGACGACAACGGGGCGCTGCGCATCCCCGCCGACCTCGTGGCGGAGGTGGTCCGCCGCGCCGAGGCCGTCGAGCGGACGGAACGGCGCATCCGGGAGGCCGCCCTGGACGGCACCCGGCTGGACGAGGCGCGGGCCCGCTACGGCTACGCGCGCCCGTGGGAGGACGAGGGCCGCGATGACGCTCGCTGACCCCCGGCCCGCGGCCGGCGCCGAGCGGACCGGATTCGTGGACGTCCACTACCACGTGGGTCCGGACGCGTACGTACGACGGCACACCGCGGCCGCGGCCGGCGCCCGCTACGCAGAACTCGGCGGCTGGGTGGTGCTGAAGAACCACCTGGGCTCCACCGCGGCCCAGGCGTGGGAGGCCCGGCAGCAGGGCCTGCCCGTGTCGGGGTCGATCGTGCTCAACGACATCGCGGGCGGCCTGGACCCCCGGCTGGTGGAACAGGCCGTCGTCCAGCACGGGGAGGACAGCGGTCTGCGCCTCGTCGTCCATCTGCCGACGGTGACCGGCCGAACCCACAAGAGCCGTCTGGCCCGTACCCCGGCCCATCCGCTGCTGGCCCGGGACGGACTGCGTCCGCTCACCGTCACGGACGAGGCGGGCGGGCTGCGCGCGGAGGTGCGCGAGATCCTGCGCATGGCCCGCGACCTGCCGGTCGTGATCTCCACCGGGCACGCCGACGGGCGCGAGGTGGCCCTGCTGGTCGAGGAGGCGGTGAAGCTCGACGTGCCGCGCCTGATGCTCAATCAGCCGGCCAACCCGATGACCGGTCTGAGCTGCGCCGACCTCCTGGACATCGCGTCGGCGAGGCAGGTCTACACCGAACAGACCGCGCTGACGTACCTGCTGGGCTACCAGGAATGGGACGACTTCTCCGCCGTCCTCGCCCGGGTGCCGCGGGTGGTCTACAGCTCCGATCTGGGTCAGACCTCCCAGATGGACATCGGCGATTGGTGGGCGCGGAGCCGGGAGTGGTTCGGGAAGGCCGGCCTCGGCGAGGACCGGATCACCGAGGTCGTGCGTGACGCGCCGCTGAGGATGCTCAGCCTGTAGGACGGCGGGGTGACAGCCGTTCGGGCGGGCCCGGCGTTCCGGGCCCGCCCGAACGCGTGCAGGGGGAATCACCCGCCCGGGGTCGGTGATACCGGGGATCACGACAAGGCGTCGTGCGGCGCCGGTCTTCGCCGGTTCTCCTCCGCCGTCTTCCGGCGCACCCGGGCGGCCGTCGCGGTGAGCAGTTCCAGGCGCGTCGGGTCCGCGTTCTCGGGCAGCGCGAGGAACATGCGCATGGTGATGGGCTCCCCGTCCAGCGGGAGCAGTGCGATCCGGCGTGAGGAGACCGTTTCGGCCGCGGTCGGATACATCAGCGTCCAGCCGTCGCCGCTCGCGCCGATCTCGGCGAGGGTGTCCTGGAATCCCCGGACGGGCGCGCCGAAGGTGGGCTCGAAACCGGCCTTGCGGCACGCGGCGACGACGGCGTCGTAGAGCGCCGGGTTCTCGCTGCGGGACGCGATGCGCAGGGGAATCCCCGCCAGGTCGGCGAGGTTCAGGCTGGTGCGCCCGGAAAGCGGGTGGGCGGCCGGGAGGGCCGCGACCAAGGGGTCGTACCAGAGCGTGAGCAGCCGCAGGCCCGGGGCGCTTTCGACGCCGCGCACGAAGGCCGCGTCCAGCCGCCCGGCCCGGACCTTCTCCAGCCGGTTGTGGGCGCCGAGGGTCTGGAACTCGAAGCGCGTGCCGGAGCCGGAGTCGGGCAGCGCGTCCAGGAAGTCGTCCAGGCGCTCCCCGAGGGCGGAACTGATCCCGACCCGGAAGGTGGCATCGCTCTGCGCGGCCAGCCGTTGGGCCTTGGCGGCGAAGGAGTCCAGCGCCTTCAGCAGTGCGCGGCCCTCGGGCAGCAGGGCCTGGCCGGCCGCAGTGAGCGTGACGGTACGGCTGGAGCGGTCGAAGAGCTGGGTGCGCAGTTCCCGCTCCAGCCGGCGCACCTGCTGGCTGACCGCGGGCTGGCCGATGTGCAGCCGCTCCGCCGCTCTGCCGAAATGCAGTTCCTCAGCGACGGCGACGAAGTACTGAATCTGACGCAGTTCCACAGGACCCCCCAATCCTCCGAGCGGGCGACCCTGTGATTGAATCTCAAAATACCTGTGCCGGTGATTGATTCAATGTTGATGAATGAGTCAATACAGCCTTCGAGGTCGCGCAGACGAATCCTCGCACACCCCGCGGCCGCGGCCGTACCCGAAGGCGGGACCCGCCCCTGAGCAGGTCCCGCCGCCGTCGTGCGCGGGGTTCTATTCCATGGCGGCTTCCTGTAGTTCGGCGGCCGGCCTGTCGTCCGCCCCGGCCCCGCCGGCCGGCGCGGGCACGGCCGCCGGCGTCCGGTTCGCCAGGGACAGGAAGAGGGCGAAGGCGGATATGCCGAGCACCGCGGCGGTCAGCACGAACCAGCCGAGGGCGAACAGGTCGCCCGCGGGCAGCCGGCTGGAGAGGTAGATGCCCAGCGAGGCGGACAGCAGCTGGAGCGCGCCCATCAGTCCGGAAGCGGAACCGGCGGTCGACCGGAACGTGGTCACGCCCGCGCTCATCGACAGCGGCAGCAGGAAGCCGTTGCCGAAGGTCATCACCGGCATGAAGACCAGCACCAGCAGGCCCCAGCGCCCGCCCGCACCGCTGAGGCCGAGGCCGAGCATCATCAGCGCGCCGACGAGGAAGAAGCCGTGCCCCGTCCACAGCAGCCGGTTGACGGACCGGGTGCGGACCAGGGCGCGCGAGGTCAGGTTGCCCGCGACGTAGGCGAGCGAGACGGTGATGTAGCAGTAGCTGGTGGTCTCGGTGGCCAGCCGCATCTTCTCGAAGACCAGCGGAGAGGCCGCGAGGTAGCCGAAGTAACCGCCGTACGCCACGCACAGGTTGACGGTGTAGGCCCAGAACAGCGGGCGGGACAGCAGCTTCGGGTAGCTCTTGAGGGTGGCGCCCAGGTGCTTGCTGCGCCGCTCCGGCGGCAGGCTCTCGGGGATCGCGGTGATCATCGCGACCAGGGTCACCAGGCCGATCACCGCGGTGACCACGAACGGCGCGCGCCAGGAGACATAGGTCGTCAGATAGCCGCCGATCAGCGGGGCGACGGACGGGGAGACACCGACGATCGGCATGACCGTGGCGAACATCCGGGCCGCGTCCTTCTCCTCGTACAGGTCGCTGATCACCGCCCTGCCGAGCACCATGCCCGAGCCGGCGCCCAGCGCCTGGAGGAGGCGGCTCGCGCCGAACACCTCGACCGTGGGCGCGGCGGCGCACACCAGCGAGGCGAGGACGAACAGGCCGAGCCCGGAGACGATGACGCGCTTACGGCCGTAGGCGTCCGATATCGGCCCGTAGATCGCCTGCGACACCGCGATGCCGATCATGAAGGCGCTGAACGTCCACTGCACCGACGCGACGGGCGTGTGGAAGGCGTGCGCGGTGGCCGGCACGCCGGGCAGGTTGATGTCGGACGCGAACAGGCCACCCGCGTTCAGCGAGGACAGGACGGCGAGCAACAGCGCGTAGGGAGTCCGTTTTGCGGCGTTCTTCATAGTGCGTGGCAACTTCCTCGGTCAAGGACGAGTCGGTGCGGGACTCCCGTCCGCGTACGGGGAGGGGAACGGGCCGGCACGGGCAGGGCCGGCCCGGAAGGTGAGCCGTTTCCGGGTCTGACGGGGGATCTGAACCCGGAAACGGCGGCTTGGGACCGGCCCGTCCGGTCAGCGCTTGGCGGCGCGGGCGGCGAGCGTCTCGCCGGCGATGGACCAGCTGTCGGTGGCGATCTCCTGCACGGTCACCCAGACACTCTCGGGCTTGCTGCCGGTGGCCTTGACGTAGGCGTCGGTCAGCTCACGGACCAGCTCGGCCTTCTGTTCGGCGGTCTTGCCGGGGGTCTGCTGCACGTGGATGAGAGGCATCGCGTTCTCCTGGATCGAGGTTGTGCCGAAGACGCACGGACCTCGGCCGTCAGCCGGAATCCGCCGTGGACCCAGTCCAGCACCGGGCCCGGCGGCGTCCAAGACGCAATCCGCTCTGAGAACAATCACGAGTCGTGATACATCGAGGTCAGGCGGCTGCGCGACGACGTGTCAGGTAGAGACCAGTCGCCCCGGGCGCGGCGTGCACCGGCGCCTACGCGCAGGTCCGACCGTTGAGCGTGAAGGCGGTCGGGGCGTGGTTGGCGCCCGTCCAGGTGCCGGTGAAGCCGAAGGACACGGCGGCGTGGGCCGGGACGGCCTCGTCGTAGGCGGCGGCGGTGGCGGTCACCTTCGCGCCGCTCTGGAGGGCGGTGGCGTCCCACACCAGGCCGATCCGCTGGCCGTCCGGGAACGCCCAGTCGACCCGCCATCCGTCGAGGGCCCCCTCGGTGGTGACGGTGACGGTGGCCTGGAAGCCGCCGGACCACTGGCTGACCAGGTCGTAGGCGATGCGGCAGGGGGCCGGCGAGGTCGCCGCGGGGGCCGGCGTGCCGCCGGGGCCGCGGGCGAGTGAGGAGAGGCCCCGGGACGGGGAGTCGGGGGTGCGCGAGGGGTGCGCGCGGCCGGCGTCGCGGCCGTCCGGGGAGGAGGGCGTGCGGGCCGGGGCGGAAGGGGCCGAAGGCGTGGACGTGGGCTCGGGCGCCGGGGAGGTGCCCGCGGTGGTGGGGCGGACTCCCGTACGACCGCTCCCCCGGGCGGTGTCCTCGCCGGACGTCCCGGTGCCGTCGGGTGCCGTGGTGTCGTCGGGCGCCGTGGTGTCGTCGCGGGTGGCGGCGGCGTCGTCCCGCGCGGCGAAGGAATCCGCGCCGGAGCCGCCGGGCACCATGAGCGACGCGCCCAGCGCCATCGCCGACAGCAGCAGGGCGGTGGCGAACATCCCGCCGCCGCGCAACCATCGTACGAGCCCCGGGCGTTCCGCCGGCCCGCCCTCGCCGGGGTCCGGGGCCCGCCCGGTACCGAGCCGCGCCTCGGCGGACCGCCGGCGCCGCTCCAGATAGTCGAGCCCGCCCCAGCCGATCACCTCGCAGGCCAGCACCGCGGCCGGCCCGCGATCCCCGGCCGCCGGAGCGTCACCCTGGGCGCGATGCCAGCCGTCCCGGAACAGCGCCCGGACCCGGTCGAGTTCGGCCCGCGCGGTGACCGGGTCCAGCCCCAGCCGGTGCGCCGCCGCGGGCAGCGGCAGGGACTCCACCTCGGCCAGCCACAGCAGCGCCGCGTCCGTCTCCCTCAGGTCACGCAGCGCGCGCAGGGCCGGCGGGTGGGCGCGGGGCGGGCCGGTGAGGCGGGAGGCCTCGGGGGAGGTCAGCCACTGGGGCAGACCGGGGGCGAGCAGGTGGCCCCGGCCCGCGGCCGACCAGGTGGCCGCGGTGGTGCGGACGGCCCCGAGCAGGACCGGGATGGTCGGCAGCCGGGCGGGGCGCCGGCCCGCACCGCGCACATGGGTGCGTCCGGCGGCGCGGACCTCGCGCATGCCGAGGGTGAACGCCTCGGTGGCCAGCCGGTGCGCGGTGGCGGAGCCGGAGGCGCACAGGGCGGCGTACGCGAGCACCGCGTCCCAGGCCTCCGAGAACAGCGCGGCCTCGGTGTCGTCCTGAGGGGTCGGCAGGTCGGGCATGGAACTCCTGCATCACGGGCGAGGTCAACTCGCCACAGGGACGACGGAGTTGGCGGAACCTCGCGGAACCGAGCCTTTCACGGGCCCGGCCCCGCCGACAAGCGGCCCGTGCGCGAGCGATCACGCACCGTAGCGACTCGGGGCCTGACCGGCTCCTACGCCTCGGCCGGCTCCCGCGCGGGCAGGCTGTCCATGAAGGAGCTGACCGAGAAGACCGCGCGGCCGGGTCCGGGCGGGCCGTAGCCGGGCGGGGAGGACAGCCCGAAGTCCTCCATGGTCTGGCGGTAGGCCTGGAGCAGCCGGATGTGGTACTCCAGCGGCGCGCCCTGCGGGTTGGCCTTGCCGAGCGGGGTGGTGGGCTCGGGGCACCAGGTGGTGAAGCGGGGCGTGATGCCGTGCGACATGAAGAAGCGCAGGCCCTCGGTCGTGGACGCGATCGCCTCGTCGACGGTGGTGAAGCCGAACGGCTCCGCCATCTCCACGCCCGCCACGAAGTTGGGGATCACATTGCGCGCGCCGAAGATCTCGGCCGAGTCCAGGATCCGCCTGTGCCACTCGTCGCGGCCGACGTAGCGCTCCTTGCCGGGGCAGTACAGCTCGAACAGCCGACGGTCCCACACCTCGAAGTTGGGGTGGTAGATCTGCACGCCGTAGTCCTTGAACCGCCGCACGTCGTCCTTGGGCAGCGCCTGGGCGACGACCTTGCCGATCCAGCGGCCCGGGAACCGCTCCTCGATGGCCTTGGCGTAGTGGCCGTAGAAGTCGGCCTCGTCGCGCCCGGCGACCGTCTTGGTGATGGCGCCGCCGGTGAGGGTGTAGGCGGTGGACGCCTTCTGGGTGTCGTACCGGTCGATGATCTCCAGGGCCTCAAGGATCTCCTCGACGTCCTTCACGCCCGTGTACGGCCGCCCCGCCGCCTTGTGCTGGCGCCAGTTGTGGTTGATGTCGCAGTACTGGCACTCCTCCTTGGCGCCGAAGTACTGGCAGACCCGGAAGACGGTCAGGTAGATGAGGTAGCCCCACTGGATGGTGGGGGCGACCTCCATCACCGACTTCCCGTTGGACAGGGTGTGCCGGTAGTACTCGGGCATCGGCGGCACGCCGACGTCGGCGATGCGCTTGCCGTCGAGGTAGAGACCGAGCACTCCCTCGTCGTCGGCGGCGACCCGGTAGGGGGAGGCGGGGTTCACCCGTACGGAGACGACCGTACGGCGCAGGTCGTACGGCCCGCCGGTGAGGATGATCTCCTCCGGGGGCCGGCGCAGCGCGGCCTCGCCCAGCTCGGGCAGGGTGCCGTGGTCGAAGGAGAAGATGAAGTACGACTTCGGCTTGACGTCCCCGCTCTCGTTGTCGCTGAGGGCGGATCTGTCGAAGGCGACTCCGCCCCGGAGCAGGTCCTCCTTGAAGACGGCTTCCCGCGGCACGTGCGGGAAGCGCTCCATCAGATCCTCGACCAGTGCGGTGCGAGTGCCCATCCGTATGTCTCCTCCCGGCTCAGGCGTACCGCCCAACCGTATGCCCCCGGCTCGGGCGGGACGGTGCCGGGTCCCGTGGGCGCGCCCGTGAGGGGCTCCTCAGGCCGTCCGGTCCAGCGTCGCGGGGTCGACCGCGTGCCGGAGCCGGCCGCCCGCCGCCAGCCGCGCGGCCTCCTCGACCACCGCCCGGCCGAGCCGGGCCACCTCGTTGCCCTGGGAGCCCGCCAGATGGGGGGTGAGGAACACGTTGGGCAGGTCGAACAGCGGGGAGTCGGCGGGCAGCGGTTCGGGGTCGGTGACGTCCAGGACGGCGCCGAGGCGCCCGGTGCGCAACTCCCCGACGAGCGCCTCGTGGTCGACGAGGGCGCCGCGCGCGGTGTTGACGAGCACCGCGCCGGTGGGCATCAGGGCCAGCTCGCGGGCACCGATCAGGTGCCGGGTCGCGGGGGTCTCCGGGGCGTGCAGGGTGACGACGTCGCTGGTGCGCAGCAGGTCGTCCAGGGGCAGCAGCGGCACCCCGAGGCGTGCGGCCTCCGGGGCGTCCAGGCAGGGGTCGCTGAGGGTGACGGCGAGGTCGTACGGGCGCAGCAGCGCGATCAGCCGACGGCCGACGCGGGAGGCGCCGACGACGCCCACGCGGCGGCCGTGGTTGCCGATGCCGGGGACGATCGCGCCGTACGGGAAGCCGCGGCGCTCGCGCAGTTCCTCGCGCAGGGCGAAGGCGTTCTTGCCGGTGAGCAGGATCATCGCGAGGGTGTACTCGGCCACGGGCAGGGCGTTGGCGTCGGCGGCCGAGGAGACGGCGATGCCGCGCCGCCACACCTCGGCGGTGGTGAACCCCTTGACCGAGCCGGCCGCGTGCAGCACGGCCCGCAGTCCCGGGGCGGCGTCCAGGGCGGCCGCGTCGAGGCGGGGGCAGCCCCAGCCGGTGACGAGGATCTCGGCGCGGGCGAGGGCCGCGCGCACCCGGGGCTCGGCGAAGTCGTGCGCCACCAGGGCGGGGTCGATGTCCAGGTGGGCGCGCAGGCGGGCGAGGAGGCCGGGCGGGAAGACGCACGGCACGTACTCGGCCGCCATGGCGAACACGGCCTGCGGGCGCTCGGGCAAGGACGGACCCTCCGGGCTCGGTGCGGCGCGGGCGGCAAGCGGTCTCTACCGTAGGTCGCGGCGGATGAGAGGGTCAACGGACCCACCGCCCCGGCGAAAGGAACGGCAGCATGAGGGAGACGGTGACCAACTGGGCCCGCACCATCACCTACGACGCGAAGGAGTACCAGCGCCCGCGGACACTCGACGCGCTGCGCGCCCTGGTGGCGGACGCGGCGAAGGTACGGGTCCTGGGCAGCGGGCACTCCTTCAACCGTGTCGCGGACCCCGGCCCGGCCGGGGTGCTGCTGTCGACCGCCGCCCTGCCGCCGGTGATCGAGGTGGACCAGGCCGCGCGGACGGTCCGGGTCTCGGGCGGGGTGCGCTACGCCGAGCTGGCCCGCGCGGTCCACGCCCACGGCCTCGCCGTGGCGAACATGGCCTCGCTGCCGCACATCTCGGTGGCCGGTTCGGTGGCGACCGGCACCCATGGCTCGGGCATGGCCAACCCTCCGCTGGCCTCGGCGGTGCGGGAGGTGGAGCTGGTGGTCGCGGACGGTACGACGGTGACGATCGCCCGGGGCGACGACCGCTTCGACGGAGCCGTGACCTCGCTGGGCGCGCTGGGCGTCGTCACCGCGCTCACCCTCGACCTTGAACCGGCGTTCGAGGTCGAGCAGCGGGTGTACACCGAACTGCCCCTGGCGGGGCTGGACTTCGAGGCGGTGGCCGGCTCCGCGTACAGCGTCAGCCTGTTCACGAACTGGCGGGAGCCGGGCTTCCGGCAGGTGTGGGTCAAGCGGCGCACCGACCAGCCGGCGGTGGACTTCCCGTGGGCGGCGCCGGCGGCGGAGCCCCTGCACCCGGTGCCGGGCATGCCCGCGGCCAACTGCACCGAGCAGCTGGGCGTTCCCGGGCCGTGGCACGAGCGGCTGCCGCATTTCCGGGCGGAGTTCACGCCCAGCAGCGGGGAGGAGATCCAGTCGGAGTACCTGGTGCCGCGCTCGGCGGCCGTCGACGCGCTGAACGCGGTCGACGGGATACGGGCG
Organism: Streptomyces sp. NPDC001056; assembly: GCF_053598955.1. Classification (NCBI taxonomy): domain Bacteria; kingdom Bacillati; phylum Actinomycetota; class Actinomycetes; order Kitasatosporales; family Streptomycetaceae; genus Streptomyces; species Streptomyces sp. NPDC001056. Next base: position 197,854 of record NZ_JBSFLI010000002.1, on the reverse strand, counting down.
GGCGTCGCGGAGGTGCTCCAGACGTGCGAGGTGCGCACGATCGCCGCCGATCCGCAGTGGCTCAGCCCGGCGCACGCGCGGGACTCGGTGGCGCTGCACTTCACCTGGGTGCGGGACGAGGCGGCGGTCCTGCGGGTGGTGCGCGAACTGGAGGCGGCCCTGGAGCCGTTCGACCCGCGCCCGCACTGGGGGAAGGTGTTCGGCATGCCGCCGGCGGTGGTGCGGGGGCGCTACGCCCGCCTCGGCGACTTCCGGGCCCTGGCCCGCTCCCTCGACCCCGCGGGCAAGTTCACCAACGCGTTCGTCGCGGACGTGCTCGGCGCCTGACGACGTCCCGCGGGGCCCGGCCCCCTTGCCGGGCGCCGGGGCCCGCGCCTAGCCTCATGTGAGCATCCCTCCCACCTGACCCCCACTCTTCCGTCGTGTGTGGCACCAGATCGGAGACCGATGTCCGTCGCCTCCTCCTCCGGCTCCGAGTACGTCGAGGACGTCTCCCCCGGCTCCGGAACTCTGCCGCCCCGCGCCTGGTACGCGTCCTCGGACGCCACGTCCCTTTCCCTGAACGGCTCGTGGCGGTTCCGGCTGTCGCCGACGGCCGACGTCCGCTTCTTCGAGCAGGGGTGCGACGCCGACGCCTTCGTGAGGCAGGGGTACGACGCCGGCGGCTGGGCGGAGGTCACGGTCCCCGGCCACTGGGTCCTCCAGGGCCACGGCTCACCCGTCTACACCAACCACCGCTACCCGTTCCCGGTCGATCCGCCGCGGGTGCCGACCGAGAATCCGACCGGCGACCACCTGCGGGTCTTCGACCTGCCCGCGCACTGGCCCCGTGGCGACGGCGACGGGGCGGTGCTGCGGTTCGACGGGGTGGAGTCCTGCGCCCGGGTGTGGCTGAACGGCACGGAGCTGGGCACGTTCAAGGGGTCGCGACTCGCCCACGAGTTCGCGGTCGGGCCGCTGCTGAAGCCGGCCGGCAACGTGCTGGCCGTGCGGGTCCACCAGTGGTCGGCGGGCTCCTATCTGGAGGACCAGGACCAGTGGTGGCTGCCCGGCGTCTTCCGCGACGTGACCCTGCTGCACCGGCCGGCCGGCGCGGTAGGGGACTTCTTCGTGCACGCCTCGTACGACCACCGCACGGGCACCGGCACCCTGCGCGTCGACTCGGACGTGGACGGCAGGGTCACGGTGCCGGACCTCGGCATCGACGTGCCGACCGGGGAGCCGGTGACGGTGCCGGTCCGGCCGTGGTCGGCGGAGGTGCCGCGGCTGTACGACGGGGTGCTGGCCACCGGGGGCGAACGGGTGCCGCTGCGGATCGGCTTCCGCACGGTGGAGGTGGCGGACGGCCTGCTCACGGTGAACGGCAGGCCCGTGCTCTTCAAGGGCGTCAACCGGCACGAGTGGCATCCGGAGCGCGGCCGGGCACTGGACCTCGCGACCATGCGCGAGGACGTGCTGCTGATGAAGCGGCACAACATCAACGCCGTGCGCACCTCCCACTATCCGCCGCACCCGGCCTTCCTCGACCTGTGCGACGAGTACGGCCTGTGGGTCGTGGACGAGTGCGACCTGGAGACCCACGGTTTCACCGAACAGGGCTGGCGGGACAACCCCGTCGACGACGACCGCTGGACCCCCGCCCTGCTGGACCGCGCGGCCCGCATGGTCGAGCGGGACAAGAACCATCCGTCGATCGTCCTGTGGTCGCTGGGCAACGAGGCCGGCACGGGCCGGGGCCTGACCGCGATGGCCGAGTGGATCCGCGCGCGCGATCCCTCCCGCCCGCTGCACTACGAGGGCGACCACGACTGCCGTGACACGGACGTGTATTCACGGATGTACGCCGGTCACGAGGAGGTGGAGCGCATCGGCCGGGGCCTGGACGGAGGGCCCCGGAAGAGGCGGCGGCTCCCGTTCGTTCTCTGCGAGTACGCGCACGCCATGGGCAACGGCCCCGGCGGACTCGCCGACTACCAGCGGCTGTTCGCGTCGTACGAGCGGTTGCAGGGCGGGTTCGTCTGGGAGTGGATCGATCACGGCATCGCGCATCCGGAGCTGGGCTACGCCTACGGCGGCGACTTCGGGGAGGAACTGCACGACGGCAACTTCGTCTGCGACGGACTGCTCTTCCCGGACCGGCGTCCCTCCCCCGGTCTGGTCGAGTACCGCAAGGTGCTCGAACCGGTCGGCATCACGGGCGACGGCACGGACGGCACGGTCCGGGTGGCCAACGGGTACGACGTCGCCGACCTGTCGGCGCTCGCCTTCTCGTGGTCGTACCAGGTGGACGGGGCGACGGTGGCCTCCGGGCCCCTGCCGGTACCGGCGCTTGCGCCCGGCGCGTCGGCGGACGTGAAGCTGCCCGCGCCGCCTGCCGAGGCGCCGGACGGGGAGGCGCACTGGCTGATCCGGGCGGTGCTCGCGGCCGACGCGCCCTGGGCGGAGCGGGGTCATGTCGTGGCCTGGGGCCAGTTCCCGGCGACGGAACGGACCGTCGTCCGTGTCCCGGCGACCGCCCGACTCCGCGCCGGCGACCGTGTGTTCACCCTCGGCCCCGGCACGTTCGACGCGCGCACCGGCGCCCTGACGGCGGTCGGCGGCGTGGCCGTCGACGGGCCGCGGCTGGACGTGTGGCGGGCGCCCACCGACAACGACGGGGGCGCCGCCTGGCAGCACGATCCGCGCTGCGGCCCGCTGTGGCGCGGGCTCGGCCTGCACCGGATGCGGCACCGGCTGGACGCGGTGGAGGCGGATGGGTACGCGCTGACGGTCCGCACCCGGGTGGCGCCCGCGGCACGGGAGCTGGGCCTGTCGACGGTGTACCGCTGGACGTCGGACGGGGACCGGCTGCGGCTGGCCGTGAGCGTCGTGCCGGAGGGCGACTGGACGGTGCCGCTCCCCCGGCTCGGCGTCCGCCTCGGGCTGGCGGCGGCCACGACCGACCGTGTGCGCTGGTTCGGCGGCGGCCCCGGGGAGGCGTATCCGGACACCAGGTCGGCCGCCGTGGTGGGGTGCTGGGAGTCCACGGTGGCCGCGTTGCAGACGCCGTACGTCCGTCCGCAGGAGAACGGCGCCCGGATCGACGTCCGTTGGGCGGAGCTGGGCGGACTGCGCGTCGAGGGCGACCCGGTCTTCCTCCTGACGGCCCGCCGCTGGACCAGCGAGCAGTTGGACGCCGCCGCGCACCGGACCGACCTGGTGCCGGGCGACACGGTCTGGGTCGGCCTGGACCACGCCCAGCACGGCATCGGCTCCCAGTCGTGCGGGCCGGGGCCGCTGCCGCGCTACCGGCTGCGGGCGGAACCGGCGGAGTTCTCCTTCGTCTTCTCCGCCCGGCCGGGCGCCGCCTAATTCGCGTGCTTCGGAGCGGGGCGGGACGTACTGTCCGGCGGACAGGACGACCGACGCCCCGCGGCCGGCCGCGGGCGCCGGACCCGGAGAGGACGAGCGATGACCGAGACGGCACACGAGGGCCGCGACCACTACGACGTCACGGGCGAGGGGCCCGTGCTCCTGGTGCTGCCGGGCGGGGCCGGGCATCCGATGGGGTTGGGACCGCTGGTCGAGCGGCTCGCCACGCGGTTCACCGTGGTGACGTACGATCCGCTGGGGCTGGCCCATGGGCGGCTCGGTCTGCCGGTGCCCGAGCAGCGGGTGGCGGACTGGAGCGAGGGCGCCCACCGGGTGCTGGCGGCGGTGCTGCCCGAGGGCGGGTCGGCGCATGTGTTCGGAACCAGTTCGGGCGGGATCGCGGTGCTCGATCTGCTCGCACGGCATCCGGAGCGGCTGGCGCATGTGGTGGCGCACGAGCCGCCGTGCGTCACCGTGCTGCCGGACGGCGCCGAGCGGCGCGCCGAACTGCTCGGACAGCTGGACGGGCCGAAGCGGCCGCCCGCCGAGGGCGGGTCGGCGACTGCGATGGGGGTCTTCCTGGCGCGGGTGCTGCACCCGTTCACCGCGTACACGCCGCTCGCGGTGGAGGACCCGACCCGGCTGACGCTCGCCGCGGGCGCCGACTCGCAGGGCCAACTCCTCCACCGCACGACCGAGTTCCTGTCCGGACGGCTGGGCGGCGCGTTCGCGGAGTTCCCCGGCGGCCACCTGGGCGCGCTGGATCACCCGGTGGAGTTCGCGGACCTGCTGACCGAGACGCTGCGCTCCAGCGCGCGCACCTCGTCGTAGGAGGGCGTCGTGCCGCCCGGCGCCCGCCCCGCGGCGATGTCGGCCATCGCGTCCAGTGCCGCGCCGAGCGCCCTGCGGTAGAGCAGGGAGCCGAGGCTGATCCGGGCCACGCCCAGGTCGGCGAGGTGGGCAACGGTGGGTCCGGCGGGCGAGTGGAGGATGTTGAGGGGGGCGTCGAGCCGCCGCACGAGACCGGCGATGCGTGCGGGGTCGGTGAGGCCGGGCACGAACACGCCGTCGGCGCCCGCCTGCCGATAGGCGTCGAGGCGGCGGAGGGTGTCCCTCTCGTCGCCGTCCCCCGACCAGTACGTGTCGGTACGGGCGTTGACGAACATCCCCGGCACGGCGGCCTTGACGGCGGCGATCTTCGCGGCGAGCAGGCCGCTCGGCCCGAGCCCGTCCTCCAGGTTGACCCCGACCGCGCCGACGGTCCACAACTCCTGTGCCAGCCGGGCCACTTCCTCCGGGTCGTCGGCGAAGCCGCCCTCGGCGTCCACGGTCAGGTGATACGGCTCGGAACCGAGGGCCAGGGCGAGCCGCAGGGTGTGCTCCCGGGTGCGGGCCTCCCCGTCGGGCAGCCCGACGGCCGCCGCGACCGCGAGGCTCGACGTGGCGATCGCGGCGAAGCCCCGGGCGGCCAGCGCGGCGGCCGAGGCGTGGTCCCAGGCGTTGGGCAGGAGCAGCGGCTCACCGGGGCGGTGGTGGAGCGCGGCGAAGGAGGTTCCCGGGGATGACGGGTCTGCGGTCATGCGGCCACGCTAGTTCCGGATCGTTTCGGCGCGGGCCGAAACGTGCGGGCGCCCGCGAGGGGCGCTTCCCCGACCGGCCGCCCAGCCGCTGGACACCCGCCCCGCTCCCGCGCCGTCTGGACTAGCGTCACCGGCATGACCGGCAACGTCTCCGCCCCCGGCCTCGCCGCCGCCCTCGCCGCCGGGACGGTCGTCCTCGACGGCGGGCTGTCCAACCAGCTGGAATCCGCCGGGCACGACCTGAGCGACGCGCTGTGGTCCGCGCGGCTGCTCGCCGAACAACCGGAAGCGATCACCGAGGCGCACCTCGCCTACTACCTGGCGGGCGCGAGCGTGGCGATCACCGCCAGCTACCAGGCCACCTTCGAGGGCTTCGCCCGGCGCGGCATCGGCCACGCGGAGGCGGCGCGGCTGCTCGCGCTGAGCGTGGGGCTGGCCCGGGACGCGGCCCGGCGGGCCCGGGACGCGGGCGTGGGGCGCCCGTTGTGGGTGGCGGCCTCGGCCGGTCCGTACGGCGCGATGCTCGCGGACGGCTCCGAGTACCGCGGCCGCTACGGGCTCACCACCGGCGAGCTGGAGCGCTTCCACCGCCCCCGCCTCGAAGTCCTGGCCGCCGCCGCGCCGGACGCCCTGGCCCTGGAGACCGTCCCGGACACCGACGAGGCCGAGGCGTTGCTCCGGGCGGTACGCGGTCTGGGGGTCCCGGCCTGGCTGTCCTTCACGATCGACGGCCCCCGCACCCGCGCCGGCCAGCCCCTGGAGCGGGCCTTCGCCCTCGCGGCCGACGCCGACGAGATCATCGCGGTGGGGGTGAACTGCTGTGCCCCTCAGGACGTCGCCCCCGCCGTGGAGATCGCGGCCCGCGTCACCGGCAAGCCGGTCGTGGTCTACCCCAACAGCGGCGAGTCCTGGGACGCCGCGGCCCGCTCCTGGGACGGCCGTACGACCTTCGGCCCCGAGCAGGTCACGGCCTGGCGGGCACGGGGGGCACGGCTGATCGGGGGGTGCTGCCGGGTGGGCCCGGAGGGCATCGGGGCGATCGCGCGGGCGCTGGGGGCGGAACGGGGCTGACCGGCGGGCGGGGCCCGAGGGCCCGAGGACGTGCGGCAGGTCGAGGGCATCGGCGTTCGGTGAGCCGGCCGGGGCGCGAAGGCCGGGGTTCAGCGGCGCAGCGCCCCCACCGAGTGCCGCAGACGGCGCATGGCGGAGGCCAGCTCGGCGCCGGGGGCGCGGGGGACCGCGGTGGGGCGGGGCGGCGGGGTGCGCGGGGTGGTGGACCACAGGGCGTATTCCGCGTCGCGGGGGCCGTAGGCGGTGCGGGGGGCGCCGTCGCCGAAGACGCGGACGGGGTGCGCGGGGTTCCATGCCTCCCAGCCGGGGTCGCCGGTGGTCACGAACCGTACCCAGGCGCCGTGCATCGCGTCGCACAGCTCGTGCGGCGCGCCCTCCCCGGCCAGTTTCCGCGACTCCGGGATGTCCCCGGAGTCGAACACGAAGCCCAGCTCCAGGGCGTGGCAGGCGCCCAGGCCGGGGCGCAGGGAGGGCCAGGCGAACTCGTAGAGGTGGCTGGTGGCGGGGCGGGCGTCGGCGAGGCGGTGCAGCGGGACGCGCAGCATGTGGTCGGTGACCATCTGGCCGACGATCTCGGCGGCCCCCGCCCCGGGGCGCAGGGCGCGGTAGCCGCGCGGGATCTCGTGCCCCGCGCGGCAGCGGGCCATGGCCCCCGCGACGGCGACGGCGCCGAGCCGGTCGATGGGCTCCAGCAGTCCTCCGGGCACCAGCCACAGCCGGTACTCGTCCCGGGTCCAGCCCATCAGCAGGTCCACGTCCCGGGCGGTGTCGCCCTCGATCAGGGCCTTGAGCGGGTCGCGGGGCACGAGGTCGCCGTCCACGACGACGCCGAACGCCGGCCCGCCGAGCACCGGCCCGGACAGCCGGCCGACCTCGGCCTGGGTGCGCAGCAGCAGTTCGCGGTCGGTGGCGGCGAAGGCGGCGGCCGTCGCGGGGATCTTCAGGCGGGCGGCCATCCGGCGCACCATCCGCCGTACCTTGTCCCGCTCGCAGACCTCCGGCGGGCCGCTCTGGAGCACCGCGCGGCGGATCAGGCCGTCGGTGTGGGGGGAGGCGAGCAGGACGCCCGCGCTGATCGCGCCGGCCGACTGGCCGCCCAGGGTGATCCGGTCCGGGTCGCCCCCGAAGGCGCCGATCGCCTCGTGCACCCAGCGCAGCGCGGCGAGCTGGTCGCGCAGGCCGGGGTTGGGCGGCGCGTCCGGGAACAGTCCGTAGCCCTCGACGCCCAGCCGGTAGTTGACCGAGACGCAGACGACGCCGTCGCGGGCGAAGGTCCGGCCGTCGTAGACCGGCACGGCCGAGGAGCCCCTGGTCAGGGCGCCGCCGTGCAGCCACACCAGGACGGGGAGCCGGGCGCCGGGGGACGGGTCGGGCGTCCATATGTTGAGGTTGAGGCAGTCGTCGCCGGGGATCGAGGGGTCGGACAGGTACTGGGCGAACGCCTCGGAGTACGGCGGTTTCGGCGCGGTCGGCCCGAACTCCGCCGCGTCCCGCACCCCGTCCCAGGGCTCGGGCGGCTCGGGGGGCCGGAAGCGCCGGGGGCCGACGGGCGGGGCGGCGTAGGGGATGCCCCGGAACACGGCGACACCCCGCTCGTAGCGGCCGCGTACGGCGCCGTGCGGGGTTCGGACCACCGGGCCCGCCGGGTCTGCCGCCATCGCCCACCAGCCCTTCGCCGTCATGCACCTTTCATATGCAGAGCGCCGGGGGGCTTCGATGTATTCCGGTGCACGGACCTGCGTCCGCGCCGTTCGGCGGACCGGGGCGACCGCCTCCGGCGTGAGCCGGGACGACGAAGGCCGGGCGGCCTCCACGTGGAAGGTGCCCGGCCCTCGCCGCCCCGAGCACGCGGCCGTCACGACCGCGTGAGCGCGCCCCCCTTCTCAGCCCCCTCGCCCCTTCTCAGCCCCCTTCAGTCCTCGTCGGGGGGCGGTGGATGGCCGAGCAGGGCCTCGATCGCGTCCACGGCGCTGCCGTCGTGGTCGCTGCCGGCGTCGCCCTTGCCGGTCTGCACGTTGGCCGTGCGGTCGACCTCCAGCCAGGAGTCGGCGTGGGAGTTGTCCACCAGGGTGACCAGGCTGTTGTCCGCGAGTGCCGGGGCGGCACCCGTGCCGAGGAGGGCCACGGCGAGCGCGGCCGCCATGCCGGCGCGGGTCCCGCCGGTCACACGCCCACGCCTTCGGGGACGAGCCGGTCGCGGGCGATGTTGCGTTCCAGCAGGGTGGTGGACGCCTGCACGCCCACCCCGGTCGCCGGGTCCACCACGGGCAGCCGGCCGTCGGCGGCCTTCAGCCCCGCGAGCGCCGAGTCCATCGCCTCGTGCGCGGCGAACAGACAGGGCGTGCTGTAGATGGCGACGTCGACGCCGAGTTCGGAGAGTTCGCCGAGGGACAGGCGCGGGGACTTGCCGCCCGCGATCTGGTTGAACAGCAGCGGCTTGTCGCCGACGACCTCCCGGATCCGCTTGATCCACTCCACGCTGCGCACCCCGTCGACCAGGACCACGTCGGCGTCGGTCGCGGCGAGCCGCTCCGCGCGGTGCAGGATGTCGTGCTCGTCGGTCGCGTCGGTGCGGGCGACGACGACCAGGTCCTTGCGGGTCTCCAGGACCTGGTGGAGCTTCTCCAGGTACTCCTCCAGCGGCAGCACCTGCTTGCCGTCCGCGTGTCCGCAGCGGCGGGGCCGCTTCTGGTCCTCCAGGATCACCCCGGAGGCGCCGATGCGCTCCAGGCCCTCGACGACGTGGCAGGCGACCTCGGGGTCGACGTACCCGTCGTCGATGTCCACGAGGAGGTGGTGGTGCGGGAACGCGCCCCGCAGCCGCTGGACGAAGGCCACCATGTCGGGCCAGGCGATGAACCCGATGTCCGGCAGGCCGTAGTACGAGGCCGCGAAGCCGAATCCGGAGACGAACATCCCGTCGTAGTGCTTGGCCGCGATCGACGCCGAGTACATGTCGTAGACGCCGATCAGCGGTGTGGTCCCGGGCCCGGCGATGCGATCGCGCAGCTTCTTCCCGTAGGTCAAGGTCCGGCTCCTTCTGTGGGTACGCGGGAGCGGCGGCGGGAGCCACCGCACCTTGAAGGTTCTTTACCAAGCCAAGAGCATCTCTAGGTACTCACATTGACTTGACATGACGCCAGCTTTACTCACTCGGGTGGCGTAATCCGTTCACCGCAGAAACGTCACTTGAGGAGCCGATCCGCCCAGAGGGGTCCGCCGTCCAGGTGAACCGGGAAGTCCGGGAGGCAAAGGCCGGGACGGAGTCGCGGTCGGTGGCGGCCCGTCGGTGTGACGGCCTTGAACGGGGCGGCGGTTGACCGTAGCCTCCCACGGGGTGAACGCCATTCCCGCGTATCTGGACCATCTCGTCCTCGCCACCCCCGATCTGGACGCCACCGTCGCCGAGTTCGCGCGGCGCACCGGGGTGACCCCCGCGCCCGGCGGCGCGCACCCCGGCCATGGCACCAGGAACCATCTGGTGGGCCTCGGCGGCCGGGCCTATCTGGAGATCGTCGGCCCGGACCCGGAGCAGCCGGGGCCGGTCGGGGAGCGGCCGTTCGGGGTCGACCGGCTTCCCGGGCCGTGCGTGCTGACCTGGGCGATCAGCCCGCCGGACCTGGACGAGGCGATCGCGGCGGCCCGCGCGCGAGGTTACGACCCCGGTCCCGCGCACCCGATGAGCCGGCGCACCCCGGACGGCACGGTGCTGCGCTGGCGGCTGACCGGCGGCGAACAGGCGCACCCCTCGGGCCTGGTGCCGTTCCTGATCGACTGGGGCGACTCGCGCCACCCCGCCGCCTCCGGGCTGCCGGTCACCCCGTTGCTCACGGTGTCCGCGACGGCGCCGGGGCCGGAGGAGGTGCGCGGCCCGCTGACGGCGCTGGGCACGCGACTCGCCCTGGCGAAGGGGCCGGAGGCGCTCACGTTCACGGTGGACACGCCCAACGGGCCGGTCACGTTCGGCTGACCCCGCGGCCCGGTGTCCGATTCCTTCAAGACCCCTTCCCCGGCCGCCGCCTACCGTGCCCCTCATGACCGCACACTTCGCCCTGATCGGCGTGGTGGCCTCCGACATGGCCGCCTCGCTCGCCTTCTACCGCCGCCTCGGACTGGTCTTTCCCGAGGGCGCCGAGGCCCTGCCGCACGCCGAGGCAGGGCTGCCCGGCGGGCTGATCTTCGCCCTCGACACCGAGGAGACCGTCCGCTCCTTCCACCCCGGCCGGCACCTGCCCGCCGGGGGCCGGGTCGCGCTCGCCTTCCGGTGCGGGGCGCCCACGGAGGTCGACGCGCTGTACGCGGACCTCGTGGGCGCCGGGTACCACGGGGAGGCGGCACCGTGGGACGCCGTCTGGGGGCAGCGGTACGCCATCGTCCTCGACCCCGACGGCAACGGCGTCGACCTGTTCGCGCCGCTACCGGCCGCCGAGTAGCCGCCCGAGCGGCATGCCCGCCAACTCCCTCACCTCGCGCGCGAGGTGAGGCTGGTCGGCGTACCCCGCACGGATCGCCGTCTCGGCGTACGGCACCCCCGCGCGGGCCAGTGCGAGCGCCCGGCGCAGGCGCAGGACGCGGGCCAGGGTCTTGGGGCCGTAGCCGAAGGCGCCGAGGCAGCGGCGGTGCAGGGTGCGGGTGCCGAGGCCGAGTTCGGCGGCCGTGGCGGCGACCGGGCGGCCCTCGTCGAGGCGTCGTACCAGCCGGTGCACCCACGGCTCGGGGGCCGGCGCCCGCGCCGCCGCGTCCAGGGCGATGCCCTCCAGGGCCGTCGCCGGGTCGGCCGCCGCCGCCATGCGGTCGCGCAGCCGGCGCACCCGGGCGACGGGCCACGGACCGGCCAGCTCCACCCGCTGGTCGAGGAGTTCGTACGCCGGGACGCCGAGCAGCACGGGGGCGGTGCCGGGGCGGAGGCGGACGCCCGCCCAGCGGCGGGCCGGGCCCTCGGGGAGGTACGGGCGGGTGTCGGGCCCGGCGACCAGCAGCCGTTCCCCGTCCCACAGCAGGTCCATACAGCCGTCGGGGAGCACGGGCCGGGCCGCGACCGGGTCGGCGACGGGCTCGTTCGTCCACACCACCGCGCCGGTCAGCCGGGAGGTCCGTTCCGCGTACACGGCCGCCAGCGTACGACGGCGGCGGGGGCTCGTCCCGACGACGCGGTCAGGTCACCACCGGCGGTGGGGGGTGTCGCCGCCGTTCCCCTCGCCGTTGGAGTACGGGCCGTCGCCGGGGGACCGGGGCCCGCCGCCGGTCACGTGCGGACCGTCGCCGTTCGCCTGGGGGCCGTCCCCCTTGGCCTGCTCCCTGCTCCCCCTGCCCGCCCCCTGCGCGCCCCGCGCATGCCCGCGCAGCCGCGACGTCACGTCCTCCGGCGGCAGGAACCGGGACCACCGCTCGGGGAACTCGGACGGCATGTCGGGGTCGTCCGGGTCGCTCTCCCGCGCCGCCGCCGCACGCGCCACGTACTCGGCGACCTGCGCCTCCCGCACCCGCTCGTTGGCCTCGCGCGCGGCGGCCGTGGCGGCGGCCGGCCAGACCCGGTCGATCGCGGCGTTGACCGCCGCGCCGACCAGCACGGCGAAGGCGGACACCCCGATCCAGAGCATGACGGCGACGGACGCGGCGAGGGAGCCGTAGATCGTGGCGCCCTCGACGGTGTGCACGAGGTAGATGCGGAGCAGGAAGCTGCCGAGGACCCACATGGCGAGGGCCACCAGGGCGCCCGGGACGTCCTCGATCCACGGCGAGCGCACCGGCACGGACACGTGGTACAGCGTGGTCAGGAAGACGACGGACAGGACGATGACGACCGGCCAGTACAGGACCTGCACCACCGTCTCCGACCAGGGCACCACCCGTACCACCGCGTCCGGTCCCGCGACCATCAGCGGCAGTGCCACCGAGCCGATCAGCAGCGCCACGATGAACAGCACGAAGGACATGATCCGGGTGCGGACGATGCCCCGGACGCCGTCGAGGCCGTACATCACGGTGATGGTGTCGATGAAGACGTTCACCGCGCGGGAGCCGGACCACAGGGCGAACAGGAAACCGAGGGAGATGACGTCGGGCCGGCCGCCTTTTATCACGTCGTGCAGGATCGGCTCGGTGATCTCCTTGACGCCCTTGTCGGACAGGACGGTCCGGGAGGCTTCGAGGAGGTTGGTCTCCAGGCTGCCGATGGTGTGCGCGCCGGTCCAGGTGTCCACGTAGGCGAGCAGCCCGATGAGGCAGAGCAGCAGCGGGGGGACGGACAGCAGGGTGAAGAACGCGGCCTCGGCGGCGAGGCCGAGGATGCGGTACTCCATGCAGGAGTTGACGGTGTCCTTGAGCAGCAGCCAGGCGGTCCTGCGCTTGGATACGTTCCGGTAGAGGGCGCGGGCCCGGTGGAACCGTCCGACCGGCCGTTCGGGGGAATCACTAGCTGGCTGCACGACCCAAAGGTATCCGCAGCGACGGGCCGACCTCACCATGCGGGGCGGTCCGGCGACCGGCTCCGCGCGTCCCGCACCCGGCTGTCCCGTTTCCTCCCACCGCCCCGCCCTGTTCCCTCCCACCGCCCCGCCCTATCTCCTCCCACCACCCCGCCCTGTTCCCTCCCACCACCCCGGGCGGCCCTGTGCCACCCTGGAGGCCATCACCGCCGCCGTCCCGGGTAGGTTCGCAATCATGGCAGGCATCTCCACCCACACCGTGACGAACCAGCCGCCCCCACTGGTCGGCCACGACCTCTTCGCCGGCGACCGGGCGCTGGTGGACGCCGTCGAGCGGTACACACCGCGGGAGCTGCTGGCCGAGGCGCGCGCGGAGCTGTCCGCGCTGGGGCGGGCCGGGGGCTCGGCGCAGGTGCAGGAGTGGGGCAGACAGGCGGAGGAACAGCCGCCCCGGCTGCACACCCACGACCGGTACGGCCACCGGATCGACGAGGTGGAGTTCCACCCCGCCTGGCACCGGCTGCTCGGCAAGGGCGTCTCGGCCGGGCTGACCGGTGCCTGGACCCGGCCCGCCGGGCATGTGCGCAGGGCGGCCGGGTTCCTGCTGTGGACCCAGGTGGAGGCGGGCACGTGCTGTCCGCTGTCCATGACCCACGCGGCCGTGCCCGCGCTGCGCACCGATCCCGCGCTCGCCGCCGTCTGGGAGCCGCGGGTGACCTCCACGGTGTACGACCCCGACCTGCGGCCCGCCGCGCGCAAGCCCGGCGCGCTCTTCGGGATGGGCATGACCGAGAAGCAGGGCGGCAGCGACGTCCGCGCGAACACGACCCGGGCCCGCCCGCTCGCGGAGGCGGACGCCTACGCGCTCACCGGGCACAAGTGGTTCTGCTCCGCCCCGATGTCGGACGCCTTCCTGGTGCTGGCGCAGGCGCCCGGGGGCCTGACCTGCTTCCTGGTGCCGCGCGTCCTGGAGGACGGCACGCGCAACGTCTTCCTGCTCCAGCGGCTGAAGGACAAGCTGGGCAACCGCGCCAACGCCTCCGCCGAGGTCGAGTTCGACGGCACCTGGGCGCGCCGGGTCGGCGAGGAGGGGCGCGGGGTGCGCACCATCATCGGGATGGTCGCGGCGACCCGGCTCGACTGCGCGCTCGGTTCGGCGGGCCTGATGCGGCAGGCGGTGGCGCAGGCGGTGCACCACTGCGCGTACCGCGAGGCGTTCGGCGGCCGGCTGCTCGACAAGCCGCTGATGCGCAACGTGCTCGCGGACCTCGCGCTGGAGTCGGAGGCGGCGACCGCGCTGGCGCTGCGGCTCGCGGCGGCGTACGACGACGGGGGCGAACGGGAGCGCGCCTTCCTGCGGCTCGCGGTGCCGGCCGCCAAGTACTGGATCACCAAGCGGTGCGCGCCCGTGGTGGTCGAGGCGGCGGAGTGCCTGGGCGGCAACGGGTACGTGGAGGAGTCGGGGCTGCCCCGGCTGGTGCGCGAGTCGCCGCTCAACTCCGTGTGGGAGGGCGCCGGGAACGTACAGGCGCTCGACGTGCTGCGGGCGCTCCGGCGGGAGCCGGCCGCGCTGGACGCGTGCCTGACGGAGATCGGGCAGGCGCACGGCGCCGACCACCGGCTGGACCGGGCGGTGAAGGACCTGTTCACCGAACTCGCCGATCTGGCGGACGCGGAGGGCCGGGCTCGGCGGCTGGTGGAGCGGCTCGCGGTGGTGCTCCAGGGCTCGCTGCTGGTGCGGCACGCGCCGCCGGAGGTCGCCGACGCCTTCTGCGCCTCGCGGCTCGGCGGCGATCACGGCGGGACGTTCGGCACGTTGCCGGGGGGTCTGGACCTGGCGTCGGTGGTGGAGCGGGCGCGCCCGGTCCGCTGAAGCGTCGTGCGGAGGGCGGGTGCTGCTCGCCGCACTGGCCAAAAACCGCCGGTGCCCGGCCGGGGGTGGTGCTGCGCCGACACGGCACCACCCCCGCCACATGGGCCCGTTGCGGCCCGTGGACGCCGCGACGGGCGTCCTGGTCAAGTCTCGGCCGGGTTCAGACGGTTCACCAGGGTTGCAGGGGGTTGCAACTTGTTGGCGCACATGCGCGGAGTCTGTGCCTCCGGCCTGCCCGGCCCGGCAGTATGTGAGGTGCGGCCGACCGGAAAGCGCCGCCCGGACGGCTCGAAGAGTGTGTACGGCCCCCTTCGCCGGGAGGAGAACCCGTGGTGAACCCGCCGATGAACGTGGCGCGCCTGGCCGCCGTGGACGCGGCGCAGGCGGCGCGGGTGCTCAGCGAGATGCGCGAGGCCACGCTCGCCGGCCAGCGCGGGCCGCTCGCGCCCCGGCCGGTGATCGAGCAGTCCTGGGGACGGATGCTGCGCAGCGGCGTCGACCCGGACCGCGGCTTCAGATCCCGGCCACTGTCCCCGGAGGAGGTGCGGCGGCGACGCGAGCAGTCGCCGCTGCGGCATGTGCTGCCGGTGCTGCGCGAGGGGCTGCTTTCGGTCGCGGACGTGGTCCAGCACATCATGGTCGTCGCGGACGCCGACGGGCGCGTGCTGTGGCGCGAGGGCTCCGTCGCGGTGCTGCGCAAGGCGGACGGGCTGGGCTTGGAACCGGGCGCGGACTGGCGGGAGGACGTCGTCGGCACCAACGGGGTGGGCACCCCCGCGGTCGTACGGCGGCCGGTCCAGGTGTTCGCCGCCGAGCACTTCGTGCGGTCGCACACCTCGTGGACGTGTACGGGGGCGCCGATCACCGACCCCCGGGACGGCCGGCTGCTCGGGGTGGTGGATCTCAGCGGCCCGCTGGAGACCGTGCATCCGGCGACGCTCGCCTGGGTGAACGCGGTGGCGAAGCTGGCCGAGGCACGGCTGCGGGAGCTGCACGTGGGCTCGCTGGAGCGGCTGCGCACGGTGGCGGCGCCGGTGCTGGCGCGGCTCGACGGGCGGGCGCTGGTGGTGGACCGGGACGGCTGGTCGGCGGCCGTGACCGGGATGCCGTATCTGCGGCGGGTGACACTGCCCAAGTCGCTGGTGCCGGGCCGCCGGTGGCTGGCCGCGCTCGGCTGGTGCGCGGTGGAGCCGCTCGGCGAGGGCTGGCTGCTGCGGGCCGACGGGGAGCCGCACGCCACGGCCGCCTCCCGCCTCGTGCTGGACCTCTCCCGGCCGGAGCGCGCCACGGTGACCGTGTCGGCGTCCGCGCCGACGGGCGCCTGGTCGCGGGAACTGAGCCCGCGCCATGCCGAGTTGCTGTTCCTGCTGGCCGAACACCCGGGCGGGCGCGGGGCGGCGGAGCTGGCCGGTGACCTCTTCGGGGACCCGACACGCACGGTGACGGTGCGGGCGGAGATGTCGCGGATCCGCCGCTATCTCGGAGGACTTCTCCAGCATCGGCCGTATCGTTTCTCCGATACGGCCGACGTCGAGGTCGTGCTGCCCGATGACCCCCGTGACCTGCTGCCACGCTCCACGGCGACGGCGGTGGCGCACCGCCGGACGGCGCAGCGGCGGGACCGTCCGCGGCCCGCGTGACGGCGGGGGCGCGGCGTTTCCGGCGTGACTTCCGGGTATTTGCGGGGTCTTCGCCCTGCGCGGACCGTTACTGCCGTAGCATCCCCTGAGGGCCCGGACGCGGCGTCAACGTACGGACCGGCGAGCGCAGTTGGTCCGCTCCGGCCAGGCCGGGGCGACGGCGTGCGCCGGAGCGGAAGGGCCCTGAAGAGGGGACGACATGATGCATCGCGGCAGACATCGCCGGCGCAGGCGGGGCACGGTCCTGCGCGCCGTGCTGACCGGGACCGCGCTGGCCCTGACCACGGCCGCGACCCTGATCAGCGCCTCCCAGGCACAGGTCACCGAGCGTCCCGGCGCGCTCAAGCCGCTCACCTCTCCCGCGGACACCGCACGGCTGCGGCTGCGCGAGCACCTGGTGCCCGCCCGCACCCTGGACCGCCTCGCCGCCTCGATGGGCCGCCCGGTCGGCGTGGACGCCGTGCTCGCCGGCGCGGACCGCACCCTGCGCGAGGGCCCCGGCTGCTCCGACGCCGACCGCGAGACCCTGCCCGTCGCGCCCTCGCCCACCCGCGCGTACTGCTGGGACCCGGCCGACACCGGTGCCACGGGCTGGCGTCCGGCCTCGGTGACCACGTCCGGGGACGCCGACGAGGACGGCGTGTGGGGCACCCACCGGGTGGTCCTCAGCGGCTGGACGCACGGCACCCGCACCGGTCCGCGCGCCGAGCGCGGCCTCGCCCGGGTCGCCCTCGTCGACGCCGACGATCCCCACCGGCTCGCCTACCGCTGGGTGCTGCTGGTGGTGCCGGTGGACGGTGGCCGCGACTACCGGGGCCTGGGCTCCGGGGTCTCCTCCATGGTCTGGTACCGGGACAAGCTGCTGGTCACCACCCGCCGCGGCGGTTCCGCGGCGCTCTACGTGTACGACCTCGACCGGATCCAGCGCGCCACGGTCGACGGGCCCGCGATCGGCCGGGTGCGGGGCGGCTGGTCCGCCGACGGGTACCGGTACGTCATGCCCGCGGTCGGCAGCTACAGCTTCGCCGGCGGCCGCTGCTCGCCCACCGGACCGCCCTGTCCCGGCGCGCTCGCGCTCGACCGCGGTACGGCGCCGGCCAGCCTGGTCGCCGCGGAGTGGACGGCCCCCGGCGGCGAGCGGCCCGCCCGGCTGTGGCGGTACGCGTTCAGCACCGACCCGCGCCGCGCGGGGCTGCTCGCGGCGAACGCCCAAGGCCGGGTCGACGCGGTGGAGGAGTACCGGACCCGGGTGACCGGGATCCGGGGGGTGCTGTCCTACCGGGAGGCCGGGGCGGATCGCACGTCCTGGTATGTGGGACGGGTGCCCGAGGCGCAAGACGGCCACGGCGGGCTGTGGCGGCAGGACACCCGGGGCGCGCGGGCGGCGGAGTGCGGCGCGGACGCCACGCACCACTGCTGGGCCGAGTCCGCGGGCTCCCTGTCGTACTGGCGGGAGACCGGCGAGGTGTGGTCCCTGTCCGGGCGGATGCTGTTCGCGGTGCCGCTGGCGGAGCTGGACCGGTCACTGGGCTGACCCCGCACCGGGGGCGGTCGATCGACAGACACCGGGGCGGGATGATTCCCTGGCCCGCATGAGCAGCATCCCTGTCACGACATGGTTCCTGGAGCAGACGTCCCCGGCCGATCTGCTGCCCGCCGCCGCACCCGAGGGCGACGTGCGGATCGTACGGGCGGAGGTGCCCTCCCCCGAGTTCAACCGGTTCCTGTACACGGCGGTCGGCGGGGACATCCGCTGGACCGACCGGCTCGGGTGGTCGTACGCGCGCTGGCGGGAGCTGCTGGACCGGCCGGGCGTCGAGACATGGGTGGCGTACGACCGCGGCACCCCGGCCGGCTTCCTGGAGTTGGAGGCGCAGGACGACGGCGCGGTGGAGATCCTCTACTTCGGGCTGATCCCCGCCTTCCGCGGCCGCGCCATCGGCGGGCACCTGCTGGCGTACGGCACCGCCCGCGCCTGGGACCTCGCCGAGCGCTGGCCCGGGCGGACGCCGACGAAGCGGGTGTGGGTCCACACCTGCGACAAGGACGGCGAGTTCGCCATGGCCAACTACCAGCGACGCGGCTTCAAGCTGTACGAAACCAAGGTCGAACTGGAGCCCGACGTGTCGAACCCGGGCCCGTGGCCGGGCGCCTACCCTGCCTGACCTGCCCCGACAAGCCTCCCTGCGACACATGTGAGCGATCGCACCCTTGTCCCGCGATGCGAGACAGGGGTGTCCACATGACGGAAGAAGCTGGACTCTGTCCAGATCGCCGTGACACGCTGCCGTCATGCCTGGAACTGGAATTGCCTTGGTGAGTCGGCGGCACGTCGACCTCGGCCGCATGTCCAGCGCCATCTGTCCGGCGAGCTGACCCTTCCAGCACCGCCGCTCCCCTTACTCGGGCCCCCGCCTGACCCTTGCCCGCGCACGGCCCGCACTCGTCGCCCGTGCGCCCCTATCCACGCAGGTCAGAGCTCTTCAGCGCCACTTCTCCCATGTCCGAAGCCTGTCCGAAGGACGTAGCAACCATGGCTGCCACCCCACAGAACCCAGCCGCCTCCGCGCCCCGCCGCAAGGTGAGCCGTCACCGCGGCGAGGGCCAGTGGGCCCAGGGCCACTTCACACCGCTCAACGGCAACGAGCAGTTCAAGAAGGACGATGACGGTCTCAACGTACGGACACGTATTGAGACGATCTACGCCCAGCGCGGCTTCGACTCCATCGACCCGACCGATCTGCGTGGCCGGATGCGCTGGTGGGGTCTGTACACCCAGCGCAAGCCCGGGATCGACGGCGGCAAGACCGCGATCCTGGAGCCGGAGGAGCTGGACGACGAGTACTTCATGCTGCGGGTGCGGATCGACGGGGGCCGGCTGACCACCCGGCAGCTGCGGGTGATCGGCGAGGTCTCCCAGGAGTTCGCGCGCGGCACCGCCGACATCACCGACCGGCAGAACATCCAGCTGCACTGGGTGCGCATCGAGGACGTGCCGGAGATCTGGCGGCGACTCGAAGAGGTCGGGCTGTCCACCACCGAGGCCTGCGGTGACACGCCCCGCGCGATCCTCGGCTCCCCGGTCGCCGGCATCGCCGAGGACGAGATCGTCGACGGCACCCCCGCCATCGAGGAGATCCACCGACGCGTCATCGGCAACCCGGCCTACTCGAACCTGCCGCGCAAGTTCAAGACCGCGGTCTCCGGCTCCCCGCTGCTGGACGTGGCGCACGAGATCAACGACGTCGCGTTCGTCGGGGTCGAGCACCCCGAGCACGGGCCCGGCTTCGACCTGTGGGTCGGCGGCGGACTGTCCACCAACCCCAAGATCGGTGTCCGGCTCGGCGCCTGGGTGCCGCTGGCGGAGGTCGCGGACGTCCACGAGGGCGTCATCTCGATCTTCCGCGACTACGGCTACCGGCGGCTGCGCAACCGGGCCCGGCTGAAGTTCCTGGTCGCCGACTGGGGCGCGGAGAAGTTCCGGCAGGTACTGGAGGACGAGTACCTCGGGCGCAAGCTGCTCGACGGCCCGGCGCCCGCGCAGCCCGTGGAGCGCTGGCGCGACCACGTCGGCGCGCACCGGCAGCGGGACGGCCGCTTCTACGTCGGCTTCGCGCCGCGCGTCGGCCGGGTCGACGGCGCCACGCTGGCCAAGATCGCCGATGTCGCCGAGGCCCACGGCTCCGGTCGGGTGCGCACCACCGTCGAGCAGAAGATGATCGTGCTGGACGTCGAGGAGGACCAGGTCGAGCCGCTGTCGGCGGCCCTCGACGCGCTCGGCCTCACCGTCTCCCCCTCGCCCTTCCGGCGCGGCACCATGGCCTGCACCGGCATCGAGTTCTGCAAGCTCGCGATCGTGGAGACCAAGGAGCGCGGCAGCTCCCTGATCGACGAACTGGAGCGCAGGCTCCCGGAGTTCGACGAACCGCTGACCATCAACATCAACGGCTGCCCGAACGCCTGCGCCCGCATCCAGGTGGCCGACATCGGTCTCAAGGGCCAGCTGGTCCTGGACGACGACGGCACCCAGGTCGAGGGCTTCCAGGTGCACCTGGGCGGCGCGCTCGGGCTGGAGGCGGGCTTCGGCCGCAAGGTGCGCGGCCTGAAGGTCACCGCGCGGGAACTGCCCGATTACATCGAGCGGGTGCTGCGGCGTTACCTCGCCGAGCGCACGGACGGCGAGCGGTTCGCCGTCTGGGCGTCCCGTGCCTCCGAGGAGGCTCTGTCGTGAGCGAGCGCGCCGCCCCCTTCTACTGCCCCTACTGCGGCGACGAGGACCTGCGGCCGAGCGAGCAGGGCCATGGTGCGTGGGAGTGCGGGGCGTGCAACCGGGCGTTCCAGCTGAAGTTCCTCGGACTGCTCGCGCAGGGTCTGCGGCGAGCCGACGACCAAGAGGGCGAGCGGACATGACGACGGAACAGAAAACGCGTACCGACGACGAGTTGCGTGAGCTGGCCGAGCGCGCGGGGCGTGAGCTGGAGGACGCCTCCGCGCCGGAGATCCTGCGCTGGGCGGTGGACACCTTCGGCGGGGGGTTCTGCGTCACCTCCTCGATGGAGGACGCCGTGGTCGCCCATCTCGCCTCGCAGGTGCGCCCGAACGTGGACGTGGTCTTCCTCGACACCGGCTACCACTTCCCGGAGACCATCGGCACCCGGGACGCGGTGGCCGCGGTGATGGACGTCCGCGTCATCACGCTCACGCCGGAGCAGACGGTGGCCGAGCAGGACGCGGAGTACGGCCCGAGGCTGCACGACCGCGACCCCGACCTGTGCTGCGCCCTGCGCAAGGTGCGGCCCCTGGAGCAGGGCCTGGCGAACTACCGGGCCTGGGCGACCGGCCTGCGCCGCGACGAGTCCCCGACCCGGGCGAACACCCCGGTGGTCGGCTGGGACGAGAAGCGGCGCAAGGTCAAGGTCTCCCCCATCGCGCGCTGGACCCAGGACGACGTGGACGCCTACGTCGCCGAACACGGCGTGCTGACCAACCCGTTGCTGATGGACGGCTACGCCTCCATCGGCTGCGCCCCCTGCACCCGCCGGGTGCTGGAGGGCGAGGACGCGCGCGCCGGACGCTGGGCGGGGCGCGCCAAGACCGAGTGCGGGCTGCACGGATGACCACTGACCAGATCCAGCCCGGGATACGACCCCGGACGAAGACCCAGACCCAGACCCAGGAGAACGACGTGACCACCGGAGCCACCGTCTGGCTCACGGGCCTGCCGAGCGCCGGCAAGACCACCATCGCCCACGAACTGGCGGGCCGGCTGCGCGCCGGGGGCCACCGGGTCGAGGTGCTCGACGGCGACGAGATCCGCGAGTTCATCTCCGCGGGCCTCGGCTTCTCCCGCGAGGACCGGCACACCAATGTGCAGCGCATCGGCTTCGTCGCCGAACTGCTCGCCCGCAACGGCGTGCTGGCGCTGGTGCCGGTGATCGCGCCGTACGCGGACAGCCGGGACGCCGTGCGCAAGCGGCACGCGGAGAACGCCACCCCGTACCTGGAGGTGCACGTGGCGACGCCGGTCGAGGTGTGCAGCGTCCGCGATGTGAAGGGGCTGTACGCCAAGCAGGCCGCGGGCGAGCTGACCGGGCTGACCGGTGTGGACGACCCGTACGAGGAGCCCGAGTCGCCCGAGCTGCGCATCGAGTCGCAGCACCAGACCGTGCAGGAGTCCGCGGCCGCCGTGTCCGCCCTGCTCAGCGAGAGGGGACTGATATGACCACGCTCGCCGAGGTCGAAGGCGGTACGGACAGCCCGTACGCGCTGTCGCACCTGGACGCGCTGGAGTCCGAGGCCGTGCACATCTTCCGTGAGGTGGCGGGCGAGTTCGAGAACCCGGTGATCCTGTTCTCCGGGGGCAAGGACTCGATCGTCATGCTGCACCTCGCGCTGAAGGCGTTCGCCCCCGCGGCGGTCCCCTTCTCACTGCTGCACGTGGACACCGGGCACAACTTCCCCGAGGTACTCGACTACCGCGACCGCGCGGTCGAGCGGCACGGGCTGCGCCTGCATGTGGCCTCCGTCCAGGACTACATCGACCGGGGGGTCCTCAAGGAGCGCCCGGACGGCACCCGCAACCCGCTGCAGACGCTGCCGTTGACGGAGAGGATCCAGTCGGAGAGGTTCGACGCGGTCTTCGGCGGCGGACGCCGCGACGAGGAGAAGGCCCGCGCGAAGGAGCGGGTGTTCTCGCTGCGCGACGAGTTCTCCCAGTGGGACCCGCGCCGCCAGCGCCCCGAACTGTGGAACCTGTACAACGGCCGGCACGCGCCCGGTGAGCACGTGCGGGTGTTCCCGCTGTCGAACTGGACCGAGCTGGACGTGTGGCAGTACATCGCCCGCGAGGGGATCGAGCTGCCGCAGATCTACTTCGCGCACGAGCGCGAGGTGTTCCGGCGCGCCGGGATGTGGCTGACGGCCGGCGAGTGGGGCGGGCCGCGGCGGGACGAGACGGTGGAGAAGCGCCTGGTGCGCTACCGCACGGTCGGCGACATGTCCTGCACCGGCGCCGTCGACTCGGACGCGACGACCCTGGACGCCGTGATCGCGGAGATCGCCGCGTCCCGGCTCACCGAACGGGGCGCCACCCGCGCGGACGACAAGCTGTCCGAGGCCGCGATGGAAGACCGCAAGCGCGAGGGGTACTTCTAACCATGAGCACTGTCACGACCGAGGCGCTGTCGGCCACCACGCTGCTCCGGTTCGCCACCGCCGGCTCCGTCGACGACGGCAAGTCCACCCTCGTCGGGCGGCTGCTGCACGACTCCAAGTCGGTGCTGGCCGACCAACTGGAGGCCGTGGAGCGGGCGTCGGCGAGCCGCGGCCAGGACGGCCCGGACCTCGCCCTGCTCACCGACGGGCTGCGCGCCGAGCGGGAGCAGGGCATCACGATCGACGTGGCGTACCGTTACTTCGCCACGCCCCGGCGGCGGTTCATCCTCGCCGACACCCCCGGCCATGTGCAGTACACCCGCAACATGGTCACCGGCGCCTCCACCGCCGAGCTGACGGTGATCCTGGTCGACGCCCGCAACGGCGTGGTCGAGCAGACCCGCAGGCACGCCGCGATCGCCGCCCTGCTGCGCGTCCCGCACGTGGTGCTGGCCGTCAACAAGATGGACCTCGTCGGCTACCGGGAGCCCGTCTTCGCGGCGATCGCCGAGGAGTTCACCGCCTACGCCACCGAGTTGGGCATCCCCGAGGTCACCGCGATCCCGATCTCCGCGCTCGCCGGCGACAACGTGGTGGAGCCGTCCGCGCACATGGACTGGTACGGCGGCCCCACCGTCCTGGAGCATCTGGAGACGGTCCCCGTCAGTCACGACCTGGCCCACTGCCACGCCCGGCTGCCCGTGCAGTACGTGATCCGCCCGCAGAGCGCCGAGCACCCCGACTACCGGGGCTACGCGGGCCAGATCGCCGCCGGCAGCTTCCGCGTCGGCGAGGAGGTCATGGTCCTGCCGTCCGGGCTCACCACGACGATCTCCGGCATCGACCTGCTCGGCGAGCCGGTCGACGTCGCCTGGACCACCCAGTCCGTGACCCTCCTGCTGGCGGACGACATCGACGTCTCGCGCGGCGACCTGATCGTGCCGGCCAAGGACGCGCCGCCGACCACGCGGGACGTGGAGGCGACGGTCTGCCATGTCGCCGACCAGCCGCTGGCCGTCGGCCACCGGGTCCTGCTCAAGCACGGCACCCGCACCGTCAAGGCGATCGTCAAGGACATCCCCTCCCGGCTCACCCTGGACGACCTGTCCCTGCACCCCCACCCCGGCCGGCTCGCCGCCAACGACATCGGCCGGGTGAAGATCCGCACCGCCGAACCGCTGCCCGTCGACGCCTACGCCGACTCGCGCCGCACCGGCTCCTTCATCCTGATCGACCCCGCCGACGGCACCACGCTCACCGCGGGCATGGTCGGCGAGTCCTTCGCCGCGCCCGATCCGGTCAAGGACGCGGCCGACGAGGACGGCTGGGACTTCTGAGCATGAACTCCTCCGATTTCTACTCGATGTTCGCGAAGGAGGGCGGCCGCGTCGGCAGCGGGGCCCTCGGCAGCGGACAGGGCGGGGTGGCGCGATGTGCGCGCTGACGTACGCGCACCGCTCGCGCGCCCTCGCCCCCCACCGCCACAGACGAAGACCTGCCGACCTCCCGGCCACGACCTGAAGAGACCGTGACCCGCCGGGCCAACGAGAGGAACCCCTCCCGTGCCTGCCATCAACTCCCCGTTCCCGCGCCGCGGTATGACCGCGCTCCTCGCCCTCCCCCTGCTCGCGCTCGCCGCCTGCGGCTACGGCTCCCAGGCCGGTCACGACGACACCGCGAAGGTCGCCGCCGGGGCCAGGAAGATCGACGGCCTCGACTCCGTCAAGATCGGCTACTTCCCGAACCTCACCCACGGCACCGCGCTGGTGGGCCGGGAGCAGGGCCTGTTCCAGAAGGAACTGGGCGCCACCAAGGCCGATTACGCCACCTTCAACGCCGGGCCCTCCGAGATAGAGGCGCTGAACTCCGGCTCCATCGACATCGGCTGGATCGGCCCGTCCCCGGCGATCAACGGCTACACCAAGTCCGACGGCAAGAGCCTGAAGATCATCGGCGGTTCGGCGTCCGGCGGGGTCAAGCTGGTCGTGAACCCGAAGAAGATCACCTCCCTGAAGGACGTCAGGGGCAAGAAGATCGCCACCCCGCAGCTGGGCAACACGCAGGACGTGGCGTTCCTCAACTGGGTGGCGGAGCAGGGCTGGAAGGTCGATCCGCAGAGCGGCGAGGGCGACGTCACGGTCGTGCGCAGCGACAACAAGGTGACCCCGGACGCCTTCAGGTCCGGTTCCGTCGACGGCGCCTGGGTGCCGGAGCCGACCGCGTCCAAGCTGGTCTCCGAGGGCGGCAAGGTGCTGCTCGACGAGTCCTCGCTGTGGCCGGGGCACACGTTCGTGATCACCAACATCATCGTGCGGCAGGCGTTCCTCAAGGAGCACCCGAAGGCGGTCGAGGCGGTCCTGAAGGCGTCCGTCGAGGCAAACAAGTGGATCAACGCCAACCCGGAGCAGGCGAAGCAGGCCGCGAACAAGCAGCTCGCGGACGACTCCGGCAAGGCACTGCCGGCCGCGGTGCTCGACCCGGCGTGGAAGTCCGTCCGGTTCACCGACGACCCGCTGGCCGCCAGCCTCGGCACCGAGGCGGCGCACGCGGTCAAGGCCGGTCTGCTGGACAAGCCCGACCTCAAGGGGATCTACGACCTGACGATCCTCAACCAGGTGCTCAAGGCCGAGGGCGGACGCCCTGTCGACGCCGCCGGCCTCGGCAGCAGCTGACACCCGCCCGAAGACGTCCCAGGAGGTGACGACCATGGCCACGACCCTCGCCAAGGCCGCGCGGTCGGTGGAGTACGCCGCACGCCTTGAGCATGTCTCGAAGTCCTTCGCCACACCGGACGGGTCCCAGCTCGTCCTGGACGACATCAGCCTCGATGTCGCACCCGGCGAGTTCGTCACCCTCCTGGGGGCCTCGGGGTGCGGCAAGTCCACCCTGCTCAACCTGGTGGCGGGCCTGGACGAGCCCACCGGCGGAACCATCCGCACCGACGGCCGCCCCGCGCTGATGTTCCAGGAACACGCCCTGTTCCCCTGGCTCACCGCCGGGAAGAACATCGAACTCGCCCTCAGGCTGCGGGGGGTCCCCCGCTCCGAGCGGCGCGGCAAGGCCGAGGAACTCCTCGAACTCGTCCGCCTGGGGGGCGCGTACGGCAAGCGCGTGCACGAGCTGTCGGGCGGCATGCGCCAGCGGGTCGCGATGGCCCGCGCACTCGCCCAGGAAAGCCAACTGCTCCTGATGGACGAGCCGTTCGCGGCCCTGGACGCCATCACCCGGGACGTGCTGCACGACGAGCTGACCCGGATCTGGTCGGAGACCGGACTGTCGGTGCTGTTCGTCACGCACAACGTGCGCGAGGCCGTGCGTCTCGCCCAGCGGGTCGTGCTGCTGTCCTCCCGTCCGGGCCGCGTGGCCCGCGAGTGGGAGGTCGGCATCCCGCAGCCGCGCCGCATCGAGGACGCGCCCGTGGCGGAACTGTCCCTGGAGATCACCGAAGTACTGCGTGGGGAGATCCGCCGCCATGGCCAGCACTGACACGACCACCACGAACGCCGCGGCCGCGGGCAGCGTGGAGGCGGGACTCGACGCGCTGGAGACCACGCAGTCGAGCCGTACGCCGCTTCGCAGGACCCTGGTCGACAAGGTCCTGCCGCCCCTCGCCGCGATCCTCGTGGTGCTGGTGGTCTGGCAGGGCCTGATCAGCCTGAAGATCGTGGACGACCCGACCAGACTGCCCACGCCGGGCGCGGTCTGGGGCGCCTTCCGCGAGGACTGGCTCCAGGGCAAGCTGCTCGGCTACATCTGGACCTCCGTCTCGCGCGGTCTGCTCGGCTTCTGCCTCGCGCTGCTGATCGGCACCCCGCTGGGACTGCTGGTGGCGCGGGTGAAGTTCGTGCGCGCGGCCATCGGGCCGATCCTGTCCGGCCTCCAGTCGCTGCCGTCGGTCGCCTGGGTGCCCCCGGCCGTGATCTGGCTGGGCCTGGACAACTCCATGATGTACACCGTGATCCTGCTCGGCGCCGTGCCGTCCATCGCCAACGGGCTGGTCTCCGGCGTGGACCAGGTGCCCCCGCTGTTCCTGCGCGCGGGCCGCACGCTCGGCGCCACCGGGGTCAAGGGCACCTGGCACATCACCCTGCCCGCCGCCCTGCCCGGCTATGTGGCCGGCATGAAGCAGGGCTGGGCCTTCTCCTGGCGCTCGCTGATGGCCGCCGAGATCATCGCGAGCTTCCCCGACCTCGGCACCGGCCTCGGCCAGCTCCTGGAGAACGCCCGCACGGCCAGCGACATGGCCATGGTGTTCGAGGCCATCCTGCTGATCCTGTTCGTCGGCATCGCCATCGACCTGCTGATCTTCAGTCCGCTGGAGCGGTGGGTGCTGCGCAGCCGCGGCCTGTTGGTGAAAGGCTGACCGGCATGGCGGCGCCCGTGCTCCTCGTCATCGCCCACGGCAGCCGCGACGCGCGGCACGCCCGCACCGTGCACGCCCTGGTCGAGCGGGTACGGGCACAGCGTCCCGGGCTGCGTGTGGAGACCGGCTTCCTGGACTTCAACGTGCCGTCGGTGCACGGGGTGCTGGAGTCACTGGCTGCGGAGGGTGTCCGTGACGTCGTGGCCCTGCCGCTGCTGCTCACCCGTGCCTTCCACGCCAAGGCCGACATCCCGGCGGTGCTGCGGGCGGCCCCGGCGCGGCTGCGGATCCGGCAGGCGGAGGTGCTCGGCCCCTCGCCGCTGCTGCTCGCGGCGCTGGAGCGACGGCTGTACGAGGCCGGGCTCAGCCCCGCCGACAAGTCCTCGACCGGGGTCGTGCTGGCCTCGGCGGGGTCCAGCGACCCGGAGGCGATCGCGGTGATCGCCGACATCGCGCGGGAGTGGTGGCACACCGGTTGGTGCGCCGTGCGACCCGCGTTCGCCTCCGCCTCCCTGCCGCGCACCGAGGACGCCGTACGGGACCTGCGCGCGCTCGGCTGCGCCCGGGTCGCCGTGGCGCCGTACGTCCTCGCCCCCGGCTTCCTGCCGGACCGCATCGCGCGCGGCGCGGCCGGCGCGGACGTCCTCGCGGAGGTCCTGGGGCCCGCGCCGGAGGTGGCGCGCCTGCTGCTGCGCCGCTACGACGCCGCGTGCCGCCCGGCGCTCCAGGCGCTCGGCGCCTAGTCCCTCCGGTCGTCGGCCACGGCAGGCTCGCGGGGCGTCACAGGCCCAGGGCCTGCACCAGCTGCCGGGTGTAGGCGAGGCTCGCCGTGCCCGCCGACGCCCCGATGCAGATGTCGTCCAGGGCGGAGCGGATGCGGCCGCGGTTGGGCGGCAGTCCGTCCTCGGCGGACTCCGCGAACGCCGCCTCGATGATCTGGCCCTGGCGGACGAGCCCGGGGCACTCCCTGCGCAGCGCCTCGGTGAGGCGGGCGGAGACGGCGATCAGCGCCTCCAGGGGCGGGGTGCCGTGGGTCAGGTCGAGGCCGACGAACTCACCGTAGGGGCCGGGGCCGTTGACGTGTCCGTAGTCATAGGTGCTCATGTCCAGTCCTCGCTCGTGGTCGGAGGTAGGCCGAAAATCGCCGCTCCTCCAGGTGACCGGTGTCCGTTGACGGCCGTGGACGCGGTAGCGGAAGGGCGTGCAGACGCTCCGGTGCGGGGCCGTAGGGTGTCGTTCCGGCCGTCCGGCGTGCATCACCCTAGGGACAACGGGGCGGACTTGTCGCGTTGTTCGCGGAGCCGTCCCCTTACGGGTGAGGACGTGGTACAAGCCGCCGCGGTCCGGCGTTCCCCTGTGACGTCGGACCACGACGGCACTCCGTTCTGCGTCCGGAGCGGCCCGGTTGTCACAGGGGAAAGTCGAGTCGGCGCTCCTCAGGGGCGGTTATCGGCCACATCGGTGAGCCGCTGTTCGAACTCCGCTTCAGGGCATGCGGACTTCGCCGACGGTGCGGTCCGGCGCCCGCTCGGCCTCGTCGGCCATCCGGACCAGGTCGGCGAGCGGCAGGGAACCGGCGGGCCGGCGCTCGCGGGCGAAGGCGCCGGCGAGGCGCTGGAGGAGTTCGTTGAGCGGGGCCGGGACGCCGTGCAGGCGGCCGAGGAGGGCGATCTCGCCGTTGAGGTAGTCCGCCTCGATGCTGCCGGTGCCGCGCACGAGGGACTGCCAGGAGGACCCGCCGCCGCGCGGGGCCCCGTCCAGCGGGACCAGGGTCACCTTGTCGCCGCGCGCCGCACGCTGCTCCTCGGGGCTCGCGTAGGCGATCCGGGCGGCGTCCAGCACGGCCTCCCCCTCGGCCCGCACCCGCGCGCACAGCGCCTTGGCGGCCTCGCCCTCGACGGGGCCGCTCAGGGCCTCCTGCGCGTTGGCGAGGTTGGCGAGCAGCTTGGCGTACTGCCAGCGGGCCACGTCCGGTACGACCGGCGCCTCGAAGTGCGCGGCGGCGAGATCGGCGGCGATCCGGCGGGCGGTGTCGTCGGTGCCGCCCTGGGCGCGGCCCAGGTGGAGGACGCCGGTGAGCGGGGTGCCCGCGGCGGAGACGACGCCGGGCTCCACGAAGGTGCAGGGCAGCCAGACGCAGACGCCGTACACCCGGCGGAAGCGGCGCAGCGCGAGCCGGGGGCCCTCCACGCCGTTCTGCAGGCAGAGCAGCGGCAGCCGTTCGCCCGCGGTGCCGCCGCCGGCCACGGGCACGTCGGCCCAGGCGTCCAGGGCGGCCACGGTGTCCTGGGTCTTCACGGCGAGCAGCAGGACGTCGTCGGCGCGCAGCCCGCCGAGCGGCCCGGGGCCGTCGACGGCCGGCAACCGGTACGTCGACTCCCCTTCGGGCACCCGCAGTCGCAGCCCGTGCTCACCGAGTGCCGTCAGATGGCTGCCGCGGGCGACGAGGACGACTTCGCGGCCGGCCTGGGCCAGCCGCCCGCCGACGGTTCCGCCGACCGCTCCCGCTCCGATCACGATGTAGCGCATGGTCAGATTCCCTCACCCGTGCTCACGCCGGGGGCGCGGTCAGCTCCGTCAGTTTGACCACGGTGTTCCAGTTCCGGCTGGTGGCGATCAGGTCCTTGGTGGCCCGCGGCCGGCTCAGCGCCTCGGCGAGCTTGGAGCGGCCGAGACCGTCGGGGGCGTACAGGTAGAGGCAGCGGTCGCCGAGGCGGAACTCCTCGGGGAGGTGGGCGACTTGATCGATGTTCGCGTAGCGGTCGGCGGTGACGGCGGCGGAGAAGTAGGTGACGTGCAGTTGCCTGCCCTCCAGTTCGGCGGCCGGGAAGGGGCAGTCGCGCACCACCGCCGCCAGATAGGAGTGGTCGCGCACGAGCACGTCCACCGTGAAGCCGAAGCGTTCCTCGATCGCCCGGGTCAACTCGGCTGCCAGAGAACCCTCGTCACCGTGATCGGCGGTGAACACCGCCTGACCGCTCTGGAGATGGGTGCGGACGCCACGGTGTCCGAGGCCGCCGAGCAGCGTGCGCAGGTCGGCCATCGGGAGCTTCCGGTTGCCGCCGACATTGATCCCGCGCAACAGCGCCGCATAGGTCGTCACACGGTCAGCTTAGAGCGGCCGTCGTGCCCCGTGGGGGCGGGCACGACGACCGGGGCCCGACCCCCGTGGGGGCGGGCTGCGCGAAACAATGCCCGTTCGACGGGGGCCGGATCAACCTCTGAACACAGCTGTGACTTGTTCAACAAGCTTTCGTAATCACAAAGTGGATCTCTGACGGCGGAACGGACATCCCAAGACGCCCGGCGGGCGCGGGCCCGCGCGAGTGGGAGACTGACCGGGGGAAACGGCATGTGCCGGGTCCCCGGACAGCGGCTCGGAAGACGGCGGCACGGAGGCACCACGATGGACGAGGCACGGGCGCGGGACGTACTGGCCGCGGCGGGAGTACCCGCGGTCGCGGCCGGTGACGCGAGTCTGCTCGCGCTCGGCGAGAACGCGGTGTTCGCGGCAGGCGACCTGGTCGTCAAGGTGGGGCGCGACGCAGAACTGCTGGAGCGGGCGCGGCGCGAGGTGCGCATCGCCGGCTGGCTCGCGGAGGCGGGCGTGCCCGCGGTGCGGGCGGCCGAGCCGGAGCCTCGGCTGGTGGGGGGCCACCCGGTGACCGTGTGGCACCGGCTGCCCGACGCCGTGCGACCCGCCGAGCCCCGTGACCTGGCCGAGCTGCTGCGGCTCGTGCACGCGCTGCCCGACGCCCCGTTCGCGCTGCCGCCCCGGGAGCTGCTGGGCGGGGTGGAGCGCTGGCTGCGGCTCGCGGGCGAGGCGATCGACCCCGGGGACGCGGCCTATCTGCGCGAGCGCCGGGACGGCTTCGCGGCGGCCGCGGCGGCGCTGACGCCCCGTCTGTCGCCGGGCCCCATCCATGGCGACGCGCTGCCCCGCAATGTGCACATCGGGCCCGAGGGACCGGTCCTGGTCGACCTGGAGACCTTCTCCGCCGACCTGCGCGAGCACGACCTGGTGGTGATGGCCCTCTCCCGCGACCGGTACGGGCTGCCGGCCGAGTCGTACTACTCCTTCACCGAGGCCTACGGCTGGGACGTGCGCGAGTGGGAGGGCTGCTCGGTGCTGCGCGGCGCCCGCGAGACCGCCAGCTGCGCCTGGGTCGCCCAGCACGCGCCGAGCAATCCCAAGGCCCTGGCCGAGTTCCGCCGCAGGGTGGCGTCCCTTCGGGACGGGGACGAGTCGGTGCGCTGGTATCCGTTCTGATCCGGCACCGTCGCCGAGGCCCCGACGGCCCCCTCACACCGCTTCGGCCGTCAGCTCCCGCAGCGGCCACATCCCGTCCACCACCGCCGTCGCGTCCCCCTTGCGGCGCAGGAAGGCCTGGAAGTCGGCCGCCCACGCGGCGTACCACTCGATCTGCCGGCGGTGCAGTTCCGCCGGGCCGAGGGCGGCGATCTTCGGGTGGCGGACGGCTATCGCGGCGGCCAGGCGGGCCGCGGCGAGGGCGTCCGCGGACGCGTCGTGCGCCGCGTCCAGGACCGTGCCGTACTCCGCGCAGACCGCTTCCAGGTTCCGCTTGCCGCGCCGGTAGCGGTCCACCCAGCGGTCGATGGCGTACGGGTCGATCACCGGGGCGGGGGCGAGCCCGCCGAGGCGGTCGGCGAGGGACGGCAGTCCGTGGCGGCGCAGTTCGGCGGAGAGCAGGGTGAGGTCGAAGGCCGCGTTGTAGGCGACGACCGGGACGCCCGTCCTCCAGTACGACACCAGCGCCTCGGCGATGGCGTCGGCCACCCGGTCGGCGGGTTGGCCCTCGGCCGTCGCCCGTTCGTTGCTGATCCCGTGCACGGCGACCGCGTCGGCCGGGATCTCCACGCCCGGATCGGCCAGCCACTCCCGGTGGCCCAGCGGCTCACCTGCTCTGACCTCGATCACCGCGCCGGTGACGATGCGCGCCTCGCGCGGATCCGTGCCGGTCGTCTCCAGGTCGAAGCCGACCAGCAGCTCCTGGTGCCAGCCCATGGGCGGTCCCCCTTCTGTGTGGTGCGTTCCCCCAGTGGTCTCCACCCTCGCACGGGGCACTGACAATCAGAGGACCGCGTTCCGCTTCCCCCGGGGATACTTCAGGACACAGGGCGCGAATCCGTCCAAGCCAGCTCGAATTCCTCGCGGTAGGTCGGGAAGAGCCCGGCCTCGACCGCGTCGTCCGACGTGACCAGGCGGCTGCCGTTGCGCAGCACCAGGACCGGCGACTCCATGCCCCGCGCCCCGCGCAGATAGGACTGCACCACGGCGACGCCGTCGGCGCCGTCGCCGTCCACCAGGTAGGCCGTGAAGCGGGGCGTCTCGTCGTACACCTGGATCTCGAAGGCGCCCGGGTCGCGCAGCCGGGCGCGCACCCGGCGCATGTGCAGGATGTTCATCTCGACGGAGCGGCTCAGTTCGCCCCGTTTCATCCCGAGTTCGCGCTCGCGGCGCTTGACCGAGCTGGAGGCGGGGTTGAGGAAGAGCAGCCGGACCCGGCAGCCGGACTCGGCGAGCCGGACCAGGCGCCGCCCGGAGAAGTTCTGCACCAGCAGGTTGAGGCCGATGCCGATGGCGTCCAGGCGGCGGGCGCCGCCGAAGATGTCCTCGGCCGGGAACTGGCGCATCAGCCGCACCCGGTCGGAGTGCACGGCGACCACGTCGGCGTACCGGTCGCCGACCAGGTCCTCGACCGCGTCGACCGGCAGCCGGCGCGCGGAGGGCACGTCGCCGCCCGCGCCGAGCATCTCCAGGAGCCGGGCCGAGGCGCGCTCCGCCTGGCCGAGCACCGCCTCGGACAGGGCGCGGTTGCGGGAGACGACATTGCGCGTCACCTCCAGCTCGTCCAGGGCGAGTTCGAGGTCGCGGCGCTCGTCGAAGTAGGGCTCGAAGCAGGGCCAGTGCTGCACCATCAGCTCGCGCAGCTGGGGCAGCGTCAGGAAGCTGAGCACGTTGTCGTCGGCCGGGTCGAGCAAGTAGCCCTTGCGGCGGCTGACCTCGCGGACGGCGACCGCGCGCTGCACCCATTCCTGGCCGGCCGGTCCGGCGGCGGCGACCACCCACTCGTCGCCGTGCACCGGCTCGTACACGGGGCGCAGGACCGCGGCGACGACCGAACGCAGCCGCTGTTCCACGAGGTTCAGCCAGATGTAGGCCCGGCCGGCCCGCTGGGCGCGGGTGCGCACCTCGTGCCAGGCGTCGGCGCCCCAGTCCAGCTCCGGCCCGATGGACCCCGCGTCCATCGGCCGTGCCAGGGACACCGCGCCGGGCGGGACGTCCGGGGAGTTCCCCTCGTGACCCTCGTCACCAGGGGGCAGCTCCAGCCCTCCCGAGCCCACCCGTGCACCGCCTTCCGTCCCCGGGCCTTTCCCGTCTCAACGATCAAGGAAGGGTACTCCGGGAGCGCTGCGCGGTGCAGCCGGATGGACAGGTCGGTTCTCCGCCTGCTTTGCTCAACTGCTTGGCGTTTCGGGGCCGTTCCCCGCCGTCCGCGCACGGGGAGTGAGCGGTTTCATAGCCGTGGGTACCCGGCCGGGTCCGTTCCCGCTTTCGGGGAGACTTCGTGCCGTCGCGCGGACCGGCCCCCGGGCGGGCCGCCCACCTGGGAGAGTCGTGTCCATGCAGGTCTGGCCTGGCGAGGCGTATCCGCTCGGCGCCACCTATGACGGCGCCGGTACCAACTTCGCGGTCTTCACGGAGGCCGCGGACCGAGTGGAGCTGTGTCTGCTGCACGACGACGGCTCGGAGACGGCGGTGGAACTGCGCGAGAGCGACGCGTTCGTGCGGCACGCGTACGTGCCGGGGGTGATGCCCGGGCAGCGGTACGGGTTCCGGGTGCACGGCCCCTACGACCCCGGGCGCGGGCTGCGCTGCAACGCGGCGAAGCTGCTGCTCGACCCGTACGCGAAGGCGGTCAGCGGCTCGGTCCGGTGGGGCGAGGAGGTGTACGGCTACCACTTCGACGCGCCCGAGCGGCGCAACGACCTGGACTCGGCGCCGCACACCATGGCCTCGGTGGTGATCAACCCGTACTTCGACTGGGGCGACGACCGGCCGCCGCGCACCGAGTACCACCACACGGTGATCTACGAGGCGCACGTCAAGGGCCTGACCATGCGTCACCCGGACCTTCCGGAGGAACTGCGCGGCACCTACGCGGGGCTCGCCCACCCGGCGGTCATCGAACACCTGACCAAGCTCGGGGTGACCGCGCTCGAACTCATGCCCGTACACCAGTTCGTGAACGACCACCGGCTGGCGGACCTGGGCCTGAGCAACTACTGGGGCTACAACACCATCGGCTTCTTCGCCCCGCACAACGCGTACGCCTCCTGGGGCGACCGCGGCCAGCAGGTGCTGGAGTTCAAGTCGGCGGTCCGGGCGCTGCACGAGGCCGGGATCGAGGTCATCCTGGACGTCGTGTACAACCACACCGCCGAGGGCAACCACCTGGGCCCGACGCTGTCCTTCAAGGGCATCGACAACCCCTCGTACTACCGGCTCGCGGACGATCCCCGCTACTACACGGACACCACCGGCACCGGCAACTCGCTGCTGATGCGCTCCCCGCACGTACTCCAGATGATCATGGACTCGCTGCGCTACTGGGTCACCGAGATGCACGTCGACGGCTTCCGCTTCGACCTCGCCGCCACCCTGGCCCGGCAGTTCCACGAGGTGGACCGGCTGTCCTCGTTCTTCGACCTGGTGCAGCAGGACCCTGTGGTCTCGCAGGTGAAGCTGATCGCCGAGCCCTGGGACGTGGGCGAGGGCGGCTACCAGGTGGGCAACTTCCCGCCGCTGTGGACCGAGTGGAACGGCAAGTACCGCGACACCGTGCGCGACCTGTGGCGCGGCGAACCGCGGACGCTCGCGGAGTTCGCCTCCCGGCTGACCGGCTCCTCCGACCTCTACCAGGACGACGGCCGCCGCCCGCTGGCCTCCGTCAACTTCGTCACCTGCCACGACGGCTTCACCCTGCGCGACCTGGTGTCGTACGACGAGAAGCACAACGAGGCCAACGGGGAGGACAACCAGGACGGCGAAGGCCACAACCGGTCCTGGAACTGCGGTGCGGAGGGGGACACCGACGATCCGGGCGTGCGCGCGCTGCGCGACCGCCAGACGCGCAACTTCCTCGCCACGCTGATGCTGTCCCAGGGCGTGCCGATGATCAGCCACGGCGACGAGTTCGCCCGCACCCAGCGCGGCAACAACAACGCCTACTGCCAGGACAACGAGCTGTCCTGGCTGCACTGGCCCGAGGACGGCGGGGAGCTGCTGGAGTTCCTGCGCACGATGGTGTGGCTGCGCCGCGACCACCCCGTGCTGCGCCGCCGCCGCTTCTTCCACGGCCGCCCGGTGGAGGGCACCCACGACGAGCTGTCCGACATCGCCTGGTTCACCCCCGAGGGCGCGGAGATGACCCAGCGGGACTGGAACTCGGCGCGGGCGTCCGCGCTGACGGTGTTCCTCAACGGCAACGCCATCTCCGAGCCGGGTCCGCGCGGGGAGCGGATCACCGACGACTCCTTCCTGCTGATGTTCAACGCCTCCCCGGCGCCGCTGGAATTCCGGGTACCGGTGGACCACGGCAGACAGTGGCAGGTGGTGGTCGACACGGCCCGCCCGGAAGGGATCGCGCCGGGCTCGGGGGCGAAGGTGGGGGCGGGCGACCGGCTGACGCTGGACGACCGCAGCCTCACGGTCCTCCAGCGGCCGGCGTAGGACGGCGGGGGCGGGGAGGACGGCGGGGGCGGGGTGGGCCATGTGGGCGAGCGGACGTGAGCCGCCTCGCCCACCGGCGCCGCCCCGGTGACACGAAATGCTCCGGGACGGGTACGTAGGTCCCCATGACCTCTGCGCGACCCGGACCGGGGGTGCCCACGGCCACCTACCGGCTTCAGCTCCAGCCCGCCTTCCCGTTCTCCGCCGCCGCGGCGGCCGTCCCGTACCTGGCGTCGCTCGGCGTCTCCCATCTGCACCTGTCCCCCGTCCTGGAGGCCGTCCCCGGCTCCACGCACGGCTACGACGTCGTGGACCACTCCCGCGTCCGCGCCGAGCTCGGCGGCGAGGAGGGACTGCGGGCCCTGTCCAGGACCGCCCGGGAGCACGGCCTGGGCCTGGTCCTCGACATCGTGCCCAACCACATGGCGGCGGCGCCCCGGCACAACCGCGCCCTGTGGGAGGTGCTGCGCGAGGGCCCCGAGTCGCCGTACGCGCGCTGGTTCGACATCGACTGGGACGCCGGGGGCGGCCGGGTGCTGCTGCCGGTGCTGGGCGGCCCGCTCGGCGCCGAGCTGGAGCACCTGGCGGCCGACGGCGACGTGCTGCGCTACCGCGACCACGTCCTGCCGCTCCGCGCCGGCACCGCGCACCTGCCGCTGCCCGAGCTGCTGGACGCCCAGTGGTACCGCCCGGTGTGGTGGCGGCTGGCCCGCACCGAGCTGAACTACCGCCGGTTCTTCAGCATCTCGGAGCTGATCGGGGTGCGGGTCGAGGACCCCGGGGTCTTCGACGCCACCCACGCCAAGATCCTCCAGCTGCTGGACGAGGGCGTGGCCGACGGGCTGCGCGTCGACCACCCCGACGGGCTCGCCGACCCCGACGCCTACCTCGCCCGGCTGCACGAGGCGAGCGGCGGCCGCTGGACGGTGATCGAGAAGATCCTCGCCGACGACGAGCACCTGCCCGCCTCCTGGCCGGTCGCGGGCACCACCGGCTACGACGCCCTGCGCCGGATCGACGGCCTGTTCACGGACCCGGACGGCGCGTGCGAACTCCTCACGGAATACCGCCGGTTCGCGGCCCCGCAGGCGGACCGGGGCGGCGTCTGGGACGCCACGGCGCGCCGGGCCGCCTACAAGGTGCTCACGCACGAGCTGGCCACCGAGACCGAGCGGCTCACCCGGGTCGCCACCCGGCTGTGCGCCACCTCGCCGGACCTCGCGCTGCGCGACCGGGCGCCCTGGGCGCTGCGCACGGCCCTGGAGGAACTCCTGGTCCGCATGCGGGTGTACCGGCCGTACGCCTGCGGGGACGCGGCCGCGGTCATCACCGAGCAGGCCGCCGAGGAGGCCCGGCTCGCCTTCGTGGTGCCCGAGGAGGCGACGGCCGTCGACCTCGTGCGCCGGCTGCTCGTGGAGCCGCCCGGCGACCCGGCCGCGCCGGACCACGCCGACCGGCTGGAGCTGCGTACCCGGTTCGCGCAGGCGGCCTCGGCGCTGCGGGCCAAGTCCGTCGAGGACACCGCGTTCTACCGCTATGTGCCGCTGCTGTCGGCGACCGAGGTGGGCGGCGACCCGGGCAGGCCCGGCGTGTCCCCGCGCGAGTTCCACGCGTACTGCGCCCGTGTCCAGCACGACCGGCCGCTCACCGGTACGGCGGTGACCACGCACGACACCAAACGCAGCGCCGACGTCCGCGCCGCCCTCGCCGTCCTCACCGAATGCCCCGGCCGCTGGGCGGAGCTGGTGGCCGGGGCGACCCGGCCCGAGGAGGGCACACCGGACGGGCAGCTGGTCTGGGCGGCCTGGCAGACGGTGTTCGGGCTGGGTCCGGCCGAGGAGGAGCGGGTACGGCGGTACCTGCTGAAGCATGTGCGCGAGGCCGGCATGTACACCAGTTGGACGGAGCGCGAGGCGCCGTACGAGGAGGCGGTGGCCGCCTTCGTCACGGCCGGCCCGTGCGGTCCGCCGGGCGAACGCGTGGCCGCCTTCCGCAAGTCGCTGGAGCCGCACATCCGTGCCAACGTCCTCGGCACGGCGCTGGTGCACCTGACGATGCCGGGGGTGCCGGACGTGTACCAGGGCGCCGAGGGCGAGTTCAGGGCGCTGGTGGACCCGGACAACCGGGCGGCGGTGAGTCTGCCGCCGGAAACCCCGGACGAGAAGGCGGCGTTGACGCGGGCGGCGCTGCGGCTGCGTGCCCGCAGGCCCGGTGCCTTCGGCGCGTCCGCGTCGTACGGGCCGCTGGCCGCCGAGGGTGCGGCGGCGGAGCACTGCACGGCCTTCACCCGCTCCGGAGAGGTGATCACGGCGGTGACCCGCCTGTCGCTGCGGCTCGCCGAGTCGGGCGGCTGGCGGGACACCCGCCTGCCGCTGCCGCCCGGACGGTGGGCGGACGTGCTGACACCGCGCCGGGAGTTCAGCGGCTGTGTACGACTCGACGAGCTCTTCGGTCCGTTGCCGGTGGCGCTGCTGGAGCGGATCACGGAGGGGTGAGGGTCGCTTCGCCGTGCCGCCCCGGGAGGGCGCTCACGACGGGCCGGAGGGCGCGCGGCAGCTCCACGAAGGCGGCCGCGGCCCCGGTGGGCGCCGCACGGGCGCAGACGGCCGGCGGGCGCCGCCAGGCCGGTCGGGGGTGAGGAGCACGCAGGCCTCGCCGACGGCGCCGCGCACGATGTGGGCGGGCGCGCGGGTGCTGGACGCGGAGGTACGGGCGGACGGCGTACGGGCCCGGGTACGCACCGCGCGCGGCGAGACCCGGACCGTGACGGCGCAGCGGCTGCTGGTGGCGGTCGGCCGGGTGCCGGTCACCGAGGGCCTGGACCTGGCCGCCGCCGGCCTCACGGCGGACGCGCGCGGGTTCGTCGTACCGTCCGACGGGGACCTGCTGGAGACGGCCGTCCTTCGCCGAGGGGGCCGTGCACAGCATGCCGCTGACCGCGCCGGCGAAGGGGATGGTGCACGGCCGGGGCGGGGTGGCGAAGGTCGTCGCGGAGGGCGGGGGCGGGCGGATGCTCGGGGTGCATCTGGTCGGCCCGCACGTCTCCGAGCCGATCGCCGAGGGCCGGCTGGTCGTCGGCCGGGACGCCGAACCCGGCGACGTGGCCCGGCATGCGCACCCGCGTCCGACGCTCTCGGAGGCGGTGGGCGAGGTGTTCCCGACGCTCGCGGGACGCGGGCTGCACCAGCGGTGAGCACACCGAATGCGGTGGCCACGGCTCCGGTTGGCACATGGCCCCGGGGTGTTCGGCCGGATGCTTGACAGCCACCGCGCGCCGTGCGGGACTGGGAGGGCGAAGCAGGGCGGACGAATCGGGGGTGAGTCTCCTGCCGGAGCTGCGCTATCCCAGCGTTCCCGAACTGGTCGCCTCCGCACGGGTGTTGGCCGCTTCGGAACCCGGGCTGTGCGCGCTGCGCCAGGTGGGCCTCTCGCGCGCGGGCCGACCACTGCACCTGCTGTCGGTCGGGCACGCGCGGCGCTCGGTGCTGGTGGTGGCGGGCGCGCACGCCAACGAGCCGACGGGCGGCTCGACGCTGCGGGTGCTGGCCCGACGGGTGCTGGCCGAGCGCGAGTTGCGCACCGGCACCTCCTGGCACTTCCTGCTGTGCGCGGACCCGGACGGCGCCGCCCTGCACGTCACCCCGGCGCCGCACAGCCTGCTCGACTACCACCTCGGCTTCTACCGGCCCACGGGCGCCGAGCAGCCGGAGTGGTCGCCGTCCGTACTGCCCCCGGACCGGCTGCCGCCCGAGACCCGGGCACTGACCGGCGTGATCGACGAGCTGCGCCCCTACCTCCAGGTGACCCTGCACGGCACCGATCTGGGCGGCAGCTGGGTGCAGTTGACCCGGGACGTGCCCGGTCTCGCGGAGCCGTTCGCCAAGTCGGCGGCGCAGCTGCACATCCCGGTGGAGACGGGCGCCTCGGACGCGGCGGGCTGGCCGACGTCCGGGCCCGGGGTGCATGTGATGCCGGGGCCGGAGACGGGCGCGGCCTATCCGAGCATGCCGGACGACGCCCGGCGCAGCACCTGGTACCACGCCCACCGCTACGGGGGGCTCACCGCCGTGGTGGAGGTGCCGATGTGGGCCAGCGACCTGGTGGACGACCCGGCGCCGCACCCGGCACCGGCGGCCGCGATGCGGCGGCTGGCCCGGCGGCTGCTGCGGGACGCGCTGGAGGTGGAGCGGGTGCTGGCCGAGGCGCTGCCCCGGCTCGACGGTGCCGACGGGCCTCTGCTGCGGGCCGCGCGCTGGGGTCTGGAGCTGATCCCGGGCCTGGCCGAGGACTGGACGCACACCCCGCCGGCCGCCACGACGATGGCCTACGTGGGCAGCGTGGACGCCTTCGGGCGGCGGCTGCCGCTGCGCGCGGCCGCGATGCTGCTGCGGGTGCTCCGCGAGGCCGACGACCGGTCGGCGCCGGACCTCGGACGGCTCGTCGCCGCCTGGTCCGACTCCTTCGCCCGGCGCTTCCGGGCCCGCTGGGTGCCGTTGGACCACCAGGTGGAGCACCAGTCCCGCACGGTGCTGCTGGCGGCCCAGCAGGCCCGGGAGCAGGCGGAGCAGTAGGCCGCCGGTCAGTCGTCCAGGGCGAAGACGACCCCCGTCCGCGCGCGCAGTTCACAGGAATTGGTGTACGTCCTGCGGAAGTCGACGATCCGGCCGTTCCAGCGGCCCCGCGCGGTGGCGGTGACCGGGGAGTAGATCCGCGGGCAGAACACCTTGCGGGCCGGGATGCGGTCGATGTCGCCGCGGGCGGCCATCAGTTCGGCGCAGGCCTGGGCCGCGTACGGGTGGCCCTGGGGCGGCAGGCAGCGCAGCAGGGCGCTGTCGGCCCGGTCGCCCGAGCGGGTGATCGCGAGGTGCAGTCGGTTGACGCCCGGACGGGGTGCCGCCTGGGCCGGGCCCACGGCGAGGAGACCGGCGGCGGCCAGGAGCACGCCGGCGGCCGCTGTCGCTCTGGTGAAGTACGTCATGCCCGTTGCATCGGCAGGGCGCCCCCCGTTCCGCAGGGCGAGTCACCCGTTCGAACGACCGCGGCCGGTGGTGCCGTACGCGCGCTCAGCTCACCGACAACCGGTACGCCACCCGCCCGAACGCCACCTGGTCGCCCGCGCGGACCGCGACCGCTCCGATCACCCGGCGGCCGTTGACGGTGGTGCCGTTGGTGGAGCCGAGGTCCCGCAGGACCCACAGGCCGCCCTGGTGGCTGAGTTCGGCGTGCACCCGGGAGACCGTCTCGTGGGTCAGGCGCAGCCCGTTGCCCGGGTCGCGGCCTATGCGCAGCGGGCGGGTGTGGGCGGGCCCCGGCAGCAACAGCTTGGGCAGCCGCTCGGCCTGCCAGGCGCGGCGCAGTCGTACCGTGAATCCCGAGACCGCCTCCACGGTGCCGAAGACCGCGCGGGAGAAGCCGTTCTCGCGGGGCAGGTCGGCGACAAGGACGGCGAGTTCGTCGGCGTGGCGCGCGGCGAGCGCCAGTTCCATGCGGCGCAGGAACGTGTCGTGCGACAGGCGGCCCTTGGCCGCGCCGTCCCGCAGTACCTCCAGCGCCGCTTCCCGCTCCGCG
Organism: Streptomyces sp. NPDC001056; assembly: GCF_053598955.1. NCBI lineage: Bacteria > Bacillati > Actinomycetota > Actinomycetes > Kitasatosporales > Streptomycetaceae > Streptomyces > Streptomyces sp. NPDC001056. The sequence continues at coordinate 156,571 of NZ_JBSFLI010000002.1, read as the reverse complement.
TCGGACAACCGCGCGGACGTCGGGGCCGGGGCCGGGGCCGGGGCGGTGGAGAACTCGAAGGACGACGTCACGCCTGTGATTGTCGGTCAGCGGACGGCGGGTGTCCAGAAAACGGGTAATCGGCGCCCCCGCACGGCGACTTCCACGCCACCCGTCGGGAAACACGCCACGACACCCGGGGAAAAGGCCCCGATTCGAAAGCGGATCGATCGCCCGGCCGGGCACGATGGGGAACGCGGGACATCACGGTGAGCAGACGAAGGGGAACCGTCCGTGCAGTTCGAGGTGTGGGCACCGCAGGCAGACCGAGTGACACTCTGGTGCGAGGGCGTCGCGCACGCGTTGGCGCGCGATCCCGGGCGCGCGGGCTGGTGGAGGGGGGAGACCGAGGCGGGCGACGGCGCCCGGTACGGGTTCGCGCTGGACGACGGTCCGATCCTGCCCGACCCGCGCTCGCGCCGGCAGCCGGACGGCCCGGACGGGCTCAGCGCGGTGGTGGACCAGGAGCGGTACGCGTGGCGTACGCCGTGGCCCGGCCGGGAGCTGCCGGGTGCGGTGCTCTACGAGCTGCACGTGGGCACGTACACCCCCGAGGGCACCCTGGAGGCGGCGGCGGAGCGTCTCCGGCACCTGGTGGAACTGGGCGTCACCCACGTGGAGTTGATGCCGGTGTGCCCGTTCCCCGGGCGGCACGGCTGGGGGTACGACGGGGTCTCGCTGTGGGCGGTGCACGAGCCGTACGGCGGCCCCGAGGCGCTGAAGCGGTTCGTGGACCGGGCGCACGAGCTGGGGCTCGGCGTCGTGCTGGACGTCGTGCACAACCACTTGGGACCCTCCGGCAACCATCTCCCGTCCTTCGGACCGTACTTCACCGACACGCACACCACGCCGTGGGGCGCCGCCATGAACCTGGACGCGCCCGGTTCGGACGAGGTGCGCGCGTTCCTCGTCGGCAGCGCGCTGGCGTGGCTGCGGGACTTCCGGCTCGACGGGCTGCGGCTGGACGCGGTGCACGCGCTGTACGACACCCGCGCCCGGCACTTCCTGGAGGAGCTGTCGGCGGCCGTGGACGAGCTCGCGGCGGAGCTTTCCCGGCCGCTGTTCCTGATCGCCGAGTCCGATCTCAACAACCCCCGCTTCATCGCGCCGCGCACGGAGAACGGGCTCGGGCTGCACGCGCAGTGGAACGACGACTTCCACCACGCCCTGCACACCGCGCTGACCGGCGAGTCCCAGGGCTACTACGCGGACTTCGCGCGGGCACCGCTCGCCGCGCTGGCCAAGACGCTGACCGGGGGGTACTTCCACGACGGCACGTACTCCAGCTTCCGGGGCCGGCACCACGGCCGTCCGCTGGACCGCGCGCGGGTCGCCGGGCACCGGCTGCTCGGCTACGCCCAGACCCACGACCAGATCGGCAACCGCGCCCAGGGCGACCGGCTCTCCGCCCACCTCTCCCCCGGCCTGCTGGCCTGCGCGGCGACGCTGGTGCTGACCGCGCCGTTCACGCCGATGCTGTTCATGGGCGAGGAGTGGGCGGCCGGCACCCCCTGGCAGTACTTCACCGACCACACCGACCCCGAGCTGGCCGAGGCGGTACGACGCGGTCGGCGCCGGGAGTTCACGGCGCACGGCTGGGCCGAGGAGGACGTACCGGACCCGCAGGACCCGGCGACCCGGGACCGCTCCTGCCTCGACTGGTCGGAGCCCGGACGCCCACCGCACGCGCGGGTGCTGGACTGGTACCGCCGGCTGATCGCCCTGCGCCGCGACCAGCCGGACCTCACCGACCCCGACCTCGCCGACACCAAGGTGGCCTACGACGAGGAGGCCCGCTGGCTGGCCTTCCGACGCGGCGACGTACGGGTCGCGGTGAACCTCGGCAAGGAACCGGCCGCCATCCCGCTGGGCCCCCACCCGTCCCTGGTACTCGCCGCATGGGAGCCGGTGGACACCCCGGGCCCGGACGGCCTGCTCCACCTGCCCGGGGAGTCATGCGCGGTGCTCACTCAGCCCTGAGGCGGCGGGCGCGTCGCGAGGCGCGGACGCCCGTCACGGCTCCTCGCCCGCCGTCTTGAAGTCCGTCACCCGCTCCAGCAGGATCGGCTCCCACGCCCGGCGCAGCTGGGTGCGCAGCAGCGTCGGGTCGCCGGGGGCCCGGCCGTCGAGGTGCTCCATGAGGCGCAGCACCGTGTCGCAGCGGGCGAGCCACAGGCCGCGCAGACAGGGGCGGGCGCCGTAGCCGGCGAGGGTGGCGGCGCGCACGGCGGCCGGGGAGCCGACGGCGACGGCGAGTCCCGCGATGTCCTCGGCCGGGTCGCCGAGCACCGCCTCGGTCCAGTCCAGGATGCCCCGCACCCGCCCGTCGGCGCTGACCACCACGTGTTCGCCCGTCAGCCCGTGATGGGTGAGCACGGCGACGCCGGGCTGGGCGGCGAGCTGGGCCGCGCCGGCCGGGGTGAGCTGGTACATCGGGGCGGCGTCGAACTCGTCGGCGGCGGCGAGCCGTTCGGCCGCGTGCACCGCCATCCGGCGCAGCGCCTCCAGCGAACGCGGCGCCACGCGCGGCACGCCGAGCGACTCGGCCTGCCGTACCGGCACCGCGTGCAACCCCGTGAGCAGCCCGGCGAGATCGGCCTCGCCGGCCGCCGACACCTCGTGCTCCTCGGCGGTGCCGCCGGGCACCACGGTGTCGAGGGTGCAGGCGAGGCCGGGCGCCCAGTCGGCGCGCGCGACGCTGACCGGCACGGCGACCGGGACGTGCGGGCGGACCAGGGCGCGCAGCCGCAGCTCCCGGCGACGACGGGTGGACGCCTCGCGGTCGGGAGCGAGGCGCAGCACCTGGCGGGTGCCGACCCACCAGGTGTAGTCGTGCCCCTCCCGCACGGGGCGGACGTCGGGTCCGTCGCCCTCCGGGCCTTCCTTGAGCAGCGAACGGACCAGCTGGCGGACGGTGTCCGCGGTGGGGGTCGGTGCCTCGGTCATGGGTCGCGCGTTGCCGTTCCGGGTGTCGTCGGGGTCGGTCTCCCTGGGCCCGCCTGGGCCGTCAGTCCACTATGACCATCTCGCGGGTGGTGTTGTTGAGACGGCGGCCGCCGTCCTCGGTCACCGTGACGATGTCCTCGATGCGCACCCCGAAGCGGCCGGGCAGATAGATGCCGGGCTCCACGGAGAAGCACATGCCGGGCACCAGCGGCAGTTCCTCGCCCTCGATCATGTACGGCGGCTCGTGCGTGGTGACGCCGATGCCGTGCCCGGTGCGGTGGATGAAGTACTCGCCGTACCCGGCGTCGGTGATCACCGCACGGGCCGCGCGGTCGACCTCCTGGCAGGCCACGCCCGGCCGTACCGCCTGGTAGCCGGCCTCCTGGGCGGCGCGCACGATGTCGTGGACCCGGCGCTCCTCCTCGGTGGGCTCGCCGACGTGCACGGTGCGCGTGGTGTCCGAGCCGTAGCCGTCCTTGAGGCCGCCGAAGTCGAGGACGACCATGTCGCCGCGCTGGATGACGCGGTCGCCGACCTCGTGGTGCGGGTTGGCGCCGTTGGGCCCGGAGCCGACGATGGTGAAGTCGACCTGGGAGTGGCCGAAGCGGCGCAGCAGCGCGGCGAGGTCATGGCCGACGTCCGACTCGCGGCGCCCGGCGAAGGGCACCTTGCGGATCTCCTCGAACGCGGCGTCGGCCGCGGCCCCGGCGGCCGCGAGCAGCTGAACCTCGGCGGCGTCCTTGACCGCGCGCAGCATCGGCAGGGCGTCGGTGAGGGCGGCGTACGAGCTGTCGGGCAGGGTGCGCTGGAGGCCGAGGACGTGCATCCCCCAGGTGTTGTCGCTGATGCCGTAGCGGCCGCGGCCGTCGAGCAGGTCGGCGGTGACGGCGTAGGGGTCCTTGCCGTCGGTCCAGTCGCGCAGCGTCAGCGCCTCCCCGGCGGCGGAGTTCTCGGCGTCCGGGGCCTCCAGGGTGGGGACGACCAGCACGGGGTCCTGGCCGGGGGCGAGGACCAGCAGGGTGAGCCGCTCGGTGACGGCGGTGGGGGTGTAACCGGTCAGCCACACCATGTCCGGGCCGGGTGCCACGAGCAGCCCGGCGAGACCGGCGTCGGCCGCGGCGCGCGCGGCGCGCTCCATACGGGCCCTGTGGTCGGCTGCGCTGAAGGGCGTGGTCGTACTACCGGTCATCCGGGCCTCCGGGCGGATCGGGCTGGTCGGGCAGGTGCCGGGACGCGCGAGCGCCCCCGGGCAGCATCCTGCCCGTCCGGACCGGGCCACGCGACCCGATCGGACGATCCCACGATCACGGCACGCGCGGCACGCGTCCACACGGGACGGCTCCGCACGGGACGGGTCGCGGGGGTCGGCAGGACGGTCGGCATACGGCCATGATGACCCGCCGGAACCCCACTGACCAGCGAATTCCGCACGCTCGGCGGCGTCCCGCACGGCCGTGCGGACCGCTTAGGTCACCACCCCCGGCACCACCGTCAACTGCTGGAAGCCGCCCCGGCTGTGACGCACGGTGACAAGGATCTCGCTGCCGGGGCGGGCACGGGCGACGGCCCGTGCCAGGTCGGCGGCGGTGTCCACGCGGGCGGCGCCGAACCGGAGCAGGACGTCGCCGCGGACCAGGCCGGCCCGGTAGCCGGGGCCGGGCACGTGCACGCCCACCACCAGCGCGCCGGGGCTGCCGTAGTCGACGGCCTCGACGCCCAGGGTGGCGCCGGGGCCGGTTTCCCTCGTGGGTGCGGGCGCGGACCGGGGGCGCGGCGGCGCGGCGGGCCCGCCCGTGCCGAGCAGCGTGGCGCCGACCGCGCCGATCCCCACCCCGGACAGCACCAGCAGCGTGCCCGCGCAGACGCCGAGCAGCAGGGTCCGCAGCCGCCGTCCGCGCCAGGACGCGGCGTGCGGGTGAGGGGCGGAGCCGCCGCCCGTCCGCGGGCCCCGGCCCGGCAGCGGCCTGGGCCGCAACGCAGTGTGTTCCATGGTTCGCTCGCCTCCGGCCGGTGATCTACCCGGCGCACCGGCCCGCGACGAGACACGAACGAGTGAGACTGCCCCGCGGCCGGCGGCGGGTAGTCACCACGGACGACCCGCCGCGGACCCCGGCCCGTCGCCGTGCCGGCTCGGGCGGCCCTGGACCAGCCCTGGGCCGATTCGAGGGTGACTCAGGGCCGGCTCAGGGCCGGCTCAGGGCCGATTCGGGGCCGATTCGGGGCCGATTCGGGGCCGATTCGGGGCCGATTCGGCGCAGGACCGGCTCAGCCCATGTGCCCCCCGTGGCCGCCGCCGTGCGCCGCGGCGTGGTCGAACTTCATCGCCTCGGGCGGCATGACGACGAACGGGCGCATCATGCCCATGTCCTCGTGCTCCAGCAGATGGCAGTGGTACATGAAACGGCCGTACGCCCCGTCGAAGCGGCCCATGACCCGCACCATCTGGTTGCCGGGCACCCGGAAGACGTCCTTGTACCCCCCAGCCGTCGTTGCCCGCGCCGGTCTGGGCGCCGTGCAGATGGGTGACGGACCAGGCGGGCAGGGCGGCGACGTCCTTGTCGGGTTCGACGCCGCCCCGGCCGGGCTCGGTGGTGGCGGGCGCGGTGCCGGGCGCGCGGACCGGTACCTCGACCGAGGTCACCGGGTACTCGGCGGCCTCGGGGATGCGGTTGGTCCAGGCGATGCGGACGCGCCGGCCCCGCCGCACCTCGATGGTCGGGCCGGGGACATGGCCGTCGTAGCCCCACATGAGGGTGGGCGGCAGCTGCGGGTGCAGTCGCACCCAGGTCGGGCGCAGGGCGATCTCCGTCTCCTGCCGGAGCTCGAACACCCCTCGTGTTCTCGCGTGGTCTTGTTCCCCTCGCCGGTGAAGACCGCCGAGAGCCCGCCGAAGTTCCCTGAATGCCCTGTTCCGTACGAGAAGGTGCGGAAACGGCCGGTCGGTCCGGCGCGGTTCAGCCCAGTGCGGGAACCGGTGGCGCGAGCGTCCGGTCCGGCAGGAAGCCATGGGCGCGCCGCCCCAGCCAGGCGTCCTTGTAACGGTCCACGTTCCGGTGCCAGTTGAGGATGCCCGCCAGCCAGTTCCGCAGGTCGAGGACGTACCCGTCCATCGCCTCCCGCGCCTCTCGCGGGAGCTGGAAGTCGTCGTACAACACGGGCAGTTCGTGGGCGACGACATGTTCGAACTGCCGCATGCGCTGGGTGGTCAGGTCGTGTACGACGCCGAGCGCGGTCGGGTAGTCGATGCCGAAGAAGTTCTGCACGACGAGGACGGCGTTGTGGATCTCGCCCTCGTACTCGATCTCCTTCTGGTACGAGAAGATGTCGTTGAGCAGGCAGGCGTAGTCGACGGCGGCGTTCTCCAGGGAGCGCACCGGGCCGCTGCGGTAGACCTCCGGCGGGATCGCGGGGCCGCGGCCCGTCCGGCACAGGCTCAGGGTGAGGTCGGAGCCGAAGGTGGAGCGGCGCATCTCCAGGTAGTCGACCGGGTCGGGCACGCGGTTCTGCAACTGGTTGGACAGCTCCCACACCCAGCTCTCGGTCATGGTGTCCACGGCGGCCTTGAGGGTGCGCCGCTGGTCGGCGCTCATCCCGGCGGTGGTGCGGGCCCACAGGTCGATCAGGGAGCGTTCCATGGCGTTGCCGGGCACGAGCGTGGGCGCGCCCTCGACCGGCATGCAGGCCGACAGCCGGGCGGTGGTCAGACGGGCGGCGGCCAGGTCCCTGCGGTGGCCGTACACGAGCGGGTAGTAGTCGTCGCCGTACGTGCCGAAGGCGAGCCACTGGGCGCTGAGGTCGAGGGCCTCGGGGGTGGCGTCGGGGTCGATTCCGGCGGAGCACAGGGCGAGGTCGTAGGCGCGCAGCTTGTCCTCGTCCCAGACGCCCTCCCGGAGGATGCCGGTCCGGTCGCACCAGGTGCGCAGATTGCGGCGGGCGGCGTCGAGGTGGGGGCTGAGTTCCAGGGCGAACGGCATGTGGAACTCGGGCAGGATCGAGGGGCCGACCTTCTGGTAGGGCACATGCGTGTAGGCGCGCAGGCGCTCCTGCGCCGCGGCGGCGAGCAGGGCGCCGACGTGGGCGGCGGAGGTGCCGGGCCCGCTCGGGAGCCGCCAGGGCGAGTCGCTTCGCGCGCCCTTGTTCATGTAGCGGCTGGAGCGCATGTGCCATTCGTGGCCGCCGCTCTGCCAGTCCTGGAGTCCCTTGGTGTAGGCGGCGATCGCGGCCGTCTCGGCCGGGGTGAGGCCGTTCTCCAGGGCGGCGGCGGGCACCTCGGTGAGCGCGGTGTGCTCGAACTGGTGCAGGCGCGAGGTGAGGATGTCGTTGACGGTGTCGGCGGCCTGCTGGGTGGTGCAGCCGAAGAAGGTCTCCAGGACGAGCACGCCGTTGCTGTTCTCGCCCTCGTCCTCCACCTCGCGCTGGTAGGAGAACAGGTCGTTGCGCAGGTGGACGGCGTCGGCGAAGGTCTCCATGAGCACCCGCAGCGGTCGGGTCCCGGCGACGGCGGCGGGCACCTCCGCGGTCGCGTACTCCACGAGCCCGGCGGACCAGGGCGCGCCGCCCACCTTGCGGCGCATCTCGATGTATTCGACGGGGTTGGCGATCCGCCCCTCGTTGATGTTGGACAGCTCCCACATCGACTCGTTGAGCAGGTGCTCGGTGGCGACGGAGAAGCGGCGGCGCCAGTCCTCGGACATCGCGGGCACCGTACGCGCCCACAGGTCCTTCAGACCCGCCTCGACCGGGTTCTCCGGCTCGGGTACGGGGGCCGCGGGGTCGACCGGCATGAACAGCGGCAGCCGGTCGAGGTGGGCCTTGCCGGCGGCGCGGTCCTGGGTGCGCTTGAACATGTCCAGGAAGTGGTCGTCGAAGAAGAACACCCACACGTACCAGTCGGTGATCAGAGACAGGGCGGGGCCGTCGCAGTCGGGGTGGGTGTAGGCGCACAGCAGTCCGTAGTCGTGCGCCTCCAGGTCTGCCTGGTCCCAGATCCCGGAGCCCTCCAGCATGCCCATCTCGCGCGCCCACGCGGTCGAATGGGCGCGGGCCTCGTCGAGGTGCGGGTTGAGCCGCGCGGGATACGGCATGTAGAAGTGCGGGAGTTCGAACGGCTGCGTCATGGCCGGGCCCTACCCGCGGCCCTGAACACCCATCCGCCGCGCGGGACATGATCACACCATCGCGTGAACCGGCCCTCGGGCGTGCCCCGTCCGCGCTCTTGCCGTGCTCGGGTCCCCGGGACACGGTAGGCGCATGAACTCCTTCGTGCTGCCCCATGAGCTGCACGGCGACGGCGCCCACCGGGTGTTCGCCGTGCACGGCTGGTTCGCCGACCGGTCCGCCTACGCGGCCGTCCTGCCGGACCTGGACCGCGCCTCCTTCACCTATGTGCCGGTCGATCTGCGCGGCTACGGCGCGGCTATGGACGCCGAGGGCCCGTACACGACGACCCGGGCGGCCGCGGATCTCGTGGCGCTGGCCGACCGGCTCGGCTGGACGCGGTTCTCGGTGGTCGGGCACTCCATGGGCGGCGCGGTGGCCCAGCGGCTGCTCGCGCTCGCCCCGGAGCGGCTGCGCCGGATCGTCGGCGTCTCCCCGGTGCCCGCCGCGGGCATGCCGCTTTCGGGCGAGCAGGGCGCGCTGTTCACGGACGCGGCGCACAAGGCGGGCAACCGGCGCGCGATCATCGACTTCACCACCGGTGGCCGCCGCCCGGCCGCCTGGCTCGACCGGATGGTCGCGGCCTCGCTCCGGCGCAGCGACGCGAAGGCGTTCCGGGCCTGGCTGGACTCGTGGGCGGGCGAGGACTTCCACGCCGAGGTGGCCGGCAGCGAGGTGCCCGCGCTGGCCGTCGCGGGCGAGCTGGACCCGGCGCTGTCCCCCGAACTGATGCGGCGGACCTGGCTGTCCTGGTACCCGCGGGGCCACCTGGTCGCCCTGCCCGGGGCCGGGCACTACGCGATGGACGAGACGCCGCTGGAGCTGATCCGGGTGGTGGAGGACTTCCTGCGCGCGGACGGCCCCGCGTGAGCGTGCGCGAGGCGGTGCCGGTGCCCGACGTCTTCGACCCGCGCCGGTACGCCGCCGGGGTGCCGTACGACGCCTACCGGGTCCTGCGCGACGAGCACCCCGTGGCCTGGCAGGAGGAGCCCGAGGTGCTCGGCTGGCCGGCCGGGCCCGGCTTCTGGGCGGTGTCCCGGCACGCGGACGTCGTACGGGTCCTGAAGGACTCGGCCACGTACTCGTCCCACCTCGGCGCGACCCAGATCCGGGACCCCGATCCGGAGGACCTGCCGTTCATCCGGCGCATGATGCTCAACCAGGACCCGCCCGGTCACGGCCGGCTGCGGCGCCTGGTGAGCCGGGCGTTCACGCCGGGGCGGATCGAGCGGTTCGCCGCGGTCGCCCGGGAGCGGGCGCGGACGCTGCTTGCGGCGGCGCTGGAGCGGGCCGCGCGGGGGGACGGCACGGTCGACCTGGTGGCGGCCGTCACCGACGAGTACGCCCTGCTCAACCTCACGGACCTGCTGGGCGTCCCGGAAAGCGACCGGCGGCTGCTGCTGCGCTGGACGCGCCAGGTGATCGGCTACCAGGACCCGGACGAGGCGGGCCCGTCGGTACTGGACGCGTCGGGCAGGCCGCTGAACCCGCGCTCCCCGGCCATGCTGCGCGACATGTTCGCCTACGCCCACCAGCTGGCCGGGCACAAACGCCGGCACCCCGCCGACGACATCATGACCACGCTCGCCCAGGACCCCGAACTCGACGGGCCCGAGCTGGAGATGTTCTTCTTCCTGCTCACGGTCGCGGGCAACGACACCGTCCGCAGCGCGGCCCCCGGCGGCCTGCTGGCACTGGCCGAGCACCCGGAGCCGTACCGCCTGCTGCGCGACGGGAAGGGAGAACTCGACTTGGCCGTCGATGAGTTGCTGCGCTGGCACCCGCCCGTGCTGACCTTCCGGCGCACCGCCGCGCAGGACACCGAGCTGGCGGGCCGGCGGATCCGGGCGGACGACAAGGTCGTGGTGCTCCACGCCTCCGCCAACCGCGACGAGCGGGCCTTCGCCGATCCCGGCCGGCTGGACCTCGCCCGCTCCCCCAACCCGCACGTCTCCTTCGGGGACGGACCGCACGTCTGCATGGGCGCCCATTTCGCCCGGCTCCAACTGCGGCTGCTCTACGCGGAGGTGCTGCGGGCCCTGCCCGTGCTGCGGCCCGCGGGACCGGCCGAGCGGCTGGTGTCGAACTTCATCAACGGGATCAAGTCGCTGCCGGTGCGGACCGGCTGACCTGGATCAGCGCGTGCGTGCCGTCCGTGCGCCAGCGCTGTCCCTCCGCCGCCACCAGGCTCGCTTCGGTGGCGGCGGACAGTCCGGTGACGACCTCCGACTTCAGGGTGCGCAGGGCGGCCACCGGGCCCGGGAAGTACGCGGTCGCCGTCGCGAAGGGCGTGGTCGGCGGCCACATCCGATCGCCCACCAGGCGGCGGTAGTTGAGGTCTCCCTTGAGGACGGTGAGCGTGGCCGCGGCGAACTCGGCCCGCAGCTCCGCGGGCATCCGCGCATACGGCAGCGGGGCGCAGGAGAAGGGGTGGGCGCGCACCGTGAGCCGGCCGTCGGCCATGGCGGACCACAGCAGCCGCCCGTGGTCACCGGCCGCGCCCGGCGCCGCGCGCACCCGTTCGAGGGCGTCGATCACATCGGCCGTCGTCGCGTCCGAGACGTAGTACGGGTACGGCTTCACGTGCAGGACCGCCCGCGCGATCCGGTCCCCGGCGAGGAGGTGGGCGATCAGCAGCAGGTCGGGGACGAGTTCGCGGCCGGCGTTGTCCGCGACCAGGACGAGGGTGGCGGCGCCGCCGGGCGGCAACAGCGACCACAGCCGTTCACTGTCGTCGGCGACCAGCGCCGGCGCCGGTTCACGGGCCTCGGCGCCCGCGGCGGAGATCCGGAAGCCGAGGTCGGCGCGGTTTCCCCACAGCGAGCCGTGCAGCAGGGCGCGCCCCCGCTCCCGCTCCGGCAGCTCCCGCAGGTCGTCCAGCGCGGCGAGTTCCCGGTCGGTCTCCGGCGCGTCCAGCTCGGCGCGTTTGAAGGGCCGGAAGGGATCGATGGCCCCCCAGGCCCCGGCGCCGAAGTAGCCGACGGCTTCGAGGAGTCGGCGGTAGAAGTAGCTCTCGGACCACAGCCACGGCACGTCGAACCAGGACCGCCCGGCGTACTCGGCCAGGCCCCACGCGTGCCACGCCGGCCGGTCCGGGGCGTCGGCGGGCAGGGGTTCGACGGTCCCCCCGGCGCAGCTCTCCTGCAGCTCGTCCAGTGCCCGGTGCTGACCGGGTCCGTACGGGAAGGCGGCCCGCACCTGCCGGATGATCGCCGGGTGCCGCTCGGTCAGCACCCCGTGCGGGAACGAGCCGGGTTCGTTGCCGAGGATCACGGGTGCGAACGGGGTTTCGGGCATGTCCGTCACGGTACCGCGCGCCTCACGCGGTTCTGATCTCCCGCTCCAGCTGCGTGGCGAGGGTGACGTAGCGGGGGCGGCGGTGCACCGGGACCAGGCCGCGGATCATCAGATGCCACATCTCGGCGACCCGGCGCGGCAGGCGTCCCACGGGTTCGAACCGGCCGGCGACCCGGGTGCCGAAGAAGAAGCAGACGAGCGAGTGGGCGGCGGCGCCGACATCGAGGTCGCCGTGGACATCGGCCTCGCGCACGGCCCCCGTGAACTTGCGGGCGGCGAACTCCAGCCACTCGGTGTAGGGGTGGCGCAGCGGCGGCCGCACCGTGACGTCGGCGGTGGCGAGACGGAGCCCGGCGCGCGGTACCGGGTCGTCCACGGCGAGCCGGGCGATCCCGAAGGTGGTGCGCATCAGGCCCTCCAGAGAGGAGAAGCCGCGGCCCTCGACATCGGCCACCAGACGGCGGGCCGCGCGGGCCTCCAGCTCCAGGATCGCGTGCGCCAGGTCCTCCTTGGCGGCGAAGTGGAAGTAGAGAGCGCCCTTGGTGACCTTCGCGTGTGCGACGATGTCGCTGAGACTCGTGGACTCGTAGCCGTGCTGGTCGAACAGATCGGCGGCGGCCGTGATGATCGTGGCCCGGGTCTGTTCGGCGCGTAACTGCCTCGCCATCCTGGGACCCCTCCTCGCGAGACGAACGAACGGGACATGCGGTTTGTTTTTAACCCCTTGCATACGATAACTCACCGAATGACAACGGGAGTCCGGATTGCTACCCGTTTGCGGGACACGTGCCACCCGCACCGGCACCCTGGCATCGAACGGACACTCGACACCCGGTGCCGCACCCATGATCGCCACGATACGAGGCGGACCGCCGGCTCCTCAACGGGATCTCACCGGAGGTCCGAAACAGGTCAACTGGTCTGTCCTGTAAGGGAGTACGGCCGCGACGCGGCCGACGGCACACAGCAGGGCGGCGCCGCCGCGGTGCCGGGGTGCACCGGGACGACGCCGCCTGGGCGCTGTGCTCACGACGACCCGAAGGGGCCGCCTTGGGGGGTCAGTTGACGTAGACCGAGGCTCCGCCGTCCGTCACCGGCGCGTACTTGGCGCTGAAGTAGGCGGTGGAGAAGCAGAGCGAGGACCCGGAGGTCTTGGTGAACTGCTGGTTGGTGAAGGTGATGCTGTTGTCGGCGTTGCTCGCCGTCCCGGACAGGCTCGGGCCCTGGTAGACGCAGGTGACGCTGCCCAGCAGGGTGCTCAGCTTGACCGTGGACTGGATGACGGAGCCGCTCGGGGGTGCGACGGTGAGGCCGCCGCCGGAGCTGACCGATGCCGTGTAGGGCAGGTTGTCGATGGTCACGCTGTTGACGCCGAGGACGCCGGTGACGTTGCTGGTGCAGCCGCTGAAGGTCTGCGCGGTGACGGACTCGGTGGCGGTGCCGGGCGCGGTGGGGTTGGCGGTGACCTTGGCGGTGAACTGGGAGGTGCCGCACTTCACGCCGCTGGTGCCGGTCGAGCTGGAGTAGAAGGTGGCGGAGGTGCCGCTCGCCAGGGGCGCGGTGAACGTGTCGCCGACCGCGACGGCGGTACCGCCGGCGCTGCCCGTGGTGAGGACGGAGCCGGCCGCGGAGGCGGGTCCGGCCGACACGAGGGCGAGCGTGGTGGCCGTGGCGGCGCCGGCGAGGGCGATGAGGGTTCGCGTACGCATGCGGGTGCCTCTCTGATGAGTGGGGGAGATCAGGACGTGGGCGGTGCGCAGCGGTGCGGGGGTGGTGCGAGCGGTACTGGTGGTGCTGGTGGTGCGTGGCGGTGCCGGTGGTGCCGGTGGTGCGGTGTCGCCGCCGACGCGGTCCGTCACGCCTTCTCCGTACGCGACGGACCGGCGACGGCGGCGGGCCGGACACCGGCCGGTACCCGGGGGGAATCGGCCGGGCCGGACGAACAGGGGGGTGCCGGTACGGACCCGTGGGGGAGCCGTCCGTGCCGTGCTCGCGCGAAGTGCGGGGGGATCACCGTGCGAAACGGCCACCGCTCGAAAGGGCCGGCGTGGCGGCGACCCGCGTTCGAGACGATCGGCCGTGCGATGGAGCGGTTGCCGCGTGAGGGCCGGGAACGCGGCCGGTGCCCTTGCGGGACACGGCCGCTGCCGCTCTGGGGATCCGGCGCCACGGATCCGTGGAATCTGGGGAATTTGTAGCCCCGTCAACCATCGGCGTCAAGTCATTGGACTGTTCAACTTCTGCATGAGCAGAGGGAGTTGAGATCCCGAACGACCCGCACGCACCGTCGACACTCTTTTTTCACATCTCCCTTGACCCCAAAAAGTAACCGGCGGTAACTTCCTCGAAAGGCTACCGCCGCGTAACGAGAAAGCCCTTGCACCCGCCGGGAGTGCGAGGAGGCGTCCGCGGCGGCCGCTGTCCGCGCCAGGACATCGCGCCACTGAAGCCCAACCCGCATTGATCCATGCCCATGGGAGCAGACATGGCCTCGTCCCCGGACGTCCCGTCCACCGACAACACCCCCGAGAACCCGGGCGGTTCGCCGTCCGAAGCACTGAGCAGCACAGGCACCACCGCGGCCGAGAGACGGGGCCGCGTCCGGGCCCGCCGCGCCGCCGTGATGGCGGTGCCGGCCACCCTCGTCGCCGCCGGCCTCGCGGTTCTCACCGCGCAGGGCGCGCTGGGCGTGCAGTTCGCGATCTCCGGCATGCCGTTCACGGTCGCCGCGAGCCAGCTGGACGGCACCGGCTTCGAGCAGTTCGGCGGCCTGGACAACATGGCCGACGGCAGCCCCAACGCCGGTGACACCGGCGGCCAGGTGCTCGTCGTCACCTCGGCGATCAAGGAGGCCACGCTCACCAAGCTGTGCCAGAGCGTCGACCTCGGCGGCACCAACCTGCTGATCACCGCCGGCAACGGCGCCGCCAAGGTCAAGGCGTCCGATCTGACCACCGACTCCACCGAGATGTCGGGTGACGCGCTGTTCCACCACATCGAGCTCGGCAACGACGCGAGCACGCTCACCGAGGCCAACGCCAAGGGCCCGAAGGGCGTCTTCAGCCAGCAGGCCGACCGTGTGCACATCGACAACCTGCGGCAGACCAACTACGCGACCACGGCAGGGGTGTTCAAGCTGCCTGGCCTCAAGCTGCGCTTCAGCGACTCGGGTTGCTGAGCGTCGTGACGGAGAGTCCACGACGGGGACCCAGGCGCGCCTTCCGGGCCTGGCGGTCCCGCCGGCCGTTCTGGGGCGGGCTGCTGCTCGCCCTGGGCGGGGCCGAGATCCTGCTGTCCGAGAAGGCGTCGCTGAAGGTCGTGATGCACATCGGCATGCAGGGGCTCGCCGGCTACCTGCTGCCGGCCCTGATGGCACTGCTGGGCCTGCTGATCCTCTTCAACCCCGCCCAGCGGCTCTTCTACTCCATCACCGGAGTGCTGCTGTCGCTGGGCACCTGGGTCACCTCCAACCTGGGCGGCTTCTTCATCGGCCTGCTGCTCGGCGTCGTCGGCAGCTGCCTCGCCTTCGGCTGGCTGCCGGACCAGGAGCCGCGCAGGAGCCGTCGCAAGCGCCGCCAGGCTCGGGCCCTCGCCAAGGAGGCCGAGACGACCGCGGCATGACGTCCCGGAACTTTCCGGCCCCACCGCCAGTTTCTACTGTGTTGTAGAAGTTGCCGGTGGGTGCCGTGGGGCACCGGCCGTGGACACGAGGAGCGAGCATGGCCCTGTGGGACCGCCTCAAGGAGTCCGCATCGCAGATGCAGACCCAGTTGGTGGCGAAGAAGAACGACCTGAAGAGCGGTGCCTTCCGGGACGCGAGCATGGCCATGTGCGCCCTCGTCGCCGCCGCCGACGGCACCGTCGACCCCTCCGAGCGCCAGCGCGTGGCCCAGCTCATCGCCACGAACGAGGTGCTGCAGAACTTCCCCGCGGACGACCTGCGCCGCCGCTTCGAGGACAACCTGAACAAGCTCACCACCGACTTCGCCTTCGGCAAGGTGAGCGTCCTCCAGGAAATCGCCAAGGCCAAGAAGAAGCCCGCCGAGGCCCGCGCCGTGGTCCAGATCGGCATCGTCATCGGCGGCGCCGACGGCGACTTCGACAAGACCGAACAGGCCGTCGTCCGCGAGGCGTGCTACACGCTGGAGCTGCCGCCGCACGAGTTCGACCTCTGAGCGGGGTGACCCGGGCGGGGCGCAGCCGGGAGTCCCCGGCCGCGCCCCCGCGCCTCGCGTACCGCGGGCCTCAGCCGAGCCCCGCCGACTTCAGCCACGCCTTCGCCACGTCCAGCGGGTCCTTGTGCCGGAGCTGGACCTGGGCGTCCAGGTCCAGCAGGGTCGCGGTGTCGAGTTTGGCGGACACGGCGTTGAGCGCGGCGACGCCCTTCTTGGGCAGGGCGGTCCTGGAGACGACGGGCTGGACGTTCTCGAAGCCGAAGAGGTTCTCGGGGTCCTGGAGGACGACGAACTTCTCCTTGGCGATGGTGGGATCGGTGCTGAAGATGTCGGCGACCTGGACGTCGTCCTTCTTCAGCGCCGTCTGGGTGAGCGTGCCGCCCGCGTCCAGCGCCTTGAAGGACTTGAAGTCGAGGCCGTAGACGGACTTGAGGCCCACCAGGCCCTGCTGCCGGGTCTGGAACTCCGGCGATCCCCCGATCACCAGGTCCTTGGCGACGGGCTTCAGGTCGGCGGCGCTGGACCGCGTGGTGAGGTGGTACTTCCGTGCGGTCGCGGCGTTGACCGCCAGGGAGTCCTTGTCCTGCGCCGACGAGGCGTCCAGCAGGGTCAGCTTGGGGTCGAGCCTGGCCTTGATGGCCGCCGTGGTCTCCTCGGCGGTCTTCGGGGTCGCCTTGGGGTCGAGGTAGGCCAGCAGCGCGCCGTTGTACTCGGGCAGGACGGCGAGGGAGCCGTTCTTCAGCAGACCGTACGTGGTCTCGCGGCTGCCGATGTTCGGCTTGTACGTGACGTCGATCCCCTTGGCCTTGAGTGCCTCGCCGTAGATGTCGGCGAGCAGGTTGCTCTCGGGGAAGTTGTTGGAACCGACGACCACGCCGTCGGACTTGGAGGAGCAGCCCGCCAGCAGGGCCGTCGCCATCGCGAGCGCGACAGCGGCCGCCGCGCCCCGGTTCCTCCGTATGGACCTGCTGATATGGGTGGTTGAAGTCACCACCTGATCCAATCCAGGCGCTTGACGCCCCGTCAACCACGCGTCTCGCTCTTGTAACGCATTCTTGATGAAGGCGGCGCGGCCCGTCGGGACGTCAAACTCTTTGTGATTCAGTCCAGTTGACGGTCAATCGGGTGCGCGCACCCCCCGCGACACCGTGAGGCGGGAGGCCGCCCAGAACAGCGCGAGCGTCGCCAGGGCGAGCGAGGCGACGAGGGCGGCACCGCCCACGACCTTCTCGTAGTCGCGCTGGTAGAGGCCGTCGATGATGTACCGGCCGAGGCCGCCGAGCCCGACGTACGCGGCGATGGTGGCGGTGGAGATGATCTGGACGGCCGCCGTGCGCAGCCCGGAGAGGATCAGCGGGAGCGCGACCGGCACCTCGACCCGGAACAGCACCCGGGCCTCGGACATCCCCATGCCCCGGGCGGCGTCCACCGGGGAGGGGTCGAGGGTGCGCACCGCCTCGTAGGTGGTGACCAGGATCGGCGGTACGGCGAGCACCACCAGCGGGATCATCACCGGCACCAGCCCCAGCCCGATCCAGAGGACCATCAGCACCAGCAGCCCGAAGCTGGGCAGCGCCCGCCCCGCGGTGGCGATCAGCGCGAGCGCGTTGCCGCCCCGGCCGTAGTGCCCGGTGACCAGGCCGACGGGCAGCCCGATCACGGCGGCGAGCAGCAGCGCCACCAGCGAGTAGGTGACGTGCTCGGCGAGCCGGGCCGGTATGCCGTCGTAGCCGTGCCAGTGGGCGCCGTCGCCGAAGAAGGCGCGCGCGAGGTTCAGTGCGTTCACCGGGCGGCGCCCTTCCGCGGCATCCAGGGGATCAGCAGGCGGCGGACGAGGACCAGCAGGGCGTCGGCGAGGATGCCCAGCACCGCCGTGGTCAGTACGGAGTTAACGGCGAGGAGGGGCAGGTGGTAGGTGTTGGCGTCGTAGAGCATGTTGCCCAGCGCGCCCTGGTTGCCGATGAGCATGCCGACGCTGACCAGGGACAGGCTGGAGATGACCGCCACCCTGAGGCCGGCGATGATCGCCGGGGCGGCGATGGGGAGTTGGACCTGGAGATAGCGGCGCAGCGGGCCGAAGCCCATCGCCTCGGCGGCGGCCAGCGTCTCCCGCGGCACCGAGCGGACGCCGTCCACGATGCCGGGGACCAGCACCACCAGGCTGTAGACCCCGAGAGGGACCATCACCGTGGTCTCGCTCTGCCCGAAGTAGTCGATGAGGACGACGAAGAAGGCGAGCGAGGGGACGGAGTAGAGCACGGTGGTGAGACCGAGCACGGGCGGGTAGACCCAGCGGAACCGGACGCACAGCTGGGCGAGCGGCAGCGCGATGACCAGCCCGGCCAGCACCGGGATCAGCGCCTCGCGCAGATGCAGGCCGACGAGGCCGGCATAGCTGTACTGGAGGTCGCTCGGCAGATCGAAGAAGCCGTTCATCGGACGGCCTTCGCATCGGCGCCCGCCCGGCCGTGGGCGGCGCGGATCGCCTCCCCGATGACCTGCTGCGATACGACACCCATCGCGCGCCCCTCGCCGTCCACCGCGACCGCCCACCCGGTCGGCGACAGCACGGCCCCGTCGAGGGCGGAGCGCAGCGAGTCGGTGCCGGGCCTGAACGGCCGCCCGTAATCGAGGAGTTGGTTTCGCTCCAGGGGGCGGCCGGGCTCGGCCCAGCCCAGCGGTCTCCCGTCGGCGTCGGTGACCAGGAGGTAGGGAGCGTCGGCTCCGGCGGCGAGCCGCTCGGCGTCCGCGTCCAGCGGGACGAGCGGCGCGGTCTCCAACGGCAGCCCGGCGGACGGGAAGAAGGACAGCCTGCGGATACCGCGGTCCGCGCCGAGGAAGTCCTCCACGAACGCGTCGGCGGGCGCGCTGAGCAGTTCGGCGGGCGGGGCGAACTGGGCCAGCCGGCCGCCCTCGCGCAGCACGGCGACCATGGTGCCCAGTTTGATCGCCTCGTCGATGTCGTGCGTGACGAAGACGATGGTCTTGCCCAACTCGTCCTGGATACGGAGTAGTTCGTCCTGAAGCCCCTTGCGGACCATGGGGTCGACGGCGGAGAACGGCTCGTCCATGAGGAGCACCGGCGGATCGGCGGCGAGCGCGCGGGCCACGCCGACCCGCTGCTGCTGGCCGCCGGAGAGCTGGTACGGATAGCGCCGCGCGAGCGAGGCGTCGAGGCCGACCCGCTCCATCAGCTCCGCGGCCCGGCCGCGCGCCTTCTGCTTGCTCCAGCCGAGCAGCCGGGGCACGGTGGCGATGTTGTCGAGGACGGTGCGGTGCTGGAACAGACCGGCGTTCTGGATGACGTAACCCATCGACCGCCGCAGGGAGTTGACCGGCTGCCGCCGGATGTCCACGCCGTCCAGGAGGATGCCGCCCTCAGTGGGCTCCACCATCCGGTTGATCATCCGCAGGGTCGTCGTCTTGCCGCAGCCGGAGGGCCCGACGAGGACGGTGATCGCGCGGTCCGGTATGTCCAGCGACAGCCGGTCGACCGCGACCGTGCCGTCGTCGTACCGCTTCGTGACTGCATCTATCCGTATCAAAACGCCGAACACCCCCGGGTTTGACAGCTGTCCGCCCGCCCACGGCCCGCCGGTCCACGACACGCGGGCCGTTGCCGCGAGAGTCTAGACGGCGAACCCCCCGGTGTTCCGGCGGCAGTTGCCGGGCGTGTCAACCGCCGGCGAGCGCGACGGGCTAGACGAGGACCAGGTCGGGGTCGGTAACCGTTCGCCTCCGTCTCGGCGTCATCGAGCGGATCGATGTCGGTCAGGCCGTCGCCGACGTCGCCGAGCGCATGACCGACCAGCCGGCGCGCGAGTTCTTCGGGTCGGGGCGTGCCGCACGGCACGCTTCGAGCGGGCGTCGGCGAGGCCCGCCCCGATCCGCCCGAGCCATCCGTCCGAGTCGACGACGCTCTCCACCGCCTCGGCCGGCAGCCGCATCGCCTCCCGGGCCAGGGTGATCGCGTCGGCGGCCCGGCCGGAGCCGCTCGGCGCGCCGATCGCGGATGCGGGTCCGGACGGCGGCGAGGTCCCCGCGCACGCTCGCGGCGCCGCCAGTTCCAGGCGGCGCCGCGACTACCGGTCCTCGCCGATCAGTTGCCCCAGCGCAGCGAACAACTCGTCCTTGGCCAGGCTCTCCCGCCTGCGGAAGTGCGGTGGTCAGCCCTCGTCCGGCTCCAGTCGCAGCGAGATCGAGTTGATGCAGTACCGCTGGTCGGTCGGGGTCGGATACCCCTCGCCCTCGAAGACATGGCCGAGGTGCGAGCCGCAGCGGGCGCAGCGCACCTCGGTGCGGACCATTCCGTGGGAGCGGTCCTCGATCAGCTCCACGGCGTCGGTGTCCTTCGGGTCGTAGAAGGACGGCCAGCCGCAGTGGGAGGCGAACTTGGTGGCCGAGGTGAACAGCTCGGCCCCGCAGGCGCGGCAGGAGTAGACGCCCTTGGTCGTGGTGTCCGTGTACTCACCGGTGAACGCGGGCTCGGTCCCGGCCTGGCGGAGCACCGCGTACTCCTTCGGGCTCAGCTCCGCGCGCCACTGCTCGTCCGGCTTCTCGATGTCGTACGACATGGGTCTCAGCCCCTTACTGCTGCGACAGGCGGTCCAGGATCAGCGGGCCCAGGTCGGTCACGTCGCCCGCGCCCATGGTGAGAACGAGATCACCCGGCCTCGCCATTCCCGCGATCACGGCCGGGATCTCCGCCTTGTCGTGCACCGCGGTGACGTCGGCGCCCGCGGCGCGCGCGGCCTCGATGATCAGCTCGCTGGTCACGCCCGGGATCGGGTCCTCGCGAGCCGGGTAGATGTCCAGGACCACCGAGGCATCGGCGAGCGCGAGGGCCTGGCCCATCTCCTTGCCCAGCTCCTGGGTGCGGGAGAACAGGTGCGGCTGGAAGACGACCAGGATCCGGGCGTCGCCGGCGGCGGCCCGCATGGCCTCCAGGTCGGCGGTCATCTCGGTGGGGTGGTGGGCGTAGGAGTCGATCACCTGCACCCCGGCGGCCTCACCCTTGAGCTGGAGGCGCCGCTTGACCCCGGTGTACGCGGCGAGCGCGGGCGCCAGCTCGGTGGCCGGGATGCCGAGCGCGGCGCCGGCGGCGAGCGCGGCGACGGCGTTCAGGGCGTAGTGGCGGCCGGGCACGGAGACCGTGAAGGTCAGCTCCTCGCCGTCGATCACCGCGGTGACCAGGCTCTTCAGCCCCTGCGGCACGATGGCGAGCACTCGGACGTCGGCGTCCGCGGCCTCGCCGTACGTCACCGTCCTCACGGACTGGGCGAGGCGTCGGGTCAGCTCGCGCGCGCCCTCGTGGTCGGCGGAGATCACCAGGGTGCCGCCGGGCACGATCTTCCCGGCGAAGGTCTCGAAGGACTCGTAGATCTCGTCCATCGAGGCGTAGTTGGCGTGGTGGTCCAGCTCGACGTTGAGGATGATGGCGACCTCGGGCGCGTACGTGTGGAAGCTGCGGTCCGATTCGTCCGCCTCGGCGACGAAGATGTCGCCCTCGCCGTGCAGCGCGTTGGAGCCGGGCGCGTCCAGGTCGCCGCCGATGGCGTACGACGGCTTCAGGCCCAGCTCGCCGAGCGAGACCGCCAGCATCGAGGTGGTGGTGGTCTTGCCGTGCGTACCGGCCACGGCGATCGGGCGCAGCCCCGTCATCAGCGCGGCCAGCGCGTCCGAGCGGTGCACGACCGGGACGCCCAGCTCGGCGGCGCGGGCCAGCTCCGGGTTGTCCTGGCGGATCGCCGACGACACGACGACGCAGCTGGCGTCGTCTGCGAGGTGCTCGGCGGCGTGCCCGAGGTGCACGGTGACCCCGAGCGCCCGCAGCGCCTGCGCGGTCGCCGAGTCCTTGGCGTCGCTGCCGGCCACCTTCGCCCCGCGCTGGGCGAGGATCTTCGCGATCCCCGACATCCCGGCGCCGCCGATGCCGATGAAGTGCGGTCGGTCCATGGCGGCAGGAAGGCCGGGTGCCATGCGTTTCTCCCCAGAGACGGTACGAGCTTGAGCAGGCCCTAGCCTATGCGCTCGGCCCCCGCCCTCGGTGAAGCCCCTACGCCTTGCTGTGGGAGAACAGCTTCAGCACCGGCACTCCCACCTTGTGCCGCGCCCGCGAGGCCCAGTCCCGGTGGAAGAACTCCTCCACGTAGTGCGGATCGGTGAGCACGATCACCTCGTCCGCCCCCACCTCCGCCACCATCGCCTTCAGCGCGTCCAGCGGATGGTCCTCCACCAGCCGCCCGTCCGCCACGCTGCCCGACGCCCGCAGGGCGGTCAGGGAAACGTCCAGGGCCTGCCGGCCGACGCTCCGCGCGTCCTCGCCCTCCGGCGTCTCGCGCTCGCGCACCGCCTCGTCCAGCTCGCCGAGCGCGATGTCGTCGATGGCCCGCAGCAGGCGGTCCGCCTGGTCGCCGCGCGGCTGGAGAAGCACATGGAAGGCGACCGGCTCGTCGCCGTGCAACGTGGTGACGAACTCGACGTCCGCGGACGTCAGCGCCTTCTCGATCATCAGAACGCTTGTGAACACCAAACGCCTCTTCTCCTCCGGGGGCCACGGCCAGGCCCCTGCGGAAACCATCCTTCCCCGTGCCTGCACGGGTACTGCGGGTTCAAGTGTGCCCGCCGAAAGGCGACCGGAACGGTACATTCCGCCATTTTCAGGGCCGACGGTAACGACCGAACAGAAAACCGTCCTCCTCCAGGAGGGACACGAGTTCGAACCGGCGCGGCACGGCCACCGACGGCCCCCCGGCGATGCGCTGCGCGTCCCCCGCGGTGAGCGTCGGCGACAGGGTCAGGCACAGCTCGTCCAGCACCTCGGCGGCGATCAGCTGGCCGAGCAGCCGGGGCCCGCCCTCGGTGAGCAGCCGGGTGTGCCCGAGCCCCGCGAGAGCCCGCACCGCACGCTCGGGTTCGACGCCCATGCCCTCCCCGGCGACGACCACCCGGGCGCCGGCCCGCTCGGCCGCGGCGACCCGCTCGGGCGCGGCCGCGGCCCCGGTCAGGACCAGGGTGGGCACGAGGGGCGAGGTGAACAGCGGGAGCGAGAAGTCCAGGTCGAGGCTCGCGGTGACGACCGCGATCGCCGGGGCAGGGCCCTGGCCGGCCGCCTTGCGCGCCGCGGCGAACTCCGCCCGCGCGCGAGCGGGGCGGTACCCCTCCTGCCGTACCGTTTCTGCGCCGACGACCACGACATCCGCGAGCGCCCGCAGCGTGCCGAAGATCCGCATGTCGGTGGCGCTGGAGATGGGCTGGGAGTGGCCGTCGTGCTGGGCGGCACCGTCGAGGGAGGACACCATGTTGCCGCGCAGCCAGGGCCCCCGTGCCGGGTAGGCGTAGGCGGCGGCCAGCTCCGCGAGGCTCCACTCGTGGTCGGCGGTCAACCGGGCGAGGCCCCCGTCGCGCTCGGCGGCCGGCCGCGCGAAGCCCTCGTCGCGGCCCGCGGTCACGGCGGCGTCCCCGCCCCCGCCGGAGGCCTGGGCTGGTGTTTCGTAGGTCACAGGGAACAGGCGTCGCATGTCGTGCAGTGTGACACGGCGCTTAGCATGGGTAACCGTGTCGTCCTCCACCACCGCCCCCGGATCCAGCGCCCTGACCGAAGCGGGCCCCCTCTCCCTCTGCGAGCGCGAGCCGCACGTCCCCGCGGACCGGCTGGTCGCCGAGATGGTGCCGCCGCCGCGCTTCGACTCGGTGCGCTTCTCGACCTACATACCGGACCCGAACCAGCCCAGCCAGAGCGAGGCCGTCACGGTCCTGGAGGGCTTCGCCGCCGGGCTCGGCGGGGCGCACGCCTCCGGCGCGGGCCGGCGCGGCTTCCTCGGCTTCGGCCGCGCGAAGGCGCCCAAGACCCCGGCGGGCCCCCGCGGCGTCTACCTCGACGGCGGCTACGGCGTCGGCAAGACCCACCTGCTCGCCTCCCTGTGGCACGCCACCCCCGCCGAGCCCTCCCGCAAGGCGTTCGGCACCTTCGTGGAGCTGACCAACCTGGTCGGCGCCCTCGGCTTCCAGCAGACCGTGCAGACCCTGTCCGAGCACCGGCTGCTGTGCATCGACGAGTTCGAGCTGGACGACCCGGGCGACACGGTGCTGGTCTCGACACTGCTCGGCAAACTGGTCGAGGCCGGTGTGGCGCTCGCCGCCACCTCCAACACGCTGCCCGGCAAGCTGGGCGAGGGCCGGTTCGCGGCCGCCGACTTCCTGCGCGAGATCCAGGGCCTGTCCGCCCACTTCCGCGCCCTGCGCATCGACGGCGAGGACTACCGCCACCGGGGCCTGCCCGAGGCCCCGGCGCCCTTCACCGACGAGCAGGTGGCCAAGGCGGCGTACGCCACCGAGGGCGCCTCCCTGGACGACTTCCCGCATCTGCTGGAGCACCTGGCCAAGGTGCACCCGAGCCGGTACGGCGCGCTGACCGACGGCCTGACCGCGGTCTGCCTCACCGATGTGCGCCCGGTGCCGGACCAGTCGACGGCGCTGCGCCTGGTGGTGCTCGCCGACCGGCTCTACGACCGCGAGGTCCCGGTCCTGGCGTCCGGACTGCCGTTCG
This sequence comes from Streptomyces sp. NPDC001056, assembly GCF_053598955.1. Classification (NCBI taxonomy): domain Bacteria; kingdom Bacillati; phylum Actinomycetota; class Actinomycetes; order Kitasatosporales; family Streptomycetaceae; genus Streptomyces; species Streptomyces sp. NPDC001056. Next base: position 132,409 of record NZ_JBSFLI010000002.1, on the reverse strand, counting down.
ACAAGCTGTTCAGCGAGGAGATGCTGAAGGGCGGCTACCGCAAGAAGTACTTCCGTGCGATATCCCGCCTCACCGCGCTCGCCCGGGACGCGAAGGGGCTCGTCGGCTCCTGACCGCGGGGCCCCGCCCCGGGCCCCCGGCAGTGCCTCCGACCGGGCTTGCCCTATCCCCCCAACGGGTGAATCACCTCCCATGGCGGGCTTTGCCACGCTAACGTCTTTCTTGACCTTCCGTTGACCAATGGTTGGCTCGCACGAGAGGCGTGAACCCCTATGCAGCCCCTCATCGACAACGCCCGCAACTTCGGACACCGCCCTGAGGAGTTCGCCCGGCTCGCCGACGGCCAGTCTCCGCAGGTCCTGTTCATCACCTGTTCCGACTCCCGGGTCGTCCCGGCCCTGATCACCGGCGCCGGCCCCGGCGAGCTCTTCGAGCTGCGCACGGCGGGCAACATCGTGCCGCCGCACACCTCCACCCACCCCACCAGCGAGGCGGCCACCATCGAGTACGCGGTGGAGGTGCTCGGCGTCCGCGACATCGTGGTCTGCGGCCACTCGCACTGCGGCGCCGTCGGCGCCCTGGTGCGCGGCGACGACCTGACCGCCGTACCGGCCGTGCGCGACTGGCTGGCGCATGCCGCGCCGCGCCCCTCCGGCGCGCCCGAGGACCCGGAGGTCGCCGAGGGCGTGCAGAGCCATGTGCTGACCCAGTTGCTGCGGCTGCGCTCGTATCCGTGCGTGGAGCGGGGACTCACGGAGGGCCGCCTCGGGCTGCACGGCTGGTACTACGAGGTGCACACCGGCGCGGTGCGGGCCCACCGGGCCGACACCGACACCTTCGAGTCGCTCTGAGCCGGAGCCGCCCCTTCGAGGTGCCCCTCCGGGTTAGGTCAAAAGTGGCATATCGTTGCATAGACAGATGAAACGGGCCTCTGTGGGGAGGTCGTCATGGTCCAGGAGCTGGTGGGGGCGATCGTCGCGCTGTTCTGCGTCGCCCTCGTGTACACGGGGATGGCGGCCCGCGTGATCAAGCAGTACGAACGCGGGGTGCTGTTCCGGCTCGGCCGGGTGGCCGACGACGTGCGGCCACCGGGGTTCACAATGATCATTCCCTTCGTGGACCGGCTGGCCAAGGTCAACATGCAGATCGTCACGCTGCCGATCCCCGCCCAGGAGGGCATCACCCGTGACAACGTCACCGTGCGGGTGGACGCGGTCGTCTACTTCCGGGTGGTCGACGCGACGAGCGCGCTGGTGAAGGTGGAGGACTACAAGTTCGCCGTCTCACAGATGGCGCAGACCTCGCTGCGGTCGATCATCGGCAAGAGCGACCTGGACGATCTGCTCTCCAACCGCGAGAAGCTCAACCAGGGCCTGGAGCTGATGATCGACAGTCCGGCCGTGGGCTGGGGCATCCAGGTCGACCGGGTCGAGATCAAGGACGTCTCGCTGCCCGACACGATGAAGCGGTCCATGGCCCGCCAGGCCGAGGCCGACCGGGAGCGCCGGGCCCGGATCATCAACGCCGACGCCGAGCTTCAGGCCTCCAAGAAGCTCGCCGAGGCCGCCCAGCAGATGTCCGGCACCCCGGCCGCGCTCCAACTGCGGCTGCTCCAGACCGTGATGGCGGTGTCGGCCGAGAAGAACTCCACGCTGGTCCTGCCGATCCCGGTGGAACTGCTGCACTTCCTGGAGCGGGGCAACCGGGGGGACGCGCCGGCCGACGACGCGCGCCCGGAGCGGGACCGGGAGCCGCGACAGAAGCCGGACCAGAGCCCCACGGAGATCGCCCCTCGGGAGTTCACCTCGAACGGCGACCGCGCGCCGGGCCCGGACGTGAACGGCGCACCGGCCCCGGACCTGGAGATCGGCCACCAGACCCTCGCGCCGAACCCCGGCGGAGGCCCCCGCCCGGACTAACGTGCCGGACATGAACAAGAGTGTGGCGATCGCGGCGGCCCTCCTGACCACCGTCACGGGCTGCGCGGGCGGCACCGCCAGGACGACCGGCGCCGCCTCCCCCATCACCATGACGACCACCACCCCCGCCGCCCCTCACCGGATCACCGTGACGAGCACGGCCTACCCCGACGGCGGCACCGTCCCCCGCCGCTTCACCTGCGACGGCGAGGACGTCTCGCCGCCGCTCGCCCTCTCCGGGGTCCCCGCGGGCACGGACTCCCTGGCCGTGACGGTGCGCGACCTCGACGCCCCGGGCGCCCCGTTCACCCACTGGCTGATCTGGGGCATCGACGCGGGCACCCGCCGCCTGTCCGCCGGGGAGCGTCCCCGGGGCGCCGCCGAGGGCCGCAACAGCTTCGGCAGGACCGGCTACAACGGCCCCTGCCCGCCACGCGGCGACCGCCCGCACCGCTACGTCCTCACGGTCTACGCCACCGACCGCCGACCGCCCCTCTCCCCCGGCGCCTCCCCCGACGACCTCCGGCGCGCGCTGTCCGGCCACACCCTCGCCACGGGCACGCTGACGGGCCGCTACGGTCACTGAGCGGACCGGGCCGGCGACTCCGGCACCGGCCGACGCTCCGTCGAAGGACGCCTACCCGGAAGGACGCCCGTGGCGAAGAAGGATCTACGGCGACTGCTGCGCCTCCCACCGGGCGAGAGCGTCGACCTGTCGGCCCACGACCCGGCCGCCACCCCCGCCGCCCCGGGCGACAAGCACACCTCGCTCGCCGACGCCGAGCGCATGGGCGAGGAGCTGGCCGGGCTCCAGGAGCGGCTGTGGGCGGCGAGCACCGCGGGCGACCGGCGCCGGGTGCTGCTGGTGCTCCAGGGGATGGACACCAGCGGCAAGGGCGGCACGGTCAAGCATGTGATCGGCCATCTCAACCCCTCCGGCTGCCGTATCCACGCCTTCAAGGCACCCACCGGCGAGGAGCTGCGCCACGACTTCCTGTGGCGGGTGCGCCGGGCGCTCCCCGAGCCCGGCGAGATCGGCATCTTCGACCGCTCGCACTACGAGGACGTGCTGGTGGCCCGCGTCCGGCACCTGGTCCCGCCCGACGTGATCGGCAGCCGCTACGGCAAGATCAACGACTTCGAGCGCGCCCTCGCCGAGGACGGCGTGACGCTCGTCAAGTGCTTCCTCCACCTGTCCTACGACGAGCAGCGCCGCCGGCTGCTGCGCCGCCTGGACCGCCCCGACAAGCGCTGGAAGTTCGCCCCCTCGGACATCGACGAGCGCGCCCTGTGGCCCGCCTACCAGGAGGCGTACGAACTGGCCCTCGAACACTGCGCCGAACCGGCCTGGTACGTGATCCCCGCCGACCACAAGTGGTACCGGAACTGGGCCGTCGGCCGCCTCCTCCTGGAACACCTCCGCGAGCTGGACCCGCGCTACCCGGAGTCCCGATTCGATCTGGCCGAGTGCCGGGAGCGGCTGCTGAAGGAGACGTGAGCCGGTCCCGGCCGGGGGTACCCGGCGGACATGCGCAAGGTCACCGAGTCGTACTGGCTGGGCACCGCCCCGGGTCCCGCCCACCCCGCCCTGACCGAGGACACCGAGGCCGACGTGGCCGTCATCGGCGCCGGGATGGCGGGGCTGAGCACCGCGTACGAGCTGGCCCGGTCCGGGCTGGGGGTGGTGGTGCTGGAGGCCGGCCGGGTGGCGGCCGGGGTCACCGGCTACACCACCGCCAAGCTGACCGCCCAGCACACCCTGGTCTACGACCGGCTGCGGCGCACCCGCGGGCCCGAGGGGGCGCGGCTGTACGCCCGTTCGCAGACGGAGGCGATCGAGCACGCGGCGCGTCTGGTGGCCGAGTTGGGCATCGACTGCGAGTGGGAGACCCGCGACGCGTACACCTACGTCCGCGACCGGGAGCGCGTGGCCGAGGTGGAGGCGGAGGCGCGGGCCGCGCGGGAGGCGGGCCTGGACGCCTCGTTCACCACGGAGACCGGGCTGCCGTTCCCGGTCGCCGGCGCGGTGCGGGTGACCGGGCAGGCGCAGTACCACCCGGTGAAATACCTGCGGGCGCTCACCGAGGACCTGCTCGCGCGCGGCGGCCGGGTGTACGAGGGGACGCGCGTCGTCGGCCTGGACGAGGGCGGCACCTCGGGACCGTGCCGGCTGACGACCGAGACGGGCCGCACCGTCACCGCCCGGGACGTCGTCGTGGCCACCCATTACCCGATCTTCGACCGCGCGCTGCTCTTCGCCCGGCTGCATCCGCGCCGCGAACTGGTCGTCGCCGGGCCGCTGGGCGAGGGCCCCGATCCCGAGGGCATGTACATCACGCCCGAGGAGAACACCCGCTCGGTGCGCACCGCGCCGTACGACGGCGGGCGGCTGCTCGTCGTCACCGGGGAGCACTTCACGCCGGGCACCGGCGATCCGGGCGCAGGATTCGACAGGCTCGCCGCGTGGGCCGAGCAGCACTTCCCCGGGGTGCGGCTCGACCACGCGTGGGCCACTCAGGACAACGACGCCACCGACACCGTGCCGCTGGTCGGCCCGCTGCACCCGGCCGCCCGGCACACGTACGTGGCCACGGGCTTCGGCGGCTGGGGGCTCAGCGGCGGCATCATGGCCGGACTGCTGCTGACCGCGCTGATCACCGGCCGGGACAGCCCGTGGCGGGAGTTGTACGACCCCCGGCGACTGAAGTCGGTGGTGCGCGAGGCGTCCGCGCTGCTGAAGACGCAGGCGGAGGTGGCCCGGCACTTCGTCGGCGACCGGCTGAAGCCGCCGGCCGACCTCGACGCCCTGGAACCGGGCGACGGCGCCCTGGTCAAGGCCGGGGAGCAACGGCTCGCCGTACACCGCGACGACGCGGGCGCGCTGCACGCCGTGTCGGCCCGCTGCACCCATCTGGGCTGCCTGGTCGCCTTCAACCGCGCCGAACGCGCCTGGGAGTGCCCCTGCCACGGCTCCCGCTTCGACGTCGACGGCCGCGTCCTCCAGGGACCCGCGGTCCGGCCGTTGGAGCAACGGGACGTCGAGTGCGCCCCGAGCACGGCACCGGACGACGCCGAGCAGGACGCCGAGTGACGGTGGAGCGGACGCCGGGGTGACGCCCGTACCCCCGGCCAGGCCGCCGCGCGGGTGACCGTATCGTCGCGCCATAGGACATATCGCCACACAAACCATCAATCAGTCCTACGTTCGTACGGTGATCCCACTAGCACGCCGTATTACCGCCGTCTGCGCCCTGGGCGCGGCTCTCGCCGCCTGCGGGACCACGGACCCCGCACGCAGCACCCGTCCGGCCCCGGCCAGGTCCCCCGCCTCCGCCTCCCTTTCCGCCACCCGGCCGCCCGTGCTCGCCCCGGGCCCCGGCGGTCTCACCCCGGTCTTCGAGCACGGCCCGCGCGATCGGGGCAAGACCGTGGCGTTCACCTTCGACGCCGACATGACCGCCGACGAGGGCCCACGCGCCGCCGCCGGCGAGCACTTCGACAACCCCGGTCTGATCGGCGCCCTGCACACACTGAAGGTGCCCGCGACCATCTTCATGACCGGCCGCTGGGCCGAGCAGTACCCGGACGAGGCGCGCAGCCTCGGGGGCGACCCGCAGTTCGAGGTCGCCAACCACTCCTACAGCCACTACGCGTTCACCCCGAGCTGCTACGGGCTGCCGACCGTCGACACCGCCCATATGCGCTCGGACGTCGAGCGCGCGTACACCGCGTTCCGCAAGGCGGGCCTGCGCAACGCGCTGCCGTACTTCCGCTTCCCCGGCGGCTGTTACGACCAGCGGTCGCTGCGCGCGCTCAGCGGGCTCGGGATGACCGCGATCCAGTGGGACGTGGTGAGCGGGGACGCGTTCGCGACGGACGCCGACGCGGTGGCCAAGCAGGTGCTGGACGGGGTGCAACCCGGCTCGGTGGTCATCATGCACTGCACCCGCAGCGCCGCCCCCACCACCGAGCAGGTCGTGCGCACCGTCGTACCGGAACTGCGCAAGCGCGGCTACACGTTCGTGAAGGTCTCCCAGCTGATCGGCGAGAGCCGGGGCCACCGCTGACGCTCAGGGCGTTCTGCGGGCGGTGAGCGCGCAGGCCGCGGCGAAGGCCGCGGCGGCGAGCAGGGCCGCCCCGCCCAGCGGCAGCAGCGGAACCGGCACCCGGCCGGACTGCGAACCGGTGACCAGGCCGCTGACCGCGGCCTGCGCCGGGGAGCCCACGAGCACCGTCGCCAGCAGCGCGCCCAGCAGCATCGCGGGCACCGCGCGGCCGGGGGTGCGCAGCAGCGGCCAGTGGGTGAGCGCGCCGACGGCCGTGCCGAGCAGCGCGCAGGTGAGCACGGCGGACAGTCCGGCCGCGCCGGCGTCCAGGCGCGGCACCCGGAATCGGGCGCCGTTGCTCGCCGGGGCGCTGATCAGGGTGACGACGAGGGTCGCCGCCGTACCGAGGACAGCCGCCGCGACGAGCGCCGTCAGCAGACAGGCCAGGTGCGCCCGGCCGGGCCCGTGCGGCGCGGCCACGACGGCGCGGGCGGCGGGCGGTTCGCCGGTGACACAGATCCGCACGAGCCAGGCGGCGACCGGCAGCAGCCCGGCGGCCGTGTACCCGAGCGAGTCCAGCACCGGCTGACCGCTCTGCACCCCCACCCCGAGGAACGCGGCGTACAGGATCACCGGCGCCAGCCAGCGCTGGGAGCGCAGCAGCAGTTCGGCGTGGTAACGCAGGAGTGCGGTCATGCCCGGCTCCCGGGGTCGAGGGGTGGTACGACGCTGACGACATGCCACGGCGGGTCGGCCGCGAGCAGGGTGCGCAGCAGGACGTCGGATCGGGCGGCGGGGACGGTCAGCCGGTGGCGTCCGGGGCCGGTCTGCTCGGCGGCGGTGACGAGCCGCGCCGCCTCGGGCGGCACCGGCCCGACGCCTTGCACGACCACGGCGGCGAGCGGCCCGACGACCGGACCGCCGCCGTCCGTACAGGGCTTGAGCCCGCCGTCGACCACGGCGTACGTCGCGTCCGGCGCCCCCGCCAGCCGTCGCGGGTCGTGGTCCACGAAGACGACGGCGCCGCCCGCGGCGGTCCGCTCGGCGACCGCGCGTTCCAGTTCGTCGCGCGCGTCCGCGTCGAGCCCGGTCCATGCCTCGTCCAGGACGAGCAGCTCGGGGTCGGCGAGCAGCGCCTGCGCGACGGCTATCTTCTGGCTGCCGCCCTTGGACAGCCGGGCCATCGGCGTGCCGGCGTACGCGGCCGCGCCGAACCGCTCCAGCCAGGTCCCGGCGGCGCGGGCGGCGGACGCGCGGGACAGGCCGTGGACGGTGCCGAGCCGGGTCAGGTAGCCGGCGGCCGTGAAGGGCAGCGCGGACGGGAACCGCTCCGGCACGTACGCCGTGCGGGGCCGGCCGGTGATCCGGCCCTCGGTGGGCGCGTCGAGCCGGGCGAGCAGGCGCAGCAGGGTCGACTTGCCGGTGCCGTTCGCCCCCTCCACACGGGTCAGGGTGCCGGGGGCGATGGCGAGGTCGACGCCTCGTAACACCCAGGGGCCGCGGACGCCGTAGCGACGGCCCACGGCGGTCAGGCGCAGGTCACGGTGCATGGGGCCATTCTTGTGCAGCGCACCGGCCGCGCGGGGCCGGTCCCCGCGATGCGGGACGCGCGTTGATCGCCGGGCTGCCGGCTTCGTAGGGTGGTCTGCCGTGAGTGATTCCCCGATCCCCGCCGACAGCCCCCGCGACGAGGCCCCCCAGTTCGTGCTGCCCCTCGTCGTCCGTATCGAGCGCGACGCGCCGCCCGCCCGTACCGACGCGCTGGAGACGTCCGCGCGGGCGGTCCTGACACTGCTCGGCGACGAGCGGGCGCTCGGCGACGGCGAGTGGGCCGAGGCGGTGCGGAACTGGGAGGACGCCCGGATCCGCAAGGTGGTCCGGCGGGCCCGGGGCGCGGAGTGGCGGCGCGCCGGGACGCTGCCCGGCATCACGGTGACCGGCAAGTCCGCGGAGGTACGGGTCTTCCCGCCGATCCCCCTGGACGGCTGGCCCAAGGACCTGGCCAGGCTCCAGGTCTCCGGCACCGACCTGGACGACCCCGAGCCGCCCCTCGACGCCGACCGCGCCGGGCCCGTGCTGTGGCTCAACCCGGGGCTGGCGATGTCGGCCGGCAAGGCCATGGCCCAGACCGGGCACGGCGCCCAACTGGCCTGGTGGGCCCTGCCCGAGGAGTCCCGCACCGCCTGGCGGGACGCCGGCTACCCCCTCTCCGTCCGCACCGCCACCCCCGCGGAGTGGACCCGGCTCACCCACAGCGGCCTGCCGCTGGTCCGCGACGCGGGTTTCACGGAGATCGCGCCGGGTTCGTGCACGGTGGTCGCGGATCATCCGGCGCTGCGCCGGAGCGGACCGCTGAGCTAGGTCCTGCCCGGCAGTCCACCGGTGGACCCGTGATCACCGCCGCGGCGCTGAGGGCGCCGCGGACGACGCGGGCGCGCAAGAGGCCGCGACCGCCGTCCATCTGCGCCGCTCCCGGATGGGGGTGGCTTCCCGGTACGGTGCGCGGCCGATGAGCCGCTCCGCCCGGCCGGCCCCGCCGGTCGGCGCGTGCCGCAGTGCGACATCTTCTTGTCTTCTGTGTAACGGCGGTGTGTCCCGCTGCCCGTGGGACCCGGCCGACCCCCGCCGGCCCGGGCATCCGGGGTTCCGCAACTTCCCCGAGCCGAAGCGAACTTGAGGGGCATCACGGTCCCGCGACGTGACCGCGGCCCTCGGGCGCACCCGCCCCTGGGGCCGATACCCGAGGGCCGCCCCGCGAAAGTCGCCGCTAGCGGAGTCACGAACCCAGGTGTTTACTGAGGCATCCCAATCGGCCTATTCCAGTAGACGTCTGGAAGGTGCTTCAGCATGCCATCGACCTCAGGACCGGCTTCCTCCGGCCGGCGCACCCTACTCAAGACCGTTCTCGCCGGGGCGAGCGTGCTGTCGGCCTCGGCGCTCCTGGAGGCGTGCGGGGCCCAGCCGTCCGGGAAGGCGTCCGCCGGCGCGGCCGCGACCGCCGGCGCGGACACCGGCAAGCAGATCGCCCTCCTGCGAGTGGCCCTGCCCGGCTCGCTCTCCAACCTGTATCCGGGTCAGGAGTCCGGCATCCTCAACTACATCGTGGCCGGCATCTGCATGGAGGGCCTGTTCGGCGTCGATCCGTCCGGGCAGCTCGTGCCCGGCCTGGCGACCAAGGTCCGCAAGGCAGGCGCCAAGCGGTACGTCTACACGATCCGGTCAAACGCGAGGTTCCAGGACGGCAGCCCGGTCACCGTGGCGGACATCCTCTACTCCATCGAGCGGGCCCGGGACACCGCGGCCTCCCCGAGCACCGCCGCCTACTGGGCGGACCTCGACACCGCCGAGCAGACCGGCGACCACGAGATCACCCTCACCAGCAAGAGCGGCGACGAGTCCTTCGTCTGGCTCCCCTCCAACGCCGACGCCCTGTGGATCCTCCCCAAGAGCACCTGGCAGAAGGCCGAGGGCAGGATCGGCACGGCCTCCGCGCTGCCGCTGGGCTCCGGCCCGTACAAGGTCACCGACTTCGCCCCCGACTCGCACGTGGAGTTGGAGCGGGTGGACACCTGGTGGGGCACCGCCCCGAAGGCCGCCAGGATCCGGTTCGACTTCATCCCCGACGACAACACCCGGCTACTGGCCTGGAAGGCCGGCAAGGCGGACCTCGCGCTCAACGTACCGCCGGCCGCCTTCCGCCAGTGGGAGAGCGCCCCGCGCACCCGGGTCGTCTACAGCCCGGACCGCTCCTACGTCGGACTGACCTTCAACACCAGCGTCAAACCGTTCGACGACGCGCACGTGCGCAAGGCCATCGCCCACGCCGTCGACCGGCAGGCGATCGTCCGGGACATCCTGCGCGGCCACGGGGCAGTCGCCACCGCGCTGTCCACCCCCGAGCAGTTCGGTGGCCTGTGGAGCTCCGCCGAGGCCACCCGGCGGCTGGCGGCGGTCCCGCAGTACGACTACAGCCTGGACGAGGCCCGGCGGGAACTGGCCGAGTCTTCCGTGCCCAAGGGCTTCACCACGAGCATCTCCTACCCCGACACCGGCCCGCAGCTGGGCACCGCCGCGCTGGCGCTGGCCGCCGACCTGAAGAAGATCGGCATCACCCTGCACGTCGAGGAACTCCCCATCGAGCAGTGGCTCTCCCGGCTCGGCACCCACCCGGGCCTCGGCTACATGTGGTACTTCAACACCACCGGCGACCCCGGTGAGCTGGCCTCCTGGCTGCTCGGCGCGGACAACCCCGCCCGGTACGCCAACCGCCGGGTCACCACCCTGCTCACCGAAGCCGGAACCGAGTCGGACCCGGCGAAGCGCGCCGAGCTGCTCATCCAGGCGCAGAGCGCCCAGGCCGCAGACGTCGCCTACGCGCCGCTGTGGTGGGGCCGGTCCGCCGTCGCGCTGACCGACGCGGTGGGGTTGAAGGACTACACCTCCTACACCCTGCTGGGTGAGTGGCCGAGCCGGGTGTACGCGGCGAAATGACCCGGCAGATCCTCGTCTTCCTCGTCCGCCGCCTGGGCATGACGGTGCTGCTGCTGCTCGCACTGTCGCTGCTGGTGTACGGGTTGATGTTCCTTGCGCCCGGGGACATCGCCCGCAACCTGCTGGGCACGAGGAACGCCACACCTCAGGCGCTCGAACAGGTCCGGGCGCAGTACCACCTGGACAAGCCCTTCCTGTGGCAGTACACGCACTGGCTGTCGCACGCGCTCACCGGTGACTTCGGCACCTCCATCCGCACCGGTGCGCCGGTCGGCCGGATGATGCGCGAGCGCCTGGGTCTGACGGCGGCGGTCTCCGGTCTCGCCTTCCTGCTGTCGGTGCTGGCCGCGGTCCCCGCCGGGGTGGTCGCGGCGCTGCACCGCGGTGAATGGCTGGACCGGGGGCTGGTGGGCTGGTCCGTGGTCGGGATCAGCGCCCCCGGGTTCGCGGTGGGCCTGATCCTGCTGTACGTGTTCGCGGTGGGCCTGGGCTGGTTCCCGGTCTACGGGACCGGCTCCGGGTTCCTCGACAGCCTGTGGCACCTGGTCCTGCCCGCGGTCACCCTCGCCCTGGGCCTCGGAGCCTTCGTGGTGAAGCTGACCCGGGCGGCGGTGGCCCGCGAGCTGGACGAGGATTACGTGGTCTTCGCCCGCAGCCGGGGCCTGGGACGCGCCAGGGTACTGGGGATCGTGCTGCGCAACGCCGCCGTCCCCGTCCTCACGAGCCTCGCGCTGATGGTCGGCTACCTGTTCGGCGGCACCCTGCTGGCCGAGGTGACCTTCGCGCTGCCCGGCCTGGGCGCGCTCCTGGAGCAGTCGGTCCTGTTCAAGGACTTCCCGGTGGTGCAGGCACTGACCGTGGTGGTGGCCGTGTTGATCTCGCTGACCGCGCTGCTGGCCGACCTCGCCTATCTGACGGTCGACCCGCGCATACGCAACCGGATGGCGCGGTGAGGAGGATGGTGAGGACGACAAGAACCCGATGGCCGCTGGCCCCCGCCCTCTCGGCCCTGCTGCTGGTGGCCGCCGCGCTGTGCGCGGCGGCTGGCACCCTGATCGCCCCGCACGCACTGGACCAGGACCTCTACACCGGTGTGGTGGGCGCCGGGGTGGACGGCCATCTCCTCGGCACGGACCAGCTGGGGCGCGACATCCTGCAACTGTCGGTCGCCGGGGCACGTTCGGCGCTGGTCGGCCCGGTGCTGGTGGCCTGCGGCTCCATGCTGCTCGGCGCCTGGCTCGGCATGATCGCCGGCTACCACGGCGGAGTGCTGGACGCGCTCGTCGGCCGCTACACCGATCTGGTGCTGGCGCTCCCCGCGGTGCTGCTCGCCGTGGTGGTGGCCGGGCTGCTGGGTGGCGGCTACTGGGTCACCGTCGCCGTTCTGACGGTGCTGTTCTCGCCCTCGGACGTCCGCCTGGTCAGAGCCGCCGTACTGGAGCAGACCACCCGCCCGTACATCGACTCGGCGCGGCTGCTGGGCATCAGGCCCGGACGGATCATGATCCGGCACATCCTGCCCAACATCGTGCCCACCGTCGTCGCCAACGTGCTGCTCAACGTGGCCTTCGCCCTGGTCGCGCTGTCCTCGCTGTCCTACCTCGGGCTCGGTGCGCCCCCGGGCGCGCCGGACTGGGGCAGACAACTGGCCGACGGCCGTGACCTGCTCGGCGACAACCCGCTCGCCTCGATCGTCCCGGGAGTACTCATCATCCTCACCGCGACCGCCGTCAACCTGCTCGGCGACTGGGTCTTCGAGCGTCTGGACCGTACGGTGGCGGTCCGATGAACGCGCCGCTGCTGCGCGTCCGCGGCCTGCGGGTCACCGGCCCGCAGGGCACCATCGTCACCGATGTGGACCTCAGCCTGGAACACGGCGGCACGCTGGGCGTCGTCGGCGAGTCCGGCTCCGGGAAGTCGCTCGCCGTGAAGGCGCTCAGCGGCCTGCTGCCGCGCGGCCTGCACGCCACCGGCGAGATCGAACTGGACGGCGAACCGCTGGACCCCGACGGCTCGGCGCCGCAGTGGAGGCGGATCCGCGGCTCCCGGATCGTCACCCTGCCGCAGGATCCGTTCACCTCCCTCTCCCCGCTCCACCGCTGTGGAACACAGATCGGCTGGGCGGTGACCGACCGGCACCGCCGCGCCCAGCGGGTGGCCGAACTGCTGGCCGAGGTCGGGCTGCCCGCCGAGGTGGCCCGCCGCCACCCCTTCGAACTCTCCGGAGGGATGCGCCAGCGGGTGGCCATCGCCGCCGCCCTTGCGGGCGACCCCCAGCTGCTCATCGCCGACGAGCCGACCACGGCCCTGGACGTGAGCACCCAGGCCGAGGTGCTGGACCTGATCGCCCGCTTGCAGCGCGTCCGGCGGATGGGCGTCGTCCTCATCACCCATGACCTCGCCGTGGCCCGCAGCCGCGCCGACCAGATCATGGTGATGTACGCCGGGCGCGTGCTGGAGAGAGGTCCGGGCAGCGAGGTCCTGGAGCGGCCCGCACACCCCTATACGGCACGGCTGGCCGCCTGCGACCCGCCGCTGGACCTGCGGCTGGCGTCGCTGCCGGCCATCCCCGGATCGGTGCCGCCGCCGCACACCGTGGGCGTCGAGTGCTCCTTCGCGGCGCGCTGCGCCCTGACCGTCGACGCCTGCCGCACCACCGTGCCCCGGGCGGTCGAGGTGCGCCCCGGCCATCTGGCGGCCTGCCTGCGGATCGGGCAGGCCGACCCGCGGCCGCCGGTCGCCGAGGCACCCGAGCACGGCAGTGCGCGGGAGGGGGCTGCCCCGGCACTGACCGTCCGCGGTCTCGCGAAGCGCTTCCGGGGCGCCCCGCACCCGGCGCTGGACGGGGTCGACCTGACGGTACGCCAGGGCGAGGCGGTCGCCGTGGTCGGCGAATCCGGCTCCGGCAAGACCACGCTGGCGCGCTGCATCGTGGGCCTGGAGCGGCCCGACGAGGGCACCGTCGAGATTCCCGGCCTCCCGGCCGGACCTCAGCGGATACAGATCGTGTTCCAGGATCCGTACTCCGCGCTCAACCCCGGCCTCACCATCGGTGCCTGCCTGCGTGAGGCACTGGCCGTCGCCGGGCGGCCGGCCTCGGATGTGGCCGAACTGCTCGCCCTCGTCGGGCTGCCCGCCGACCACGCCCGCCGCCGGCCCCGCGCGCTGTCCGGCGGGGAGCGGCAGCGGGTGGCCATCGCACGGGCACTCGCCCCGCGCCCCAAGGTCCTGATCTGCGACGAGTCGGTGTCCGCGCTGGACGTCTCGGTGCAGGCCGGGGTGCTCAACCTGCTGTCCAGGCTGCGCCGCGAACTGGGGCTGTCCCTGGTCTTCATCACCCACGACCTGGCCGTGGCCCGGCAGGTCGGGGACCGGGTGCACGTCATGTACCGGGGGCGTGTGGTGGAGAGCGGCCCGGCGCACACCGTGCTGTCCGCCCCCACCCATCCGTACACCCGGCGTCTGCTGGCCTGTCGGCCCGCCGCCCGTTAGCCGCGGCGGAAGCCGGGCCACGCCTGGCATACCGAGCGAGAAAGAGGAAGAACCCGTGTCTGTGCACGTCGACGTACTACCGGTGACCGGCGATGTGGCCGACGTCGCCGACGGGCTCGGCGCCCTGCCCGAGGAACTGCTGCGGCGCTGGAGCCGGCGCGGCGGTGTCCAGGTCGCCACCCTGGCCACCGCCAGGATCGACGGCGAACTGGTGGGAGCCGCCTTCGAGGTACACCGCCCGCTGACCACGTACCGGAAGATCGTCGACGTCTGGGCGCCGGAACCCCTCACCGAGCGGCTGCTGGTCGAGACCCTGGAGCAGCGGGCCTGGCGCGAGGGTGCCGTCGTGGTCAAGCGCGAGTTCCGTGCCCGGGACGACGCCTGGCAGCGCTCGCTGGACTCCGGCTGGGCGGAGGCGCCGACCCCCCGCTGGGCCGGACCGGTGGCCGGACCGCACCAGCCCGGAACCGTCTTCGGCCAGGTGCGCCACCGCGGCGGAGCCCCTCGCCGGACGGTGCCCTACATGCGGCAGACCACCGACTTCACCTGCGGGCCGGTGGCCTTGCAGATGGGCCTGTCCGCGCTCGGGCTGCTCGCGCAGCCCACCCGGGAGGAGGAGCTGCGGCTGTGGCGCCGGGCCACCACCGCCGGCGGCTGCGACCCGCTGGGCCTCGCCCTGGCGGCGGCCGACCGCGGCGCGGTCCCCCAGGTGCTGTTGTCCACCGAACGGCCCGTCCTGCTGGAACTGTGCCGCGACGACGAGGACCGGGATCTGCGCGCCTTCGTCCAGCGGGGCTTCCGCGCGGAGGCCGCCGAGCGCGGCCTGAGCGTACGCACCGAGACCTTCGACCTGGACACCCTGCGCGCGGCACTCGCCGACGGCGCCCTCGCGCTGGTCCTGGTCGAGCAGTTCGGCATGCACGACGAGAGCTGTCCGCACTGGATCGTGGTGCACGACGTGGACGGGGACACCTTCTACGCCAACGATCCGTGGACCGACGCGCACCTGGGCGAGACCTACCTGGACGCGCACGACCTCCCGCTGCCCGCGGCAACCCTGGACCGGCTGGCCTGGTACGGAAAGCCCAGCTACCGGGGCCTGCTGCTGCTGCGCGGCGAGGGCGTGGGCCACTGAGGCACGGGGCACCGGCACCGGGCGGCCCTCATGCGTCCGGTGTCCGCCCGGCGGCTGTCACTCCGAAGGCATCGACAGCACGGTGACCAGCCGCACCGGCCGCCCGCCTGCGACGTACCGGTGCTCGGCCTCGCCGGAGAAACGCACCGCCTCACCCGTCCGCAGCGGCACCGACCACTGCCCGACCTCCAGCGTCACCTGCCCGGACACCACATAGGTGAACTCGTCGGACCCGCGGCCGTGCGGGGCGCTCTCGTGGGAGTGCCGGGCGGCCACGGTGGCCTCGTAGAACTCCACACGACGCCGGTCCGGGCTGGAGAACAGGGTGCGGGTACCGGCCTCCACCACATGGGCCGGCAGCACCTGCGGCTCGTAGAGCGGGGTCCGGATCAGCTCGGCGAGATCCAGGCCGAGGGCGGCGCCGACCGCCAGGAGCACCTCAAGGGTGGGGTTGGCGACCCCCCGCTCCAGCTGCGACAGCAGGGCCTTGCTGACACCCGCGCGGTCGGCGAGGTCGCGAAGACTCAGTTCCTGGGCGTGCCGGGCGTATCGCAGGTTCGCGGCAATCGCCGAGCGCAGCCGCTCCGTTGCGTCGTTCATCCCCGGGTAACCCTACATGGCCCCGGGCACGGCCCTGCCCCGGCCGACGGACACCTCCGCGGGACCGTGGCGGCGGATCCCGACGCCGTGCACCGCGGAGTGCTTCCCGGGCGGGCGCCGCGCAGGTGCGGTCCCCGGCCGCCGCGCTCGGGGCCGGTCACGGCCGAGTCCCGCTGCGCGCGCCGTACCGCGGGCGGACGCGCGGCCGCTCCCGAGCGGCGGCGGGTCGTCACGCCTGGCGTGCGGGCCGGCCGGCCCGTCCGGGCGCCGGGCTCCTTGCCCCCTTCAATGACCACCGCGCACGATGCCGGTGGCCGGCCCGAGGAGACAGGCGCGGCCGGCTCGTCGGAGATCCGCTTCCGCCGGGCCGAACCTCAAATGTTGCTCTGAAGGCGGCCGGAGGGGATTCGGGGCGGGCCGGCGGGGTCATGTACGACGCGGGCGCCGGGGGGCGCGGAGGGGGACGGTCATGCGGAGACTGGGGACGGGCATCGGCTGGCGGCCGGAGATCGCGGACGCGGTGGAGCGCATGCCCGGGATCGAGTGGGTGGAGGTGGTGGCGGAGAACGTCTGTCCGGGCCATCTCCCCGAGCCGCTGCGGCGGTTGCGGGAGCGTGGGGTGACCGTGGTGCCGCACGGGGTCTCCCTCGGACTCGGCGGCGCCGAGCGGCCCGACGCCGGGCGGCTCGCGGCGCTCGCCGAGCGCGTGGAGGCGCTCGGGTCGCCGCTGGTCACCGAGCACATCGCGTTCGTGCGGGCGGGCGGCGCGCTCACCGCCTCGCCACGGCTGGAGGCGGGTCATCTGCTGCCCGTGCCGCGTACCCGGGACGCGCTGGACGTGCTGTGCGAGAACGTGCGCATCGCTCAGGACGCGCTGCCGGTGCCGCTCGCCGTGGAGAACATCGCCGCGTTGTTCTCCTGGCCGGGTGAGGAGCTGACCGAGGGGCAGTTCCTGTACGAGCTGGCCGAGCGGACCGGCGTACGGCTTCTCGTCGACGTGGCCAACCTGCACACCAACCACGTCAACCGCGGGGAGGAGCCGGTCCGGGCGCTGGGCGAGCTGCCGCTGGAGGCGATCGCCTACGTCCATGTCGCGGGGGGTGTCGAGCGGGGCGGCGTGTGGCACGACAGCCACGCGCACCCCGTGCCGGACGCGGTGCTCGGCATCCTGGCCGACCTCGCCGCGCGGGTGGCCCCGCCCGGGGTTCTGCTGGAGCGCGACGAGAACTTCCCCGAACCGGGCGAGCTTGAGCGGGAGTTGGCGCAGATCAGGAAGGTGGTGGAGGGCGGGGGCCGGGTGGACGCGGCCGCGCGGCCCGGTCCGTCGGTGCGCGCGCAGGACGCACAGGACGTGAAGGTCACTCAGGACGCGCAGGACGCGCGGGACGCGGATGCCGGGGAGGCACGGCAGCGGCTCGGGGTCGCGCAGGCCGCCGTCCTGTCCTCGCTGGTGGCCGGGACCCCGTTGCCCGAGGGGTTCGACCGGGTGCGGATGGGGGTTCAGGCGCGGGCGCTCGCCTCGAAGCGGGCCGATGTGGTGGCGAAGGTGGCGCCGGAGCTGCCGGTGATGCTGGGGGCGTCGTACCGGGAGGCGTTCGAGGAGTACGCGCGGGAGCGGCCGATGCGCGGGGGGTACCGGTGGGACGCGCTGGACTTCGCGGGGTTCCTGCTGGAGGGGAAGCGGGCCGGGGTGCCGCGGCGGGAGCTGCGGGAGTGGTGGCTGGACCGGTCGGGACCGGCACCGAGGGGGCGGGTGGCGCGGGCGGCGCGGAGGGTGCTGTCGCGGCGGGCCTGAGCCACGGACCGAGGGGGCAGGACCGCCCGCGGCCAGGGCGCCCCGTGAAGTGAGGGGCGGTGCCGGGACACGGCTCCGCCGCGTGGCCGTGACCGGCCACGACGCTCCCGCGCCCGGCGACGGACACCGAACCGGAAAGGTCCGCTCCGTATGTGAAAAAACCTGGCGCCCACCCGCACCCCTGACATACAAAGCACCTCATGCTCTGGCTCCTCCTCCTGCTCCCGGCCTGGGTGTTCGCCGGTACGGCCTGCACCCGGCTCTGCCTGGCGGCGGTCCGTGCCGCGGCCACGGACACGGTCACGGACCGCGGAGCGGTGGGCGCAGAACGCGATCTGACGCTGTACGAGGCGGCGTTCCTGTCCGGAGGACCCACCCGCGTCGCCGACGTCACCCTCGTCTCCATGGCCCGCCAGCGGCGCCTGCTCCTCGCCCACACCGGCTGGGCCACCGTCGTCGACCCGCACGGCAGGGACGACATCGAGCGGTCCGTCATAGGAGCGATCGGTCCCGAGGGCCAGTCGAGGATCGCGCCGGTGCGCACCCGCGCCGCCCGCACCGACGCCGTACGACACCTCGCCGACCGCCTCGTGCGGACCGGCCTCGCCGTCCCCGACGCCGCGGGCCTCACCATCGGCGCGGCGGTACGCCAGGTGCGGGCCGCCGCACTCGCCGTGGCGGTCCTCGCCGTCGCCGCGCTGCTGCTGCCCGCGCAGGCCGACACCTCGCGGCTCATGGTCGGCCTGTGGTTCCTCCTGCCGTTCATACTGTCGCTGAGCTGCCTGGCCATCGCGCGGTTCGAGGTGCACCCGTACTCGCCCTGGGCCTCCCCCGCCGGGCAGCGGCTCCTGGGCGCGCTGCTGCGGCAGCGCGACGGCGTGGAGAGGCCGTTCCTCGTCTCCGTCGCGCTGCGCGGCATCCGCGCCATCGGCGAGCCGGAGCTGCGTGCCGCCTTCGCCCACCGCGACGCGCCACACCGGGGGTAGGGGGCGCATCGGGGCACGGCCGGCCGACACCGGCCGGGCGGTGCTTGCCTTCCCCGGCGGCGGAACGAAACATCCCTGGTGTTCACCGCAGGACCGAAGGGATGCTGGATGAAAGCCGTCGCCCTCTGCTCGGCCGCCGCTTCCTTGCTGCTGACCACCCTGGCCACCGCCCCGGCCGGGGGTACCGCGCAGGACCTCTCCGGGGTCGCCGAGCTGCGCGGCACCGTCGTGGCCGCCCTCAGAGCCGGCGCGCGCGGAATCCACTACGGCGCCTGCGACCCGGCGGACGTGCCGCCCGTCCCGCACTCCCCCGCCGGCCTGCGCTGCGGCACCGTCTCCGTCCCGCTCGACTACGCCCGCCCCGACGGCGAGCAGATCCGGCTGACCGTCAGCCGCACCCCCGCCACCGGCGAGGACGGCAAGCGCGCGGTCCCCCGGCAGGGCGCCCTCGTCTACAACCCGGGCGGCCCCGGCGCCTCCGGCATGTACTTCGCGCTGGCCGGCACGCTGCCCGTCTGGCGGCACATCGCCGCCGCCTACGACCTCGTCGGCTACGCCCCGCGCGGCGTCGGCCGCTCCGCGCCGCTGTCCTGCGCGGACCCGAAACAGTTCGGCAAGGGCCCCACCCAGGCGCCGACGCACCCCTCCGCCTCGTACAAGCGGCGGCGCGTCGCCGAGGCGAAGGCGTACGCCCGCGGCTGCGCCCGGCGCTCGGGACCCGGGCTGCGTTTCTTCAACTCCCTGAACAACGCGCGGGACCTGGAGGTCCTGCGGGCCGCGCTGGGGGAGGACCGGCTGACGTTCATGGGCGCGTCGTACGGCACCTACTACGGCTCCCTGTACGCGGCGATGTTCCCCTCCCATGTGCGCCGGATGGTGCTGGACGCGGCGGTGGACCCGGACCCGGCGAAGATCTGGTACCGCGGCAACCTCGACCAGTCGGTCGCGTTCGAGAGGCGCTGGGCGGACGTGCGGGACTGGATCGCGCGGCACGACGACGTCTACCGGCTCGGCGACACGCCGAAGAAGGTGCAGGCGGCCTACGCCACGGCGGCCGCGCGGCTCGCCCGGAAGCCGGCGGGCGGGAAGGTCGGGCCGGGCCAGTTGCAGAACGCGTTCCTGACGGCCGGGTACTACGACGACTACTGGCCGAGCCGGGCCGCCGCCCTCTCCGCGTATCTGCACGGCGACCCGAAGCCGCTGGTCGAGTTGGCCGCGCCGCGCGCCGGGTCGGCCGCGGCGGCGGAGAACGGCGACGCGGTGTACACGGCCGTCGAGTGCAACGACGCGCCCTGGCCCACGGACTGGGCGGTGTGGGACCGGGACAACACCCGGCTGGCCCGCGTCGCGCCCTTCGAGACCTGGGACAACGCGTGGATGAACCTGCCGTGCGCGTACTGGCCCGCGCCGCGGCAGCGGCCGCCGGACGTGCGCACCGGCCCCGGCGCGCTGCCACCGGTGCTGATCCTGGCGGCCGAACGGGACGCGGCGGCGCCGTACTCGGGGGCCCTGGAGATGAACCGGCGGCTGGCCGGCTCCCTGCTGGTGACCGAGCGGGGCGCGGGCACGCACGGCATCGGGGGCGGCCCCAACGACTGCGTCAACGGCTACCTGAACGACTACCTGCTCGGGGGCCGCCTCCCGGCGCGGAACGCGTCGTGCGCGCCCCGCGCCGAACCCGAGCCCGGCCGGGGCCGGGCGGCGGGCTGAGCCTTACGCCAGCCCGGCCACCAGGTCGGCCACGTCCTTGCGGCGGCCCGTGAAGAACGGGATCTCCTCGCGGACGTGCATGCGGGCCTCGGAGCCGCGCAGGTGGCGCATGAGGTCGACGATGCGGGCCAGCTCGTTCGCCTCGAAGGCGAGGATCCACTCGTAGTCGCCCAGCGAGAACGAGGCGACGGTGTTGGCGCGCACGTCCGGGAAACCGCGGGCCATCTTGCCGTGGTCGGCGAGCATGCGGCGGCGGTCCTCGTCGGGCAGCAGGTACCAGTCGTACGAGCGCACGAAGGGATAGACGCTGACGTAGTCGCGCGGCGTCTCGTCGGCGAGGAACGCCGGGATGTGCGAGCGGTTGAACTCGGCGGGGCGGTGCAGCGCCATGTTGGACCACACCGGCTCCAGCGCGCGGCCCAGCTTCGTGCGGCGGAAGAGGTTGTACGCGTCCTGGAGCTGGTCGCTGGTCTCGGCGTGCCACCAGATCATCAGGTCCGCGTCGGCCCGCATGCCGGACAGGTCGTACGTGCCGCGGATCGTCACGTCCTTCGCGGCGAGCTGGTCGAACAGCTCCTGCACCTCGTCGGCGTAGCCCGCGCGGTCGGCCGGCAGCACGTCCTTCAGCTTGAAGACCGACCACAGGGTGTAGCGGATGACCTCGTTCAGGTCCTTGGCCAGCTTGCCCTTGTTGGGGACCCTGCCGGACTCGATGATGGGGGCGTCGTCACTCATGTTCCTATTCTCCTGCTCCGCCGTGAAGGCTCTGCACCGGGTGGGCGGTCAGCTCCTCGACCCCGCGCAGATCGCCGGACAACTGGTCGACGGCCGCGTTCGCGCTCGCGATGCACGCGGGGATGCCCACGCCGTCGTACTGCGCGCCGCAGACCGCGAGGCCCGGCAGCTTGGCGATGTGCTCGCGGACGCGGGCCACGCGCCCGTGGTGCCCGACCGGGTACTGGGGCAGCCCGTCGGTCCAGCGGGTGACCCGGGTCTCGACGGGCGCGGCCTCGATGCCGACTGCCTCGCGAAGATCGTGCCGGGAGACCTCGACCAGGTCGGCGTCGTCGCGGCCGAGGACCGCCGTCTCGCCGTACCGCCCCACCGAGGTGCGCAGCACCACCGTGTCCGGGTCCTCCTCGGCGATCCAGCCCCACTTCTGGGAGGCGAACGTCGAGGCCTTGATGGTGCGTCCGTCGACGGGCGGCACCAGGAAGCCGCTGCCCTCGGGCAGGGACAGGTCGGCACGCCGGTAGGCGAGGGTGATCAGGGCCATCGACGCGTACTCGACGGCGGCCAGTTCGGCGGCGGCCGCCGGGGACTCGGGGCGCAGCAGCCGCGCGGCGGCCGGGGCGGGTACGGCGACCACGACGGCGTCGGCGTGCAGCTGCTGTTCGCCCGCGGTGACGCGCCAGCCGCCGGCGGGGTCGCGGCGCAGCCCGGTGACGGGGGTGTTCGTGCGGATCTCGCCGCCGCGCGAGCGGACGGACTCGGCGACCGCGAGCGGCAGGGTGCCCACGCCGCCCTCGATGCCCATGAAGACGGGCCCGGTCTGCTGCGTGGCCGCGGCCCTGGCCTGGATCTCGCGGACGCCCTCGGTGAGGGAGGCGTGCGCGCGGGCGGCCTCGAAGAGCTGGGGGACGGCGGAGCGCATCGAGATGCGGTACGCGTCGCCCGCGTACACCCCTCCGAGCAGGGGTTCGACCAGGCGGTCGACGACCTCGCGGCCGAGCCGGGCCGCCACGTACTCGCCCACCGCCACGTCGTCGCCGACCTCGGTGCGGGGCAGCACGGCGTCCTGCTCGATGCGGGCCAGGCCGTCGTCGGACAGCACGCCGGCGAGCGCGGCGGCGGTGCCGGGCACGCCCATCACATGGCCCTTGGGCATGGGGCGCAGCGCGCCGCGGGTCCAGATCGCGGCGCTCGCGACGGCCGGGGGCTGGAGCCGGCCGGCGAGGCCGACCTCGCGGGCGAGGGCCACGGCCTCGGGGCGGCGGGCGAGCATCGACTCGGCGCCGAGGTCCACCCGGACGCCCGCGATCTCGCCGGGCAGCAGCTTGCCGCCGACCCGCTCGGACGCCTCCAGCACCGTCACCCGCGCGCCGCGCTCCAGCAGCCGGTGGGCGGCGGCCAGACCGGCGACGCCGGCTCCGATGACGACGACGTGTCCCGAACTCGTACCCGTTGCGCTCATGGTCTCCACTCTCTCAGACCCCGCTGAGAGTCCTGATAGGGCCGTAGGTCCCACGCCGCCCGGCCACCAGGACCCCGCCCCTGCGCCCTCGGACGGGCCCGGCCCCCGGGGCTCTCGGGCCCCATGCCCGCACCCCGCCGCCGAGACCCTCTAGCGTGTCCCCATGAGCATGCGTCAGGGGCGAGAGCGGCTGGTCGTGATCGGTGGGGATGCCGCGGGTATGTCGGCGGCGTCGCAGGCGCGGCGGCGGAAAGGGGCCGAGGAGCTGGAGATCGTGGCGTTCGAGCGCGGTCGCTTCACCTCGTTCTCGGCGTGCGGCATCCCCTACTGGGTGGGCGGCGCCGTCCCCGGGCGGGACGACCTGATCGCCCGCACCCCCGAGGAGCACCGCGCCCGGGGCATCGACCTGCGGCTGCGCACCGAGGTCACGGAGATCGACGTACCGGGGCAGCGGGTACGCGCGCGGGACGTCGGTTCCGGAGCCGAGTCGTGGACGTCGTACGACAAACTGGTGATCGCCACCGGGGCCCGCCCGGTCCGCCCGGAGCTGCCCGGCGCGGACGCCCCCGGGGTGCACGGGGTGCAGACCCTGGAGGACGGGCAGGCGCTCCTCGACACCCTGGCCCGCACCCAGGGGCGGCGCGCGGTGGTCGTCGGCGCCGGGTACATCGGCGTGGAGATGGCCGAGGCGCTGATCGACCGGGGTTTAGAGGTGACGGTCGTCAACCGCGGCCGGGAGCCCATGTCGACCCTGGACCCCGACATGGGCCGCCTGGTGCACCGGGCCATGGAGGGTCTGGGCATCACCATGGTGAACCGTGCCGAGGTCACCAAGATCCTCACCGGCGAGGACGGCCGGGTCCGCGCGGTGGCCACACAGCACGCCGAGTACCCGGCCGACGTGGTGGTCCTCGGCATCGGCGTCCGCCCGGAGACCGCCCTCGCACGCGCCGCCGGGCTGCCGCTCGGCGCCCATGGCGGGCTGCTCACCGACCTGGCCATGCGGGTGCGCGGCCACGAGAACATCTGGGCGGGCGGCGACTGCGTGGAGGTGCTCAACCTGGTCTCCGGGCAGGAGCAGTACGTCCCGCTGGGCACCCACGCCAACAAGCACGGCCAGGTCATCGGCGCCAACGCGGGCGGCGGCTACGCCACCTTCCCGGGCGTGGTCGGTACGGCGGTCAGCAAGGTCTGCGATCTGGAGATCGCCCGCACCGGACTGCGCGAGAAGGACGCGCGCCGGGTCGGCCTGGAGTTCGAGGCGGTGACCATCGAGTCGACCAGCCGGGCCGGTTACTACCCGGGGGCCTCTCCCATGACGGTCAAGATGCTCGCCGAGCGCCGCACCGGTCGGCTGCTGGGCGTGCAGATCGTGGGACGCGAGGGCGCGGCCAAGCGGGTGGACATCGCGGCGGTGGCGCTGACCGCGCGGCTGACGGTGGAGCAGATGACCGCCCTGGACCTCGGCTACGCGCCGCCGTTCTCGCCGGTGTGGGACCCGGTCCTGGTGGCCGCGCGCAAGGCGGCCCAGCGGGTGCGCGGGAACTGACCGGCGCGGGGACCACTCGATTGGCCGGGGTTTCGCCGGGCACTACTCCTGTGTGGTCATCCCCGTCCGCGACATCAATCCCGTGCGCCGCACGCCCTGGGTGACGTACGCCCTGATCATCGCGAACGTCCTCGTGTTCCTGTCGACGCCCGGCATGGCCGGTTCCCTGACCGGCGCGGGGAATCTGGCGCAGCTGTGCCATCTGGAGGCCTTCATGGACCGCTTCGCGGCGGTCCCGAGGGAGCTGATCCACCACCAGACGCCGCATCTGGTGCCGACGGGCGGGGTGGGCGTCGGCCCGCACGGGCCCGGCTGCGTGGTGGCGCCGCGCGCTTTCCACAAGTCGCCGCCGCTGTCGGTGTTCACGGCGATGTTCGTGCACGGCAGCTGGCTGCACCTGCTGGGCAACATGCTGTTCCTGCTGATCTTCGGCAACAACGTCGAGGACCGGATGGGCCACATCCGCTTCTTCGTCTTCTACGTCGTCTGCGGCTACGCGGCGGGGTACGGCTTCGCACTGCTCAACGCCGGTTCGGCGGACCCGCTGATCGGCGCGTCCGGGGCGATCGCCGGGGTGCTCGGCGCCTACATCGTGCTGTGGCCGAGGGCGCGGGTCTGGGTGCTGGTGCCGCTCCTGGTCTTCCTGCCACTGCGCCTGCCGGCCTGGCTGGTGCTGGGCTTCTGGTTCGCGCTCCAGGCCGTGTACTCGTCCGGGCAGGGGGTCTCCGACGCGGGAACGGTGGCGTACGCGGCCCACGTGATCGGCTTCCTCGTGGGCCTGCTCGTCGCCCTGCCGCTCAAGCCCGGCACACCGCCCCCGCCGGAGCCGCCCGGCCTGCTGTTCGGCAGGCGCGCGCGGCCCCGCTCCACGTGGTGAGCGTCAGCGGGCGCCGGCGGAGTGGACGTACTCCACGAGCCGGGTCAGCTCGTCCGGGTCGGTGTGGGGCATCACGCCGTGGCCGAGGTTGAAGACGTGCCCCTCCAGGCCCGCGGCGGCGTCCAGCACCTCCTGGGCCTTCGCCTCGACGGCGTCCTTGCCGGCGAACAGCACGGTCGGGTCCAGGTTGCCCTGGAGCGCCTTGCCGGGGCCGACGCGGCGGGCGGCCTCGTCCAGCGGAACGCGCCAGTCGACGCCGACGACGTCCGCGCCGGCCTCGCCCATCAGGCCCAGCAGCTCGCCGGTGCCCACACCGAAGTGGAGGCGCGGTACGCCGTAGCCCGCGACCGCGTCGAAGACCTTGGCCGAGGCGGGCAGCACCGAGCGCCGGTAGTCGGCGGGGGCGAGCGCGCCGGCCCAGGAGTCGAACAACTGCACCGCGGAGGCGCCGGCCTCGATCTGGACCTTCAGGAAGGCGGCCGTGATGTCGGCGAGGCGGTCGAGCAGGTCGGCCCACAGCTCGGGGTCGCCGTACATCATCGCCTTGGCGTTCTCGTACGTCCGCGACGGGCCGCCCTCGACCAGGTAGCTGGCCAGCGTGAAGGGAGCGCCGGCGAAGCCGATCAGCGGGGTGGGGCCCAGCTCGCGGGTGAGCATCCCGATGGCCTCGGTGACGTACGAGACGTCCTCGGGGGTGAGGTCGCGCAGCCGGGCCAGGTCGGCGCGGGTGCGGATCGGCCGCTCGACGACCGGGCCGACACCGGGCTTGATGTCGAGGTCGAGACCGATGGCCTTGAGCGGGACGACGATGTCGCTGTAGTAGATCGCCGCGTCCACGCCGTGCCGGCGCACCGGCTGGAGGGTGATCTCGGTGACCAGCTCGGGCCGCGTGCAGGACTCCAGCATCGGAATGCCCTCGCGCACCTTGCGGTACTCGGGCAGGGAGCGGCCGGCCTGGCGCATGAACCACACGGGCGTGTGCGGCACGGGTTCACGCCTGCACGCCTTGAGGAAGGCGCTGTCGTACGTCGCGGTCGGCTGCTTGCCCCGGGGGGCCTCGTTGGCGGTCACGGGGAAAGTCTCGCACGACCGCGTGGAGGGGCCGTGCACAGGCGGCGAGGAACCGCACGTCGCGGGGTGTCCTGCCTGCGCAGAGGCCCGGTTCCCCTTACTCTTCCCCGCATGGCTGCGGCTCACGGACACAGGTCGGATGGCGCTGACGGATTGGGCGACGTGAAGGACACCGAGGAGGCGGACCGGCACTCGGATGCCGCGGGTCCGCCGGCGTTCCGGACCGCGGTCGACGCGCTGCGCGCCTGCCGGCTGCGCCCGCAGGTGGAGGTGGAGCCGACCCCCGCACCGCAGCGGCTCGCGCCGTACGCGTACGCGCTGGAGGCGGTGGTGGTCGACGGCGAGCAGGAGCTGGCCGACGGGCGCCTGGTGCTGCTGCACGACCCGGCCGGGCACGACGCCTGGCGGGGCACGTTCCGGCTGGTGACGCTGGTGCGGGCGGAGCTGGAGCCGGAGATGGCGGCCGATCCGCTGCTGCCGGAGGTGTGCTGGTCCTGGCTGACCGGGGCGCTGGGGGCGCGCGGCCTCGGCTACGGCGAGCCGAGCGGCACCGTCACGCGCGCCGGTTCGCACTACTTCGGCGGGCTCGCGGACCGGCCGCCCGCCTCGCAGATCGAGATCCGTGCCTCCTGGACGCCGCGCGAGGGGCTCGGCGGGGTGCCGGACGCGGCCGCCCACCTGGCCTCCTGGTGCGATCTGCTGGCCCAGGTCGGGGGTCTGCCGCCGGCCGGTCCGGGCGACGCCTCGGTGGTGACGCTGCCGCAGCGCAGGGGCCCGCAGTCCCGGTGATGTGACGGCGTGTCACGGCCGCCGTCCCCCTCAAGGGCGCCTTATTGACCATCTCTTTGTCGATACGGCCACATTGTGCACTCGAATCGCATCCGCTCGGACCGATTCGATCTTCGGGTGATCGATCGCGTGTCCGAATTGTACGGATTGTTACTCACTAGATCGTGATCACTCTCTAAAGGCGGACAGGTTTGCTGCCGAAGACGACTGTGACCTTGAAAGCACGGTTCGTCCCGGCTTCTTCCCCACAAGCCGGCCCCGTCCCCCCACCCAGGAGGCCTGGTGTCCGTTCTCCTTGAGCAACCCGCAAGCCTGGTCGCCTACCGCCCGAACAAGCCGACCGCCATGGTGGTCGTGGCCGACCCGCGCGTGCGTTCCACCGTCACCCGCCACCTGTGGGCGCTCGGTGTGCGCGATGTGATCGAGGCCTCGTCCATCGCGGAGGCTCGTCCCCGCATCGGCAACCCCCGCGACATCTGCGTCGCCGACGTCCACCTGCCCGACGGCTCCGGCCTGACCCTGCTGTCCGAGACCCGCGCCGCGGGCTGGCCCAACGGGCTCGCCCTCTCCGCCGCCGACGACATCGGGGCGGTCCGCAACGCCCTGGCGGGCGGGGTCAAGGGCTACGTCGTCACCGGCACCCGCACCAACATCGGGCTCCCCACCCGCCCCGGTGCGGCCCCCCTCGGCGCCGCCGCCCGCATGCACCGCCGCCCCCCGGGTGCCCCGAGCCACCCGGGCGGCTACCGCGAACTGTCCGGACGCGAGGTCGAGGTGCTGCGACTGGTCGCGGAGGGCCAGTCGAACAAGGCGATCGGTGTGTCCATGGGCCTGTCCGCCCTCACCGTGAAGAGCCACCTCGCCCGCATCGCCCGCAAGCTGGGCACCGGCGACCGGGCCGGCATGGTCGCCGTGGCCCTGCGCACCGGGATCATCCACTGACCGTCTCCGCTCCCCCGCCCCCTGCCCCGTCCACACCCCCCTACGCCCCGTCTTCCCCTACGCCTCCCCCTCCACCGACCGCTCCCGGACGGCGACCGCTTCACTCCCGTGAACCGGCGGTTTCACCGGGCTGACTGGTTTACGACCCCTCGGCGCCCGTCGACGGAACGTTCCGGCGACGGGTGCTGTCCACGCATGGATACCCTTGACAGGTGACCGACGCCCAAGACACCGCAGCAGACAGCACCCGGCGCACCAGTGGAGACACGCCTCCCGACGACGCCGGATCTTCTGTGACGGAGGCGCCGACACCCCTGCTCGAACCCCGCGAGGGCATTCCGCCCGTGATCGCCGACGAGGCCGCGCTCGCCGAGGCGGTCGCCGCCTTCGCCGCCGGCTCCGGGCCCGTCGCGGTGGACGCCGAGCGCGCCTCCGGGTACCGCTACGGCCAGCGCGCGTATCTGGTGCAGCTGCGCCGCGAGGGCGCCGGCACCGCACTGATCGACCCCGTCGCCTGCCCCGACCTGTCCGCGCTCGGCGAGGCGCTGTCCGGCGTGGAGTGGGTGCTGCACGCGGCCACGCAGGACCTGCCGTGCCTGCGCGAGATAGGCATGCTCCCCACCCGGCTGTTCGACACCGAGCTGGCCGGCCGGCTCGCCGGGTTCCCCCGCGTCGGCCTCGGCGCGATGGTGGAGAACGTCCTCGGCTTCGTCCTGGAGAAGGGCCACTCCGCCGTCGACTGGTCCACCCGCCCGTTGCCCGAGCCCTGGCTGCGCTACGCCGCGCTGGACGTCGAACTCCTCGTGGACCTGCGCGACGCCCTGGAGAAGGAGCTGGACCGCCAGGGCAAGCTGGAGTGGGCCCTCCAGGAGTTCGACGCGATCGCGAGCGCCCCGCCGGCCGAGCCCCGCAGGGAGCCGTGGCGCCGTACGTCCGGGATGCACAAGGTACGGCGCCGCCGGCAGCTGGCGGTCGTACGGGAGCTGTGGGAGACGCGGGACCGCATCGCACAGCGGCGTGACGTGTCGCCGGGCAAGGTGCTGTCGGACGCGGCGATCGTCGAGGCGGCGCTGGCCGTGCCGGGCAATGTGCACGCCCTGGCCGCGCTGAGCGGGTTCGGCCACCGGACCGGACGGCGGCAGCTGGAGCAGTGGCAGGCGGCGGTGGACCGGGCGAAGGCCCTGCCGGAGTCGGAGCTGCCGCAGCCCGGACAGCCGGTGACGGGTCCGCCCCCGCCGCGGGCGTGGGCCGACAAGGACCCCTCGGCGGCGGCCCGCCTCTCCGCCGCGCGGGCGGCGGTGACCGCCCTCGCCGAGCGGCTTGCCATGCCGCAGGAGAACCTGGTCTCCCCGGACACGGTCCGCCGCGTGTGCTGGCAGCCGCCGGCCGTGGTCGACGCCGGGTCCGTCTCCGCGGCGCTCGCGGGGTACGGCGCGCGTCCGTGGCAGGTGGAGCTGGTGACGCCGGTCCTGGTGGACGCGCTGTCGGCCAAGGGCGCGTAAGCGCCGCAGGAGTACGTGACGTCGAGCGGCCGCGGGTCTCCCGTGGCCGCTCGCGCGTTTTCCCGCGCCCCTGACGGGAGGTGCGACCGGGCCGCACAGATCACGCCAACCTGCGGACCGCCGCCGCGCTGTGGGGCGTCCGCCACCGGTGTGACCTTCGCCGCTGGCCCCGGCAGGACTGGGCAGCTACATTACTCGCAAGTAGCATGGGCTTAAGCAAGCGCTCAGCGTCCCGCACCATGGAGGAGAGCCATCGTGCCTCGTACCGTCAGGGACGTCGTCTTCGTCGACGGCGTCCGCACCCCGTTCGGCAAAGCGGGCCCGAAGGGCATCTACCACGAGACTCGCGCCGACGACCTCGTCGTCAAGGCGATCCGGGAGCTGCTGCGCCGCAACCCCGGCCTGGACCCGAAGAAGATCGACGAGGTCGCCATCGCCGCGACCACGCAGATCGGCGACCAGGGCCTGACCCTCGGCCGCACCGCCGGCATCCTCGCGGGGCTGCCGC
The DNA here is from genome assembly GCF_053598955.1 of Streptomyces sp. NPDC001056. Lineage (NCBI taxonomy): Bacteria > Bacillati > Actinomycetota > Actinomycetes > Kitasatosporales > Streptomycetaceae > Streptomyces > Streptomyces sp. NPDC001056. Next base: position 102,803 of record NZ_JBSFLI010000002.1, on the reverse strand, counting down.
AGTCCGTGCCCGGTTACTCCATCGACCGCATGTGCGCCGGTGGCCTGACCGCCGTGACGTCCGTGGCCGGCTCCATCGCGTTCGGCGCCTACGACGCCGTCATCGCCGGTGGCGTCGAGCACATGGGCCGCCACCCGATGGGCGAGGCCGTCGACCCGAACCCGCGCTTCGTGAGCGAGAAGCTGGTGGACGAGTCGGCCCTGTTCATGGGCATGACCGCGGAGAACCTGCACGACCGCTACCCGAGCCTCACCAAGCTGCGCTCCGACGAGTACGCGGTGCGCTCGCAGGAGAAGGCCGCCAAGGCGTACGCCGACGGCAAGATCCAGCAGGACCTGGTACCGATCTCGGTACGCCGCACCACCCCCGTGGGCGGCGAGACCGGCTGGGGTCTGGTGACCGCCGACGAGCCGATGCGCCCGGGGACCACCCTGGAGGGCCTGGCCAACCTCAAGACGGCGTTCCGCGTCCACGGCCGCGTCACCGCCGGCAACTCGGCCGGTCTGAACGACGGTGCCACCGCGTCGATCATCGCCAGCGAGGACTTCGCCCGCGAGAACGGCCTCCCGGTCAAGATGCGCCTCGTCTCCTACGCCTTCGCCGGCGTGGAGCCCGAGGTCATGGGCTACGGCCCGATCCCGGCCACCGAGAAGGCGCTCGCCAAGGCGGGCCTGTCCATCTCCGACATCGGCCTGTTCGAGATCAACGAGGCCTTCGCGGTCCAGGTGCTGGCCTTCCTGGAGCACTACGGCATCGCGGACGACGACGCGCGCGTCAACCAGTACGGCGGCGCCATCGCGTTCGGTCACCCGCTGGCCTCCTCGGGCATCCGTCTGATGACGCAGCTGGCCCGCCAGTTCGAGGAGCAGCCGCACGTCCGCTACGGCCTGACCACCATGTGCGTCGGCTTCGGCATGGGCGCGACGGTCATCTGGGAGAACCCGCACTTCGAGGGGGACAAGTGAGCACCACCGAGCTTCTGAAGCAGGCTTCGGGCCTGTTCCCCGACGAGGTCGTCACCAGCGCGCACGTCCGCCACTTCGACCTCCCCCTCGGCGCCGGCCGCTTCGCGCTGATCACGCTGGACAACGGCCTGGACCACACCAAGCCGACCACCTTCGGCCCGGCCTCGCTCGCGAACCTGAACGCGGCGATCGACCAGGTCGAGAAGGAGGCGGCCGAGGGTGCGATCGCCGGTATCGGCATCACCGGCAAGCCGTTCATCTTCGCCGTCGGCGCCGACCTCAAGGGCGTCGAGCTGCTGAAGGAGCACGAGCACGCGCTCGCCATCGGCAAGGGCGGTCACGAGGTCTTCAAGCGCCTCGCGGGCCTCGCCGTGCCGACCTTCGCCTACTACAACGGCGCGGCCATGGGCGGCGGCGTCGAGGTCGGCCTGCACTGCACCTACCGGACCGTCTCCCAGGCGATCCCGGCGTTCTCGCTGCCCGAGGTCTTCCTCGGTCTGGTCCCCGGCTGGGGCGGCTGCACCCTGCTGCCGAACCTGATCGGCGCCGACAAGGCCGTCTCGGTCATCATCGAGAACTCGCTGAACCAGAACAAGCAGCTCAAGGGCAAGCAGGTCTTCGAGCTCGGCATCGCCGACGCCATCTTCGAGGGCGCCGACTTCCTGGAGCAGTCGCTCCTGTGGACGGCGAAGGTCCTCAAGGGCGACGTCACCGTCGAGCGCCCGGAGATCGACCGCGGCGAGGCCTGGGACCAGGCCGTCGCCAAGGGCCGCTTCATCGCCGACTCCAAGGTGCACGGCGCCGCCCCGGCCGCCTACCGCGCCCTGGAGATCATCGAGGCCGCCAAGGACGGTGACCTCCAGCAGGGTTACGACGCCGAGGACCAGGCCCTCGCCGACCTCATCATGGGCGGCGAACTGCGCGCGGGCATCTACTCGTTCAACCTGGTGCAGAAGCGCGGCAAGCGCCCCGCCGGCGCCCCGGACAAGAGCCTGGCCCGCCCGGTCACCAAGGTCGGCGTCGTCGGCGCCGGTCTGATGGCCAGCCAGCTCGCGCTGCTCTTCCTGCGCCGCCTGGAGGTGCCGGTCGTGCTGACCGACATCGACCAGGAGCGCATCGACAAGGGTGTGGGCTACGTCCACGGCGAGATCGAGAAGCTGCTCGCCAAGGGCCGCATCCACCAGGACAAGGCCAACCGCCTCAAGGCGCTGGTCACCGGCGTCCTGGACAAGGCCGAGGGCTTCGCGGACGCGGACTTCGTCATCGAGGCCGTGTTCGAGGAGATGAGCGTCAAGCAGAAGGTGTTCGCGGAGGTCGAGGCGGTCGCCCCGGCGCACGCGGTCCTCGCGACCAACACCTCCTCGCTGTCGGTGTCGGAGATGGCCTCGAAGCTCCAGCACCCCGAGCGGGTCGTGGGCTTCCACTTCTTCAACCCGGTCGCGATCCTGCCGCTCCTGGAGATCGTCCGCGGCGAGCGGACCGACGACGCCTCCCTGGCCACCGCCTTCGCGGTCGCCAAGAAGCTGAAGAAGACCGCGGTGCTGGTCAAGGACGCCCCGGCGTTCGTCGTAAACCGCATCCTGACCCGCTTCATGGGCGAGATCCAGGACGTCATCGACGAGGGCACCCCGGTCGAGGTCGCCGAGAAGGCGATCGAGCCGCTGGGCCTGCCGATGTCCCCGCTGGTCCTGCTCGAACTGGTCGGCCCGGCGATCGGCCTGCACGTCTCGGAGACCCTCAACCGGGCCTTCCCGGACCGCTTCAAGGTCTCCCCGAACCTCAAGGCCGTGGTCGAGGCCGGCAAGCGCGGCTTCTACGTCTACGACAGCGGCAAGCCGGAGCTGGACCCCGAGGTCGCCGCGCTCCTCAAGCAGGGCGATGTCGTCCTGACCGAGGAGCAGGTGCGCGACCGCGTCCTGGACGCGGTGGCGCAGGAGATCGGGCTCATGCTGGACGAGGGTGTCGTCGCCGAGGCGCAGGACATCGACCTGTGCCTGATCACGGGCGCCGGCTGGCCCTTCCACCTGGGCGGCATCACGCCGTACCTGGACCGCGAGGGCGTATCGGAGCGCGTGAACGGCAAGCCGTTCCTGGCCCCGGGCGTGGCGAGCGTTCCGGCGTGACACCGGTGACGGCGTGAAGGGCCCCCGCCTCGGCGGGGGCCCTTTCGCACGCGCCCGAGCCCGCTGGGTCGTCAGGGCCTGCGGCCCCGGAAGGTGCGGCGCAGGTCGCTCACCCAGGCGTCGGGGTTCTCCCAGGGGATGAAGTGGCCGCCGCGGTCGTGGGCGTTGACGTTGACGTGGTTGAACCAGGCGGCCTGCGGGCCGGTCTCGAACGCCCGGACGCGCTCCTCGGTGCCGTGGACGCCGGGCGGGTTCTCGTACGTGACGAAGGTGAGGCCGACCGGGGCCTGCACGACGGGCGTGCGGTCGTGGGCGGGAGTCCAGGGGTAGCGGTTGGCGTTGGCGTAGTAACGCATCGACGTGCCGATGGAGTTGTTCACCCAGTAGATCGTGGCGTGGGTGAGCAGGTCGTCCTTGGTGAAGACGGACTCGACGTCACCGCCGTTGTCGCTCCAGGCGTTCCAGCGCTCCAGCAGCCAGGCGAGCAGTCCGGCGGGTGAGTCGCTGAGTCCGTGGGCCAGGGTGGCGCCGTCGAGCATGTGCACGGCGAGGTGGGACGCCGAGCGGCGGTCCAGCTCGACGAGGCGGGCGCGGACGTCGGCGGGCTGGTCGTCGGTGAGGGGCCGGTTCCGGGCGACGTCCCAGGCGCGGGGGCCGGTGAAGAAGTCGAGCGGCAGCCCGGAGCCGATGTGGATGCCGTACAACTCGTCGGCGTACTTGTGGCCGAGCTGGCTGGAGACGATCCCGCCGATGTCGCAGCCCCCGGCGGCGTACTTCTCGTATCCCAGGGTCTCGGTCATCAGGGTGTGCCAGAGGTCGGAGACCTTCCAGAAGTTGACGTCGGGAAAGCCGGTGAGCGGGCCGGGGAAGCCGAAGCCGGGCAGGGACGGCACGATGACGTCGAACGCGTCGGCCGCGTCACCGCCGGACGCGGCCGGGTCGGCGAGCGGGTCGATCACCTTCGACCAGTGCCAGAACGTCCACGGCCAGCCGTGGGTGAGGATCAGCGGGACGGGGCGGGGGCCGCGGCCGGGCTTGCGCATGAAGTGCACCGGGACGCCGGAGACGCTCACCCGGTAGTGCTCGTAGGCGTTGATGGCGGCCTCGGCCTCGCGCCAGTCGTATCCGTCCCGCCAGTGGGCGACCAGCTCACGCAGATAGCCGTCCGGGACGCCGTAGGACCAGTCGTCGTTCCCCTCGTCCAGCGGCGGACGGGTCGATGCCAGACGGGCGCGCAGGTCGTCGAGGACCTCCTCGGGCACATGGATCGGGGTGGGCTCCAGGGGAAAGGCGTGCGGGGTGGTCATGGCGTGGTTCCTTACCGGTGAGGGGGAAGCGGTGCCGTGGGCCTGTCGGACAAGCATTCCAGGGTCGCGGGCGACGACTCCAAGGGCGTGGACCGTGCGACCCCCGCCGGTCCGGACGCCCTCGCCGAGGCAGGGGCGGGACGGGGCTCAGACCGCCCGCCACGCCTCCAGGGCGAGTCCCGCCTCGTCCTTGCGGCGGGTCAGCAGGAGTTGACCGGTCGACGGGGACAGCGTCGCCGCGACCACCCGCCCGTCCTCGTCCGTCGCGAGGCACACCCGGGCGTCCACGGTGAGCCGGGGGCCGGACTCGGTCCACCAGGCGCCCGCGGACTCCAGTTCGGTCGGATAGGCGGCGAAGGCGACCCGGCCGCTCGCGGAACGCTGGGCCAGCAGGGTGCAGTCGTGGCCGTCGAGCTCGCAGCGCACCGCCGCGACCGGGCCGTGCCCGGCGGAGGGCAGCAGGGCGACCGGCTCGCCACCGGGCCGCCAGGCGCACAGATCGCCCCCGGTGCCGGTGTAGTACAGCGTCGTACGCTCGGCGGACGTGGCGAGCGCGTGGAGGGTCCCAGGGCGCACCGCCGCCTTCAGCGGGTCCTGGAGTACCGGCTGGGCGCCGGGGGCCTCCTGACGCCAGTACAGGACGCCCTCGGGGGTGGCCGCGTACAGCTCGACCCGGCCGGACTCCCCCGTCACCGCGGCGAGTCCGTCCTGGACGTCCTTGCCGCCGAGGTCCCGCCAGGGCTCCCAGCCGCCCTTCTCCTTCTGCGCGAGCATGCTGACGCCGCCCCCCGCGTTGCGGACGAAGACATGGGCGCGGCCCTCGGCGTCCACGGCGACGGCGGGCCAACCGGTGCGGTCCCCCTTCTTGTCGGGGTGGCCGACCGGGTTCCAGTCCAGGGCGGCGAGGTGGGCGCGGAAGTGGGTGGAGTGCACGAGGCCCGACTCGCCCTTGGCGGTGGGCCGCCAGGACACCAGGTGGGCATAGCCGTCGGCGCCCTGACCGAGGGCCAGGACGGGATGCAGTTTCTGTTCGCCGCCGACCTTGCGCGGGCCGGTCCAGGTGCCGCCGGGGCCGTGCTCCGCCCGGCACAGGACGGCGTCGCCCGACGACTGGTAGACACTGAGCCGGCCGTCTCGGCCGCGAAGGAGCCAGTCTCCGTTCACCCGGTCACTCTAAGCCGGGGCACACCGCCCGCGGCCTGCGCCCTCCCCCGTGCGGGCGAGGGGGCAGCATGGCAGGCATGACGCACACCCCGGACGCCCCGGACCCGGTCCTGCCCCTGCTCGTCGTCGACGGCGCCAACGTCGTCGGCTCCGTCCCCGACGGCTGGTGGCGCGACCGGCGCGGGGCCGCCGAGCGGCTGCGCGACCGCCTGGTGGCGTACGCGGACTCCGGTACGGCGGAACTGCCCGGCCCGCTCGAACTGGTGCTGGTGGTCGAGGGCGCCGCCCGCGGGGTGCCGTCCGTGCCGGGGGTGCGGGTGGAGGAGGCGCCCGGCAGCGGGGACGACCTGATCGTGGAGCTGGCGGCGCGGGCCGGGGACCGTACCTGTCTGGTCGTCACCGCGGACCGTGAGCTGCGGCGGCGGGTGTCGGCGCTGGGGGCGCGGGTCACCGGGCCGCGGGCGGTGCTCGGCTGAGCCGGCCGCGCCGCCCGGTGGGTGACGACGGCCCCGGCGCGGGTCACGACATGGGCGGCGCGGGCTCCGGTTCCGGCTGCTCGGGATGGGCGAGACGGCTGTGCGAACGGCCGTAGAGGAAGTAGACGAAGAAACCGATCACCATCCAGATCGCGAACCGCAGCCAGGTCTCGGCGGGCAGATTGAGCATCAGCCAGAGCGTGGCGCACACGGAGAGGATCGGAACGAACGGAACCCACGGGGTGCGGAAGGCCCGGGGCAGGTCCGGTCGCGTCCTGCGCAGGATGATCACGCTGATCGCGACGACCACGAAGGCGAACAGGGTGCCGATGTTGACCAGTTCGGCAAGCTCGCTGAGGCTGGTGAAACCGGCGACGATCGCGATGATCACACCGAGCAGAATGGTCGGCCGGTGCGGGGTCCGGAACCGCGGATGCACCCGGGAGAAGAAGCGCGGCAGCAGCCCGTCGCGGCTCATCGCGAAGAACACCCGGGTCTGGCCGAGCAGCAGGATCAGGCACACGGTGGTCAGGCCGATGGCGGCGCCGAAGCTGATCACGCCCGCGTACCAGGGGTGCCCGATGGCCTTGAAGGCGTCGGCCAGCGGGGCGTCCACGGACAGCTGGGTGTAGTTCTGCATGCCGGTGACGACGATGGAGACGGCCACGTAGAGCACGGTGCAGATGAACAGCGAGCCGAGGATGCCGCGCGGCACGTCCCGCTGCGGGTTGCGGGTCTCCTCGGCGGCGGTGGCCACGATGTCGAAGCCGATGAAGGCGAAGAACACCACGGACGCGGCGGTGAAGATGCCCATCACGCCGAAGTTGGCGGGCGCCCAGCCGAACATCAGCTGCACCAGCGGGGCCTTGAGGCTGGCGCCGGCCGGCACCGGCTGGGCCGGCGGGATGAACGGGCGGTAGTTGTCGCCCCGCACGAAGAACGCGCCCGCGATGATCACGATGAGCACGACGGCCACTTTGATCGCGACGACCAGCGAGGTGATCCGGGCCGACAGTTTCATGCCGAGGACGAGGATCGCGGTCAGCACGAGCACCAGGAGCGCGGCGAGGATGTCGAAGCCGAAGCCGTGGGCGCCGTCGCGGCCGGAGAGGTACTCGGGCAGGTGCCAGCCCGCGTTGTCCAGCAGCGAGCGGATGTAGCCGGACCAGCCGACCGCGACCACCGCGGTGCCGAGCGCGAACTCCAGGACCAGGTCCCAGCCGATGATCCAGGCGGGCAGCTCACCCAGGGAGGCGTAGCTGAAGGTGTACGCCGAGCCCGCCACCGGGACCGTCGAGGCGAACTCGGCGTAGCACAGGGCGGCGAGGGCGCAGACCACGCCGGAGGCGACGAAGGCGAGGGCGACGGCGGGTCCGGCGTTGTTCTTGGCGACCTGTCCGGTCAGCACGAAGATACCGGTACCGATGATCACGCCGACGCCGAAAACGGTCAGATCGAGCGCGGAGAGGGACTTCCTGAGCGCGTGCTCCGGTTCCTCGGTGTCCCGGATCGACTGCTCGACGTTCTTCGTCCGGAAGAGCGAGCTGCTCACGTTGCTGCCTCCCACGCTTGTCGTCCTCGACCTGGCTCGACATGATCGAGAGGATCGGGACGCGAGTGCCCCGTGACAGGCAGGCTTACGCACACGGGCCGGTTCCGCCACCGCAAAGAAGCGGCGGGACCGGCCCGGTCGAGCACTCGTCCTAGTCGCGCGCGGGTTCCACGGAGCCGACCGTGTCCGCCGTACGGTCGAACCGGCCGTCCAGCTTGGCGACCAGGCCGGTGACCTGGCGTGCGATGTCGGGCGCGGTGAGCCCGATCTCGGCGAGCACCTCGGCGCGCGAGGCGTGGTCGAGGAAGCGCGGCGGGATGCCGAAGTCGCGCAGCGGGACGTCCACGCCCGCGTCGCGCAGCGCCTGGGCGATGGTGGAGCCGACGCCGCCGACGCGGCTGTTGTCCTCGACGGTGACGACGACCCGGTGCCGTTCGGCCAGCGGGGCCATCGCCTCGTCCACCGGCTTGACCCAGCGCGGGTCGACGACGGTGGTGGAGATGCCCTGCTTGTCGAGCAGGTCGGCGATCTCCAGGCACATCGGGGCGAGGGCGCCGACGGAGACCAGGAGCACGTCCGGGCGTTCGGTGCCCGCCTCGCGCAGCACGTCCATGCCGCCGACGCGGCCGACGGCCGGTACGGCGGGGCCGACGGCCCCCTTGGAGAAGCGCACCACGGTCGGCGCGTCCTCGACGGCGACGGCCTCGCGCAGCTGGGCCCGCACCTGGTCGGCGTCGCGCGGCGCGGCCATCCTGAGGCCCGGCACGACCTGAAGGATCGACATGTCCCACATGCCGTTGTGGGAGGCGCCGTCGGTGCCGGTGACGCCGGCCCGGTCGAGCACGAAGGTGACGCCGCACTTGTGCAGGGCCACGTCCATCAGGACCTGGTCGAAGGCGCGGTTGAGGAAGGTGGCGTAGACGGCGAAGACGGGGTGGACGCCCGCGTGGGCGAGGCCCGCGGCGGAGACGGCGCCGTGCTGCTCCGCGATGCCGACGTCGTAGACGCGGTCGGGGAAGCGCTTGGCGAACTTGTCGAGGCCCACCGGCTGGAGCATGGCCGCGGTGATGGCGACGAGGTCCTCGCGCTCCTCGCCGAGCTTGACCATCTCCTCGCCGAACACGGAGGTCCAGTCGGCGCCGGAGGCGGCGATCGGCAGGCCGGTGTCCGGGTGGATCTTGCCGACGGCGTGGAAGCGGTCGGCCTCGTCCTGGAGGGCGGGCTGGTAGCCGCGGCCCTTCTCGGTGAGGCAGTGCACGATCACCGGGCCGCCGAACCGCTTGGCACGGGACAGCGCCGACTCCAGCGCCTCGATGTCGTGGCCGTCGATCGGGCCGACGTACTTCAGGCCCAGGTCCTCGAACATGCCCTGCGGGGCGATGAAGTCCTTCAGTCCCTTCTTGGCGCCGTGCAGCGTCTCGTACAGCGGCCGGCCGACGACGGGGGTCTTCTCCAGCACCTCGCGGGTGCGGGCGAGGAAGCGCTCGTAGCCGTCGGTGGTGCGCAGGGTGGCCAGGTGGTTGGCCAGGCCGCCGATGGTGGGGGCGTACGACCGCTCGTTGTCGTTGACGACGATGACGAGGGGGCGGTCCTTGGCGGCGGCGATGTTGTTGAGCGCCTCCCAGGCCATGCCGCCGGTCAGCGCGCCGTCGCCGATGACGGCGGCGACGTGGCTGTCGCGCTTCATGAGCTGGTTGGCCTTGGCGATGCCGTCGGCCCAGCCCAGCACCGTGGAGGCGTGGCTGTTCTCGATGACGTCGTGCGCGGACTCGGCCTGCGCGGGGTAGCCGGACAGGCCGCCCTTCATCTTCAGCCGGGAGAAGTCCTGCCGGCCCGTGAGCAGCTTGTGCACATAGGACTGGTGGCCGGTGTCGAAGAGCACCTTGTCCTTCGGGGACTCGAAGACCCGGTGCAGGGCGATGGTGAGCTCGACCACTCCGAGGTTGGGGCCGAGGTGTCCGCCGGTCTTGGAGACCGCCTCCACGAGGAAGGTCCGGATCTCCCCTGCCAGCTGATCCAGCTCCTCCAGGCTGAGCCGGTCCAGATCGCGCGGTCCCGTGATGCGGGTCAGCAGCGGCACCCGTGCCTCCTTGCAATTAGAGCTGATCGAGCTTGCCGGGCTCGCCAGAGTCTAACTTTCCGACGACGCCCGGCATGAACGTGCCCGGCACCTTGCGGGGTGCCGGGCACATGCGGTTCACCGGGGCGGGGTGTGTTACGCCCGCCCGGCCGTCTTCTGCGTCTTGCGGGTGACCGCGTCGATCACCACGGTCGCGAGCAGCACGCCACCGGTGATCATGTACTGCACCGGCGACGCGATGCCCTCAAGCGCGAGGCCGTACTGGATCGAGACGATCACGAGCACACCGAGCAGCGCGTTCCACGTGCGGCCACGGCCGCCGAAGAGCGAGGTGCCGCCGATGACCGCAGCCGCGATCGCGTTCATCAGCAGGTCACCGCTTCCCGCGCCCTGGTTCGCCGAGGCGATCTTGGAGGCGAGGAACAGGCCGCCGATCGCCGCGAAGGTGCCGGAGATCGCGAAGACCGAGATGCGGACCAGGTCGACGTTGATGCCGGCGCGCCGGGACGCCTCGACGCTGCCGCCGAGCGCGAACACCTTGCGGCCGTACGCCGTGCGGCGCAGTACGAAGTCCGTGACGACGAGCACCGCGACGAAGATCACGACGGCCAGCGGCAGGCCCTTGTACTGGTTGTAGACGGCCGCGACGGCGAAGGACACGATCGCGAGCAGCACCGTGCGCAGAATGGTTTCGCTCAGCGGGCGCGAGGGCACCCCGGCGGCCTCACGGCGCCGGTTGCCGAGGTACGACGTGAGGAAGAACAGCACGGTGACGACGAGCGCGAGGCCATAGGCCGCGGCGACGTCGGAGAAGTAGTAGCTGGTCAGCTTGGCGACCAGGCCCTCGCTGTCCAGGTTGATGGTGCCGCTGTCGCCCAGGACCTGGAGCATGAAGCCGTTCCAGAAGAGCAGACCGGCCAGGGTGACGGCGAACGCCGGGACACCGATCTTCGCGAAGAAGAAGCCGTGCAGCGCGCCCGCGGCCGTGCCGACCAGGATGGACAGCACGAGGGCGAGCCACGCGGACATGCCGTGGGTGACGGTGAGCACCGCGTAGGAGGCGCCCGCGACACCGGAGACCGAACCGACCGAGAGGTCGATCTCACCGAGCAGCAGCACGAAGACGATGCCGACGGCGATCATGCCCGTACCGACCATGGTGACGGAGATGTCGGAGAGGTTGCCCGCGGTGAGGAAGTTGGAGTTCAGGCTCTGGAAGATGATCCAGATGATCGCCAGGCCGATGATGACCGGGATCGCGCCCAGGTCGCCGGCCTTCATCTTCCGCTTGAACTCGGTGATGTAGCCCGCGAAGCCCTGCTCGCGCACGAGCAGGCGGGGGTCGACGGCGGTGACGGTACCGGCCGCCGCCTCGGTGTTCTCCACGGCGCTGTCCTCGGGAGTGTGGTCCTCGGGAGGCGTGGAGGTCTTGTCCAGGCTCACTTCTGGACCTCCTTGACGGTACGCGCCGCACGCCGGGTGACGGCGTTGTCCGTGGCGCCGGTGATGGCGGAGATGATTTCTTCCTGCGAGGTCGCGGCGACGTCGAACACGCCGTTGTTCCGGCCGAGGCGCAGCACCGCCACCTTGTCGGCGACGGCCTTGACGTCGGCCATGTTGTGGCTGATGAGGATGACGGCGTGACCGCGCTCGCGCAGCCGCTCGACCAGGTCGAGCACCTGTGCGGTCTGCTCGACGCCGAGCGCGGCGGTCGGCTCGTCCAGGATGACCAGCTTGGGCTCGCCGAGCATGGAGCGGGCGATGGCCACCACCTGGCGCTGACCGCCGGAGAGGGAGGCGATCGGGATGCGGACGCTGGGGATGCGGATCGACAGCTGGTCGAGCAGCTCACGGGAGCGGCGCTCCATCTCGACCTCGTCCAGGATGCCGCGCGTGCGGAGCTCCCGGCCCAGGTAGAGGTTGCCGACCACGTCGATGTTGTCGCACAGCGCGAGGTCCTGGTAGACCGTCGCGATGCCCAGACCCTGGGCGTCGTTGGGCCGGTTGACCTGGACGGGGCGGCCTTCCCATTCGATGACGCCCTCGTCGATGGGGTGGACGCCGGCGATCGTCTTGACCAGCGTGGACTTTCCGGCACCGTTGTCGCCCACCAGGGCGACCACCTCACCGGCGTGGACCTCAAGCTCTACGTCGGTGAGCGCCTGGACGGCACCGAACCGCTTGGAGACCCCGCGCAACGCCAGCACGGGCGTAGCGGACACGTGAACCATCTCCTTCGCCGCCTGACCCGGCGGGAGGTTGTGCAGAAGTTTTCTGGGGGGTTCCGTCCGGCGCCCCGCGCCGAGCTTGCGGGGCTGTGTATGTCGCGGGACGCCGGAGGACAGTGGGACGCCTTTCCCCTCACGAAAGGGGGCCCCGGGGAGCTACGGGGGTGAACTCCCCTGGGGAGAAGGCGCGTGACGGCGGCTTACTTCAGGCCGAGCTTGTCGCAGGCGGCCTTGTACTGCGAGGTGCAGATGTCGGCGACCGTGTAGACGCCGTCCTTGATGACGGTGTCCTTGATGTTGTCCTTGGTCAGCGCGGTGACCGGGACGAGGACGGAGGGCACCTGCTGGGTGGTCGGGCTGTCGACCTTGTCCTTGGCGACGGAGTCGAGCGACTTGCCCTGCGCGAGGTCCACGGCCATCTCGGCGGCGGCGTCGGCCTCCGGGGCGTACGGCTTGTAGACGCTCATGTACTGCTCACCGGCGACGATGCGCTGCACACCCGCCAGCTCGGCGTCCTGGCCGGTGACCGGGACGGAGACGCCGGCCGCCTTGAGGGCGGTGATGATACCGCCGGCCATGCCGTCGTTGGCGGAGTAGACGCCGACGATGTTCTTCTTGCCCAGCGCCGAGATCGCGGCCTCCATGTTGGAGTTGGCGTTCTCCGGCTTCCAGTCCTTGGTGTCGTACTCCTTGCCGACGTTCACCTTGCCGTCGAGCACCTCGTGGGCGCCCTTCTTGAACTGCGCGGCGTTCGGGTCGGTGATGGAGCCGTTCATCATCACGATCTTGCCGGCCTTGGCCTTGGAGCCCAGGGCCTTCAGCAGGGCCTCGCCCTGGGTCTTGCCGACGGTCTCGTTGTCGAACGAGGTGTAGGCGCTGATCGGGCCCTGCGCCAGGCGGTCGTAGGCGACGACGGGGATGCCGGCGTCCTTGGCCTTCTGCACCGAGCTCTTGATCGCCGCCGAGTCCACGGCGTCCACGATGAGGACGTCCACCTTGTTGGTGATCATCGTGTCGACCTGCTGGTTCTGCGTGCTGGCGTCCTGCTTGGCGTTGGCGTAGACCACCTGGCCCTTGCCGTTCGTCAGCTCCTTGACCTTCTTCTCGATCAACGGGCGGTCGAACTTCTCGTAACGGGCCGTCTGGTTCTCCGGAAGGAGCAGACCGACCTTGATGGCGTCGCCCTTCTTGGCGCCGCCGGAGGACTTGCTTCCACCGCCGGACTCCTTGGCGCTGCCACAAGCGGCGAGCGAGACGGCCATGGCACCAGCGGCAACGGCGAAGGCCGCACGACGCATACGCGTGTTCACTTCTCAAACCTCCCTGACGAGGCCGCGTCGTTGCGGCCGAGGTGGCTGGAAGTCAACTCGGCCACACGTGCGACGTCAAGAAGTAAATCCTTAACGAGATGGCAACGGTGCCATCCGTTCTCTAAGTGAAGGCAGGCGCGGTCACGGCCGGAGTGCCTGCCGCAGAACCGTCCAGAAGCGCCGAATCGCCCATCTCGCTCAGGGCGAGGGCAAGGGCGCCGAGCACCTCGGCGCGGCCCCCAAGTGCCCCGGGAAGCACGGTGAGTTGGCGGGCGGCGCTGGGGATCGCGTAGCGGCTCACGGACTCCCTGATGGGCCCGAGGACCAGCTCGCCGGCCTCCGCGAGATCGCCGCCGAGGACCACCCGGCTGGGGTTGAGCAGATTACAGAGGTTGGCCACGCCGCTGCCGATGTGGCGGCCGACGTCGGCGATCACCCGGCGGCATCCCGGGTCGCCCTCCCTGGCGAGCCGTACGACGCCCTCCATGGTCAGATCGGGGCCGTGGCTCGGCCGGAGCAGCGGGAGCACGTACGGGGCCGCCGCGAAGGTCTCCAGGCAGCCGCGGTTGCCGCAGCGGCAGACCGGGCCCGACTCGTCCAGGGTGATGTGACCGATCTCGCCCGCGGTGCCGCCGGGCCCGCGGTAGATCTTGCCGTCGATGACCAGGCCGGCGCCGACACCGCTGGCGACCTTGATGTAGGCGAGGTCGCGCACGCCCTTGCCGCTGCCCCAGACCAGCTCGCCGAGGGCGCCGAGGTTCGCGTCGTTGTCCACGTGCACCGGCACGCCGAGACGTTCACGCAGCTCCTCGGCGGGCTTGGTGCCACCCCAGCCGGGCAGGATGGCGCTGTGCCCGAGGGTGCCGGACTCCAGGTCGATCGGGCCCGGCACGCCGAGCCCGACGCCCGCGACCTTGGAGCGGTCCACCCCGGTGGCCACGATCAGCCGGCTGACGAGTTCCTCGGCCCGGTCGAAGCCCTGCGCCGCGGAGGCGTCCACGTCGAGCGGTTCGGCCTCCTCGGCGAGCACCTGGTGGGCGAGGTTGCCGACCGCGACCCGCAGGTGCTGGTGCCCGAAGTCGACGCCGATCACGATGCCCGCGTCCCCGCTGAGGCTGACGCTGCGGGCCCGGCGCCCGCCCGCGGAGGTGGGTGTGACCTCGACCGTCCCGCCGTCCTTCAGCTCCCGCACGATGTTGGAGACCGTGGCCGCGGACAAGCCGGTCGTCCGCGCGATCTCCGCCTGCGTGAGCGATCCGGCCAGCCGGACGGCCCGTACCACCCGCTCCAGGTTGGCTCGGTGCAGCGACGACTGCGACCCTGGAGTCTCCACGACGACCTCCTGAGCGCGGGGCCGCTTCGACGAGGCCCCGTGTATGTCCAACTAGTGAACTCTAAGCTGAGCCTTTCGGGGCGACTCACGTCAAGAGGTTGAGCCGGATCCGGGGTACGCCACAGCGGCGCACGCCGCCCGGAGGACCGGAACGGCGTGCGCACGAACACTCACGGAGAGCGATACCGCTCGAAGGGAGGGCTACTTCAGCGCCCCCGCGGTGAGTCCCTGGACCACCTGCCGCTGGAAGACGATGTACGCCCCGAGGACCGGCAGCATGGCCATCACCAGGCCCGCGAAGAGCCCCGACCAGTCGCCCTTGTAGCCCTGGCTGACCGCGAGCTGGACCAGGCCCTGGGTGAGCACCTTCTTGTCGGGATCGGTGTTGAGGACCGTGGGCAGCATGTACTGGTTCCACTGGCCCAGGAAGTTGAAGATGCCCACGCTGATCAGACCGGGCTTGGCCATGGGCAGCATGATCTGGAAGAACGTACGCGTGTGCGAAGCCCCGTCGACGAACGCCGCCTCCGCCACCGAGGTCGGCAGGGTGCGGAAGAAGGCGGTGAGGAAGAAGACGGTGAACGGCAGCGAGTACGCGATGTAGACCAGGATCAGCCCGTGGATGGTGTTCAGCAGGCCCATGTTGTTCACCACGTAGAACAGCGGGACCAGCGCCAGCATGATCGGGAAGCTCATCCCGCCGATGAACAGGTAGTAGATGAAGCGGTTGCCCGGGAAGTCGAAGCGGGCGAGCACATAGGCCGCCATCGAGCCGAGCACCAGGGTGCCGACGAGCGAGCCGCCCACCACCAGGACGGTGTTGAGGAAGTAGTCGCTCATGTTGGCGTCGGTCCAGGCCCGCGCCCAGTTCTCGAAGTGCAGCCGGTCCGGCAGCGCCCAGGGCGAGCCGAAGATGGAACCGTCGTCCTTGAAGGACGTCATCACCGCCCACAGCAGCGGCATGACCACCATGATCGCCCAGATGACCAGCACGCCGTGCGAGAAGACGTTGAGGACGGCGCCCTCCCTCTTGCGGCGGCCGGGCTTCGGAACCGGCACGTCCGCCTTGGAGACGCTCGCACCGGGCTCGGCCGGCAGCGGGGCGGGGGTCTCGGTCGTCTTCATCGGTTCAGAACTCCAGCCGCTCGCGACGGCCCAGCCGCATCACGATCGCCGCGAAGGCGAGCGTGACGACCAGCAGGGCGACGCCGATGGTGGTGGCGTAGGCGGCCTGACCGTCCCGGAACGCCTTCTGGTACACGTACAGGACCAGCACCGTGGTCGAGTAGTCCGGCCCGCCCGGACCGGTCGTCATGATCTGTACGACCGCGAACGACTCGGCGCCGAGCGCGAGGATGCCCATGTAGACCCAGCCGGACTGCACGGTGTCCCACAGCAGGGGCAGGGTGATGCGGAAGAAGGTGGTGGCGCGGCTCGCGCCGTCGATCAGCGCGGCCTCGTACAGTTCGGCCGGGATCGAGGCCATGCCCGCGGAGAACAGGACCACGAAGAACCCGGTCGTGGACCACACGAGCACCGCCATCACACACCACAGGGCGAGGCTCGGATCGCCCAGCCACAGGGGCTGCACGTGATCGAGTCCGATGCCGCGCAGGAGCGAATTGATCGCTCCGCTGTCCGGGTTGTACGCGAACTGGAAAAGGAGCGCCACGATCGCGATGGACAGAACCTGCGGAAAGAAATAAACGATCTTGTAGAAGGAGGAGCCCCGCACACCCGTGATCGCGGGGCCTCCCCTTCTGCGCCGTCCGCCCACATTGATCATGAAGGCGAAGAAGAGCGCCAGGCTGATCGTCACGATCGGCAGCACCAGGGCGAACAGCAGGCTGTGCTGCAACGACTTCCAGAAGATGTCGTCGTCCAGCATCCTCTTGTAGTTGTCGAAGCCGACCATCTTGAATTCGGGGCTCAGGCCGGTCCAGTCCGTGAACGAGTAGTAGATGGACTGGATGAACGGCCACACCACGAACAGCGCGTACAGTCCCAGGGGCACTGCCAGGAACCCCACGATGAACCGGTACTTGCCGTGCTGCATCGCCACTCCGGTGCGCTCGGGGGTGCTGGTTACTGGTGCTTGTAGTGCTTGATGGAGGTGTCCTTGGCCGCCTCGTCCGCGAAGCCCTGGATCTTCTTTATGGCCTCGGCCGGGGTGAGCCGGCCCGCCATCATCTCGCCGAGAGCGCCCACACCGATCTTTTCCTTCTCCAACTGGACGTACCAGTCCTGAAGGCGCGGGTTCACCACGTTGGACCCGGCCAGCTGGAGCGCCGCCACACCCGACTTCAGGCCGGGGGTCAGCTCGACGCCGCTGGTGCCGCCGTTGTACGCGGTCAGCGACTTCACCTTGGCGGTGAAGTTCTTCGAGGACGCCTCGGACAGCATGATGCGCAGCTGCTCCATGCCGCCCTCGGGGTTCGCCGCCTTGGCGGGCACGATGAACGGCTCACCGCCGGAGGCCCAGATGGTGCCGAAGGGCATCTTGTCGCTGCTGTCGATGCCGGACGGCGCCGAGACCGCGAGGTCGAAGTCCGCGGGGATGACGTTGGCCGACTCGTTCTCCACCCAGGAGCCGTTCGGGATGAACAGGGCCTCGCCCTTGGCCCACGCGGTCTGCGACTGGATGTGGTCGAGGCCCGGGGTGCCCTGGAGGACGTAGCCCTTCTTGAACAGCTCGTAGTACGCCTCGAAGCACGCCTTGACGGCCGGGTGCTTCCAGGCGTTCGGCTCCAGGTTGTCGATGGCGTCCAGGACCCCGCGGCCGCCGACCTTGCCGATCATCGGGTAGAGCGAGAAGGGGATGTAGTACGGGTACTTGCCCGCGTACGTCCAGCCCGCCATGCCCTTCTTCTTGGCCTTCGCGCACACCTGGAGCATCTCGTCCCAGGTCTTCGGGTACTCGGCGTCGAGCGAGTCGAGCGCCTTCTGCGAGTACCAGACGCCGTAGACCGTGTAGGCGTAGTACAGGATCCACACCGGCTCGCCGTCGAACTGGCCCATCTCCACGATGCCGGGGCGCAGCGTGTCGCGGACCTTCTTGCTCGGGTCGTCGTACGACGGCGCGTCGAGCAGCGGGGTGAGGTCGGCCAGCTGGTTCTTGCCGACCAGGACGCCCATGTCCATCTGCTCGGCGCCGGAGTTGTCGATGAGGTCCGGCGGGTTGCCCTGGTTGAAGCGGGGCTGGAGCGTGGACTGGATCTTCTGCGTGGCGGCGAACTTCACCGTGGCCTTGGGGAAGTCCTTCTCGTAGATCTTGACCGCGTCCTGCGCGTACTCCTTGCCGAAGCCGCCGTCGAAGAGGACGAACTCCATCTTGGCGGTGTCGTTCACGCCGAGCGGGTTCTTGGCGGTCTTCTTCCCGGCCTTGGCCTTGTTCTGGCCGTCGCCCCCGCTGCTCGCGCAGGCGGACAACAGGCCCATCCCCGGGACGGCGACCAGGCCGAGCGCGGCGGACCGCCTGATCAGTTCTCGGCGGCCGACACCCTCACGGTCGTGGTGCGCAGTGGATCCCATGCTCAAGTCCTCGCCTTCTCCAGGACTCAGGCGGTGAACCGGATCCTGCCCGGCACCGCGGTCGGGTCAAGCTGGGTGGTGCAGGAAGTTCTTCGTGCATGCAGTGCGTGTACTACCGGGATTGCTCTTGTACCGGGCGCCGACAGGTATAGTCCACTTCCCGTCGGCGGAGCAAGATCGAATACAGGGTTCGCGGCGGGTCTTTTCCGAGTTGAGACCTCACGGACATGGGAACGGGCTGTGTGAGACCTTTGGGAAATCGGCGCGACATCAACCCCGGAATGACACGCCCAACACCCTTGACACCACCCCTCACTTGACCACCTACTTGGTTCCTGTGTCCCGCTTCTGACAACGTTGTCCGCATCGGCGCAGGGAGGGAATTCCGTACATGCAGCGGAGAACTCGGCACAGATGGAGCCCGGCGGCCGTCCTCACGGCCGCCTTCGTCATGGCCGTGGGCGGGCAGGGCGCCGCGGTCGCCCTGCCCGCCAAGGCCCCGGCGGCCGACCGGGAGTTCGCGTCCTCGTTCGAAGCGGGGGACCCCGCGCCGGACTGGCTGAACACGGTCGACACGGGCCCCGACGGCACCCCGCGCGCCTCGGGCGTGGACGGCGGCTACAGCACCGGCATACCGGGCAATGTGAACGACCACGTCACCGAGGTCCGCGCGAGCGGCGAGAACACCGGGGCGGGCGAGGTCAAGGAGAACCTGACCGACGGCGAGCCCGGCACCAAGTGGCTGACCTTCCAGCCCACCGGCTGGGTGGAGTTCGACCTGGACAAACCGGTCACGCTGCGGACGTACGCGCTGACCTCGGCCAACGACTACGCCGAACGCGACCCGCGGGACTGGACGCTGCTCGGCTCCACGGACGGCAAGGACTGGAAGAGCCTCGACTCCCGCTCGGGGGAAACCTTCGCCGAGCGGTTCCAGACGAAGTCGTACGGCCTTCAGCAGCCGGCCGAGTACCAGCACTTCCGGCTGGAGGTGACCGCGAACAACGGCGCGTCGGGCATCCTCCAGCTCGCGGACGTGCAGTTCTCCACGGGCGACAGCGGCGGGCCGGTGCCGCAGGACATGCTGACGCTGGTCGACAAGGGCCCGACCGCCTCACCGACGGCCAAGGCGCGGGTCGGGTTCACCGGCACGAGGGCGCTGCGCTACGCCGGGCGGCACACGGCGAGCGGCCGCGCGTACTCGTACGACAAGGTGTTCGACGTGAACGTCAGGGTCGGCGGCGACACGCGGCTGTCGTACCGGATCTTCCCCTCGATGGCCGACGGCGACCGGGACTACGACGCGACGAACGTCTCCCTCGACCTGGCCTTCACCGACGGCACCTACCTCAGCGACCTGGGCGCCCTGGACCAGCACGGGTTCCCGCTGTCGCCGCGCGGGCAGGGCGACTCGAAGTCGCTGTACGTCAACCAGTGGAACAACGTCGTCTCGCGGATCGGTGCGGTCGCCGCCGGGAAGACGGTCGACCGGATTCTCGTCGGGTACGACTCCCCCGGCGGGCCGGCGAAGTTCCGCGGCTGGATCGACGACGTGTCGCTGAAGCAGGTCGCGCCGGAGCGGCCGAAGGCGCACCTGTCCGACTACGCGCTGACCACGCGCGGCACCAACTCCAGCGGCAGTTTCTCGCGCGGCAACGACTTCCCGGCGACCGCGCTGCCCCACGGCTTCAACTTCTGGACGCCGGTGACCAACGCGTCTTCGCTGAGCTGGCTCTACGAGTACGCACATGCGAACAACGACGCCAACCTGCCGACGATCCAGGCGTTCAGCGCGAGCCATGAGCCGAGCCCGTGGATGGGCGACCGGCAGACCTTCCAGGTGATGCCGTCGGCCGCGGCCGGCACCCCGGACACCGGACGGCAGGCGCGTGCGCTGGCGTTCCGGCACGAGAACGAGACGGCGCGGCCGTACTACTACGGCGTACGGTTCGAGAACGGGCTCAGGGCGGAGATGGCGCCGACCGACCACGCGGCGGCGCTGCGCTTCACCTACCCCGGCGACGACGCGAGCGTGCTGTTCGACAACGTCACCGAGCAGGCGGGCCTGACCCTGGACAAGGAACACGGCGTCGTCACCGGCTACTCGGACGTCAAGTCGGGCCTGTCGACCGGCGCGACGCGGCTGTTCGTGTACGGGGTGTTCAACAAGCCGGTGACGGACGGGGCGTCCAGCGGGGTCAAGGGCTATCTGCGCTTCGCGGCGGGCGCCGACCACACCGTCACGCTGCGTCTGGCGACCTCGCTGATCAGCGTCGACCAGGCGAAGGACAACCTGCGCCAGGAGATCCCGGACGGCACCTCCTTCAACGCCGTGAAGGCGCGGGCGCAGCGCACCTGGGACAGGCTGCTCGGCAAGGTCGAGGTGGAGGGCGCGACGCCGGACCAGTCGACCACGCTGTACTCCAGCATGTACCGGCTGTACCTGTACCCGAACTCGGGCTTCGAGAAGGTGGGCGGCCGGGACGAGTACGCGTCGCCGTTCTCGCCGATGCAGAGCCAGGACACCCCGACGCACACCGGCGCGAAGATCGTGTCCGGCAAGGTGTACGTCAACAACGGCTTCTGGGACACGTACCGGACGACGTGGCCGGCGTACTCCTTCCTGACGCCCTCTCAGGCGGGCCGGATGATCGACGGGTTCGTGCAGCAGTACAAGGACGGCGGCTGGACCTCGCGCTGGTCCTCGCCGGGGTACGCGGACCTGATGACCGGCACCTCCTCGGACGTGGCGTTCGCGGACGCCTACGTGAAGGGCGTGAGGTTCGACGCGAAGGCGGCGTACGAGGCGGCGCTGAAGAACGCGACCGTCGTGCCGCCGTCGTCCGGTGTCGGCCGCAAGGGCATGAGCACCTCGCCGTTCCTCGGCTACACCAGCACCGACACCGCCGAGGGGCTGTCCTGGGCGATGGAGGGGTACGTCAACGACTACGGCATCGCGGAGATGGGCGCGGCCCTCTACAAGAAGACGGGCGAGAAGCACTACAAGGAGGAGTCGGACTACTTCCTCAACCGGGCCCGCGACTACGTGAACCTCTTCGACCCGGAGGCCGGTTTCTTCCAGGGCAAGGACGCCGAGGGCGACTGGCGGGTGGCCTCGGCGAGTTACGACCCGAGGGTCTGGGGCTACGACTACACGGAGACCAACGGCTGGGGCTACGCCTTCACCGCCCCGCAGGACACCCGTGGCCTGGCCAACCTGTACGGCGGCCGGAGCCGGCTCGCCGACAAGCTGGACGAGTTCTTCTCCACGCCCGAGACGGCGTCCCCCGAGTTCGTCGGCTCCTACGGCGGCGTCATCCACGAGATGACCGAGGCGCGGGACGTGCGCATGGGCATGCTCGGGCAGTCGAACCAGGTCGCGCACCACGTCTCGTACATGTACGACGCGGCGGGCCGGCCGTGGAAGACACAGGCGGCGGTGCGGCAGATCCTGTCCCGGCTGTACCTCGGCAGCGAGATCGGACAGGGGTACCACGGCGACGAGGACAACGGCGAGCAGTCGGGCTGGTTCCTGTTCTCCGCGCTCGGCTTCTACCCCCTGGTCATGGGCAGCGGCGACTACTCCATCGGGTCCCCGCTGTTCAGGAAGGTCACCGTGCACCTGGAGAACGGCCGCGACCTGGTGGTGAACGCGCCGGGGAACAGCGCGAAGAACGTCTACATCCAGCGTGTGACGTTCAACGGCCGCCCGTGGACGTCGACTTCACTTCCCCAGTCGCTGCTCGCCGAGGGCGGGGAGCTGACGTTCGCCATGGGGCCCAAGCCCTCGGCGTGGGGCTCCGGGAAGAACGCCGGGCCGGTCTCCATCACCCAGGACGACAAGGTGCCCGCGCCACGCGCCGACGTCCTTCGCGGTGCGGGCGCCCTGTTCGACGACACCTCGGCGACGGAGGCGACGGTCGGCTCCGTGGAACTGCCGGTGAGCCGGACGGTGAAGCCGGTGCAGTACACGCTGACGTCCCCGGCGGACCACACCAGGGCCCCGACGGGCTGGACCCTCCAGGGCTCCGACGACGGCACGACGTGGCGGACGCTGGACCACCGCTCCGGGGAGGCGTTCCCGTGGAACCGGCAGACCAGGGCGTTCACGATCGCCTCGCCGGGCGCGTACGCCAAGTACCGGCTGGTGCTGCACGGTTCGGCGACGCTGGCGGAGGTGGAGTTGCTGGGCTGACGCGGGTCGGGGCAGGGGGGCGAAGGACGACCGCGGACGGGTGGGTTAGGTTCGTGGTCGCCTTCGTCGGTCCCACTGCATGAGGAATCGCCCGTGTCCCAAGTACCGCCCCAGAGCGGCCCGAACGTCTCGTACACCCCGGCGCAGATACGCCGCAACCGCCTGATCCTCCTCGGTCTGGTCGTCGTCGTCGCCGGCCTGGTGGCGTTCAGCGCCTTCGGCCCGCGCGACGCCAAGGACCAGTCCGCGGCGCTCAAGGTCGGCGACTGCTTCGAGAACATCGGGACGAACAAGGCGGCGAAGGCCAGGAAGCTCGACTGCGCCGACCCGCACGCGGACTACAAGGTCCTGAAGATGGACAAGAACGGAATCGTCGACACCTTCTCGTGCTCCGACGTCCCGGGCACCACCGGCTCACTCACCGAGACAGGTCCCGACGACTCGTTCGTCGTCTGCTTCAAGGAGAACGACGAGAAGGGCGGGAAGTAGCCGGGCGCCGGAGGTCTTCCGACGTTCCCGTCACAGGTGTGGCCAGGGCGAACTCGCACCACACGATCTTCCCGGGCAGCCGCTCGCCCACGCCCCGCTCGTCGGCCGGCACCGACACCAGCAGCAGCCCGCGCCCGCCCTCGTCCGTGGCGGCGTCCACGAATTCCCGCCTCCTCTCAGCTTCGTCATCCGGGCGCCTGTGCTGCGTCCGGCAGTCGGAGGCCAGGAGGGCCGACGCGAGCAGTTGCAGCAGTTGCGCGAACCGGCTCAGCTCCCCTGTGTGTCATTGCAGTTCCTGCCCCTCGCCGGCAATGTCCACGCGGGCCTGGACGGCCCCTTCGTCCTGCTGGAGACCCCCGACCATCAGCACCTGGCATACATCGAAGGCCAGCGCGGCAGCCAGTGGGTTTCCGACGCAGACGAGGTGTCCATCATGGCGCGCACGTATGCGATGCTGCGGACACAGGCCCTCACCAAGCTTGACTCGCCGCGACCGCCTGCTAGGAGGGCAATGAGCACCGAAGCGCTTCAGTGGTTCAAGTCGACCTACAGCGGCAGTGAGGGCGGCGAATGCCTCGAAGTGGCCGTCGCCTGGCGCAAGTCGAGCTACAGCGGCAGCGAAGGCGGCGCGTGCGTCGAGGTCGCCTCCTGCCCCCACTCCCTCCACATCCGTGACTCGAAGCAGGACCCCGCCAAGGCCCCCACCCTCCGCGTCGGCCCCCTCACCTGGGCCGCCTTCACCTCCTCGGTCAAATGAACAGCAGACGCGCCGTCCTCGCCTCCGTCGCCGCGCTCGCGGCCGGGCTGCCCACGGTCAACGCCGTCGTCAGCGGTGCCGGTGCCACCCCGGCCGCCGCCGCGGACCAGTACGGGTCCAACACGGAGCTGTACACCCGTACCGCCGACAAGGAGGGCACCGACTGGGTGCGCCGGTTCCGGATCGGCGCGCCGGCGCAGGTCACGGACAACGCCCGCGCCACCAGCAGCCCGCTCGGCAGCACCGCGGTGATCGCGCCGCACGGGGGCGGGATCGAGGCCGGTACGAGTGAGCTGTGCATGGCGATCTCCGGGTACACGCCCTTCGAGGCGGACACCGACCCGGCGAGCGCGGCCGTGGCGGGCGAGCCGCAGCGGGACTACTGGATGTTCGAGACGCTGGCCAACTCCGCGGCGCAGCACGTCACTTCCACCCACTGCGACGACCCGGCGGCGCTCGCCGTCTGCACCGGGAACCTCTACGCCGTCTCGCTGCACGGGTTCGACGAGACGACCGAGAAGAAGGTGATCATCGGCGGCCGGGACGCGCGGCTGGGGCGCAACCTGCTCGCGGCGTTCACGAAGTACGGCCTGACCTCGCCCGCCGCCGACCCCGACCGGGACGTCACCGTGGTCCTCGCGGACGCCTCGACCTCGATCGACGGCGACGACCCGGCCAACATCGTGAACCGCACCCGTACCGGCGCGGGCGCCCAGCTGGAGATCTCCACGGCACTGCGCAAGGCGATGTTCGGCGACTTCTCGGGCGCGGCCAAGCGCAGGGCGACCGCCGGTGTGCCGAGCACGGGCAGCCCCTGCGCCGACCACTTCTGGAACGGCTTCGTGGGCGCCGTACGCGAGGCGATCAAGAACCACGAGCTGGGTCTCGACTCGCTCTAGACCTCCGGACCACCGGGACATCGGGGCCCGGAAGCGATCTTGTGCCATCCGTGATGTCATCGAACAGGAGAGCGACAAGCGCTCCGGAGTGAAAGCCTGCGATCGCGGGAGGAATCATGGCCGGCAACCTCCGAGCCCGGGACATCATGACCGGCGGCGTGCAATGCGTCGGCGAGCACCAGTCGTTGCAGGACGCGGCGCGCATGATGCGTGACCTCAAGGTCGGCGCGCTGCCCATCTGCGGCGACAACAACAAGCTGGCGGGCATGGTCACCGATCGGGACATCGTCATCAAGTGCTGCGCCGAGGGCATCGACCCGGCGACGGTGCAGGCCGGGTCGATGCGGAGCGAGATCTTCTGGATCGACGCCGACGCGCCCGCCGCCGACGCCCTGCGCGCCATGGAGCAGCACAAGGTCAAGCGTCTCCCGGTGATCGACGTCAAGGGCGGTCACCAGCTGGTGGGCATGATCTCCGAGGCCAACGTGGCCAAGAGCCTCAGCGACACCCAGGTCGCCGAGTTCGCCCACCGCGTCTACGCGACCGCCTGACCCACCCGCCCTCTGCCTACGCCTCGGCCTCCAGCCGGTCGGCGTAGGCACACGACTGCGCCGCACCGGCCCCGACCAGCCACCACCGGCCCCTGCGGTCCGCTCCCTAGAACATCCGTCCACCTTGTGGACGACCCGTGGCCACACCGCGGACCTCGGTGCTACAAATGCCGCATGTCGGACACCGTTGCGCGATTCAGACGCCTCCTCTGGCGTTCTGTGGTCGGCAGGAGACAGCGGACCCTGGCCGGGCAGGTCTTCCTGCTCCAGGCGGCCCTGGTGGTGCTGCTGGTGATCAGCGGTGTCGTCGCCCTCTACCTCCAGTCCGAACGGGACACCCAGGCCGAGGCCAAGCGCCGTTCCATGGCGGTGGCGGAGACCTTCGCCCACTCCCCCGGCGTCCTCCAGGCACTGGCCGCCCCGCAGCCCTCCAAGATCCTCCAGCCGCTCACCGAGGCGGGCCGCAAGGCGGCGGGCGTCGACTTCATCGTCGTCATGGACACCCACGGCATCCGGTACACGCACCCGATGCCGAGCAAGATCGGCCATCGGTTCGTCGGCAGGATCGCGCCCTCGCTCGCCGGGCAGACCTACACGGAGAGCGTGGAGGGACCCCTGGGCCACGAGATGCAGGCCACCGTGCCCATCGAGGACGACCACGGCAAGGTCACCGCCCTCGTCTCCGCCGGGCTCAAGGTCAAGAACGTCACCAGCGAGGTGAACCGGCAGGTCCCGATCATCCTGAGCAGCGGGGCCGGCGCCCTCGCGGTGTCGACCGGCGGCACCGCGCTGGTCGGGCGGCGGCTGCGGCGGCAGACCCACAGCCTCGCTCCCGACGAGATGACCAGGATGTACGAGCACCACGACACGGTGCTGCACTCGGTGCGCGAGGGCGTCCTCATCGTCGGCGACGACGGCCGGCTGCTGCTCGCCAACGACGAGGCCCGCCGCCTGCTGCGCCTGCCGCCCGAAGCCGAGGGCCGCCACCTGTCCGAGCTGCCCGGCCTCGACCCCGAGACCCTGGAACTGCTGGCCTCCGGGCGCGAGGCCACCGACGAGGTGCTCTTCGCCGGGGAGCGGCTGCTCGCGGTCAGCCAGCGGCCCACCGAGCACGGCGGCGTCCCCGGCGGCACCGTGGCCACCCTGCGCGACACCACCGAGCTCCAGGCCATCTCCGGCCGCGCGGAGGTCGCCAGGGAGCGGCTGAAGCTGCTCTACGACGCCGGCCTCGGCGTCGGCACCAGCCTGGACGTGCGGCGCACCGCGGAGGAGCTGGCGCGGATCGTCGTACCGCGCTTCGCCGACTACGTCACCGTGGACCTGGACGACGGCGTGCTGCACGGCGAGGAGCCCGCCCCGACCGCGGGCACCCTGCGGCGCATCGCGGTCCACGGCATACGGAACGACCATCCCCTCTACGAGAAGGGCCGGCTGATCGACTTCAAGCCGTCCACCCCCCAGGCCCGCGGCTACGGCACCGGCCACTCCGAACTGGTGTCCGACCTGACCGCCGCCACGGGCTGGCAGGCCCAGGACCCGCGGCGCACCCGGGCCATCCTCGACTACGGCATCCAGTCGCTGATCGCCTCCCCGATCCAGGCCCGCGGCGTCGTCCTGGGCATGGCCAACTTCTACCGGGCGAAGCGGGACCCCTTCGACGAGGAGGACCTGTCGCTCGCGGACGAGCTGGTCGCCCGCGCGGCCGTCAGCGTCGACAACGCCCGCCGCTACGCCCGTGAGCACACCCTCGCGGTCACCCTCCAGCGCAGCCTGCTGCCGCGCGCCCTGCCCGAGCAGAGCGCCCTGGACGTCGCCTACCGGTATCTGCCCGCGCAGTCGGGGGTGAGCGGGGACTGGTTCGACGTGATCCCGCTGCCGGGCAGCCGGGTGGCGCTGGTCGTCGGCGATGTCGTCGGGCACGGGCTGCACGCCGCCGCCACGATGGGCCGGCTGCGGACCGCCGTACACAACTTCTCGACCCTCGACCTGCCGCCGGACGAGCTGCTCAGCCACCTGGACGACCTGGTCGGGCGCATCGACCAGGACGAGGGCCTGGCGGAGGACTCGGGCGTCGTCGGCGCCACGTGTCTGTACGCGATCTACGATCCGGTGACGCGCCGGTGCGCGATGGCGCGGGCCGGGCATCTCGCGCCCGCGCTGGTGCGTCCCGACGGCAGCGTCACCTTCCCCGAGCTGCCGGGCGGGCCTCCGCTGGGGCTCGGGGGCATGCCGTTCCAGACGGCGGAGCTGGAGCTGGCCGAGGGGACGCAGCTGGTGCTGTACACCGACGGGCTGGTCGAGGACCGCGCGCGCGATCTGGACGAGGGCATGGAGCTGCTGCGCCGGGCGCTGGCCGGGCATCCCGACCGCTCCCCGGACGCGAGCTGCGGGGCGGTGGTGGAGGAGCTGCTGCCCAAGGGGCCCAAGGACGATGTCGCGCTGCTCGTCGCGCGCACGCACGCGCTCACGTCCGAGCAGGTGGCCGAGTGGGACGTGCCCAGCGATCCGTCCGCCGTCTCCGGGCTGCGGCGCGCCGTGACCGGGCGGCTGGAGGAGTGGGGCCTGGACGATCTGGCCTTCGGGATGGAGCTGGTGCTGAGTGAGCTGGTGACGAACGCGATCCGGTACGGCTCCGAACCGATCCGCCTGCGGCTGATCCGGGACCGGGCGCTGATCTGCGAGGTGGCCGACGGGAGCAACACCTCGCCGCATCTGCGGTACGCGGCGACGACGGACGAGGGTGGCCGGGGGCTGTTCCTGGTGCAGCAGATGACGGAGCGGTGGGGGACGCGGTACTCGCCGCAGGGCAAGGTGATCTGGGCGGAGATGGCGCTGCGGGCGCCGGCGGGTGTGCCGGGTCTCTCGCTGGAGTCGTTGGCTTCGCCGGACCCGGGCGACTGGTGAGCAGGCGCGGGGCACGGCAGAGGGCCGCACCCCCGCACCGGGGATGCGGCCCTCGACCGCCGTTCCTGGCCGCTTACTTGCGGATCAGGCTGCGCAGCACGTACTGCATGATGCCGCCGTTGCGGTAGTAGTCGGCCTCACCGGGGGTGTCGATGCGGACGACCGCGTCGAACTCGACGCCCGTGTCGGTGGTGACCTTGACCGTGCGCGGCGTGGTGCCGTTGTTCAGCTCGGTGACGCCGGAGAAGGAGAAGGTCTCCTCGCCGGTCAGACCGAGGGACTCGGCCGAGGCGCCCTCCGGGAACTGGAGCGGCAGGACGCCCATGCCGATGAGGTTCGAGCGGTGGATGCGCTCGTACGACTCGGCGATGACGGCCTTGACGCCGAGGAGCGCGGTGCCCTTGGCCGCCCAGTCACGGGACGAACCGGAGCCGTACTCCTTGCCCGCCAGGACGACCAGCGGGATGCCGGCGGCCTGGTAGTTCTGCGAGGCGTCGTAGATGAAGGACACCGGGCCGTCGGCCTGGGTGAAGTCGCGGGTGTAGCCGCCCTCGGTGCCCGGCGCGATCTGGTTGCGCAGGCGGATGTTGGCGAACGTACCGCGGATCATGACCTCGTGGTTGCCGCGGCGCGAGCCGTAGCTGTTGAAGTCGCGGCGCTCCACACCGTGCTCGGTGAGGTACTGGCCGGCCGGGGTGTCGGCCTTGATCGCACCGGCCGGGGAGATGTGGTCGGTGGTGACCGAGTCGCCCAGCTTGGCCAGCACGCGGGCGCCGGTGATGTCCTCGACCGGGGCCGGCTCCATGCCCATGCCCTCGAAGTACGGGGGCTTGCGCACGTAGGTGGACTCGGTGTCCCACTCGAAGGTGTTGCCGGTCGGGACCGGGAGCGACTGCCACTGGGCGTCGCCCGCGAAGACGTCCGCGTACGACTTCTCGAACATGTCCTCGCCGATCGCGGCGGCGACGACCTCGTTCACCTCGGCCTCGGAGGGCCAGATGTCCTTCAGGTAGACCGGGTTGCCGTCCTGGTCGGTGCCCAGGGCGTCACGGGTGATGTCCACCCTCATGGAGCCCGCGATGGAGTACGCGACGACCAGCGGCGGGGACGCCAGGTAGTTCATCTTGACGTCGGGGTTGATACGGCCCTCGAAGTTCCGGTTGCCGGAGAGGACCGAGACGACGGCGAGGTCGTGGTCGTTGACCGCCTTGGAGACCTCCTCCGGCAGCGGGCCGGAGTTGCCGATGCAGGTGGTGCAGCCGTAGCCGACGAGGTTGAAGCCCAGCTTGTCCAGGTACGGCGTGAGGCCGGCCTTGTCGAAGTAGTCGGTGACGACCTTCGACCCCGGGGCGAGGGTGGACTTGACCCACGGCTTGCGGGTCAGGCCCTTCTCGACCGCCTTCTTGGCGACCAGGGCGGCGCCGATCATGACGTACGGGTTGGACGTGTTGGTGCAGGAGGTGATGGCCGCGACGGTGACCGCGCCGTGGTCGATCGTGTAGGTCGTGCCGTCGGCGGCGGTGACCTGGACCGGGTTGGACGGGCCGCCGTTCGGGTGGACGGCCGGGGCGTCGGAGGCCGGGAAGGACTCCTGGCCCGCCTCGTCCACGACGTCCACGTAGTTGCGGACGTCCTGCTTGAACTGCTCCGCGGCGTTGGCGAGGACGATGCGGTCCTGCGGGCGCTTCGGGCCGGCGATGGAGGGGACGACCGTGGAGAGGTCCAGCTCCAGCTTCTCGGAGAAGTCCGGCTCGGCCTTCGGGTCCAGCCACAGGCCCTGGGCCTTGGCGTACGCCTCGACCAGGGCGACCTGCTGGTCGCTGCGGCCGGTCAGGCGCAGGTAGTTCAGGGTCTCGTCGTCGATCGGGAAGATCGCGGCGGTGGAGCCGAACTCCGGCGACATGTTGCCGATGGTGGCGCGGTTGGCCAGGGAGGTGGCGGCCACGCCCTCGCCGTAGAACTCCACGAACTTGCCGACGACGCCGTGCTTGCGCAGCATCTCGGTGATCGTGAGCACGAGGTCGGTGGCGGTGGTGCCGGGCTGGAGCTCACCGGTGAGCTTGAAGCCGACGACGCGCGGGATCAGCATGGAGACCGGCTGGCCGAGCATGGCGGCCTCGGCCTCGATGCCGCCGACGCCCCAGCCGAGGACGCCGAGGCCGTTGACCATCGTGGTGTGCGAGTCGGTGCCGACCAGGGTGTCCGGGTAGGCCTTGCCGTCGCGGACCATGACCACGCGGGCCAGGTGCTCGATGTTCACCTGGTGCACGATGCCGGTGCCCGGCGGGACGACCTTGAACTCGTCGAAGGCGGTCTGGCCCCAGCGCAGGAACTGGTAGCGCTCCTTGTTGCGGCCGTACTCCAGCTCCACGTTCTGCTTGAACGCGTCGCTGGTGCCGAACTTGTCGGCGATGACGGAGTGGTCGATGACCAGCTCGGCCGGCGCCAGCGGGTTGATCTTCGCCGGGTCGCCGCCCAGCTCCTTCACGGCCTCACGCATGGTGGCGAGGTCCACGACGCAGGGCACGCCGGTGAAGTCCTGCATGATCACGCGGGCCGGCGTGAACTGGATCTCCTGGCTGGGCTGGGCCTGCGAGTCCCAGCCGCCGAGGGCACGGATGTGGTCGGCGGTGATGTTCGCGCCGTCCTCCGTGCGGAGCAGGTTCTCCAGCAGGACCTTGAGGCTGTACGGCAGCCGGGCCGAGCCCTCCACCTTGTCCAGCCGGAAGATCTCGTACGACTCGTCGCCCACCTGCAGCGTGCTGCGGGCGTCGAAGCTGTTCGCCGACACGACAGTCTCCTTCATTGATGTGCGCTACCACCGCAATCCTGCCGCCACGCCGGCTCGGCCGGTCCAGTGAGGTCAGGCTAAGTCAGCCTCGCCTCACCGGAGTGGCGACCACGGTGCGCCTCGGCAGATATCTCGATGTCGAGATAACTCTAATACATGGGTGCCGGATGGTCATGCCGGGCGGCTCGTTCCCGGCGAGCCCCGCGCGGCGGGGCCCCTACTTCGGAGCGACGAGCATGCTTTCCGTGCCGAAGGTCGCGCCGGTGTGGGCGTACATACCGGTCTCCCCGTCGGACCGGCGGACGACGAGGTCGTCGGGCCTGCCGTCGGGGTCGTAGCCGCCCGCGGTCATGACCGAGTCCTGGGACCAGACGCTGCCGGCCGAGGACATGGTGTGCTGATCTCCGAGGCCGCCGGGGCCGGTGTCCTGGAACTGGGAGACCCTTCCGTCCGACCAGCGCACCAGGGTGTCCCACCGGTCGCCTCCGGTGAACTGACCCGCGGCGAGGAGGGTGGCGCGCTTCCAGGTGGCGTTCGGCTTCTGGAGCCGGTGCTCGGTGCCGAAGCCCTTGTCGCCGACCCCGGTGTAGTCGGTGACCTCGCCGTCGCTCCAGCGCACCAGCAGGTCGGTGACGTACGTGCCGGTCCCGAAACCGCCCGCGGTGATCTGGGCGGCGTTCTTCCAGACGGAGCCGGACCCCGCCAGCCTGGTCCCGCCCGCCAGGCCCTTGGTCCCCACGTCGGGGAAGAGCCTGACCTCGCCCGAACCGAACACGGCCAGCAGGTCCGAGCCGGTGCCGCCGGAGAAGTCGCCGCCGGTGAGGGACTTCACGTTCTTCCAGGTGCCGTTGGGCGCGGCGAGCCGGCGTTCGCCGGTGAAGCCGCCGTTGCCGTCGCCGGTGTAGAGGGTGACCTCGCCGTCGGTCCACACGACGATCAGGTCGCCCTTGCCGTCCCCCGTGTACTCGCCCGACGCCAGCAGCCGGGCGTGGGACCAGGTCTCACCGTCGCCCATGGAGTACGGCAGCGGCGGCTGCTGGTAGGACGTGCCGTGCGAGGTGGGGTGGTCGCTCTTCGCCTCCTCGTACAGGCGGAAGAACCAGTCGCCGTACATCGGGCTGTAGGTGAGCCAGTCGACGTCGGCGTCGTTGCCGCCGCCGTTGTAGCCGCCGACGTTGCCGATGATCGTCCCGGTGCCCTTCGACCAGTCGACCGCGGAGAACCAGGGGCCGCCGGAGACGCCACCCCACATGCCACGGCATTTGGCCTGGATCTGGTAGAAGCCGGGCAGTGCCTCCGTCTGCGCCGGGCAGCGCACGGCCTGGTCCTTCGGGTTGTGGCTGGACGGGTAGCCGACCATCGTGACCTTGTTCAGGTAGCCGGGAGTGCGGACCAGTTTGTTCGCGCCCACCACGTCCTGTGCCTGCGCGCCGCTCTCGGAGGGCTCCAGCCGGCCGAAGGCGAAGTCCAGGTCGGAGACCGGCTTCTTGGTTCCGTGCACGTACCGGTTGTCGGCGTACCAGCGGGAGATCCGGTAGAAGCCGAACGGTTGTTTGTCGAGCGGGTACGCGGCGGTGTACATGGGGACGAAGACGGCTTTGCCCCCGTCGCAGTGGCCGGCCGTCAGGATCAGGTCGTGACCCGGGCTTTCCACCACGCTGGCGGAGCACTTGTGGGCCCGCATCCGGTCGGTGGTCGGGTCCGTGGTGAAGCTGAAGATCGTGCCGACGGATCTCAGTCCGGGGGTGTGCTGGGCGGTCGGCATGGCGGCCGCCGCGGCCGCGGTGGGTCGTGCGGGTGAGGGTGGGCCGGCGGGCTGCGCGGGCCGGGCCGGGTCAGTGGCCGAGGCCATGCGTTCCGGTGTCCAGAAACGGACGGCGTCGGCGTCCGACCAGTGCGGCTCGGCCGCGTGGGCGAGGCTCGTCCCGCTCGACAGGAGCAGGGCGGTTCCGGCCGCCGAGACGACAAGGCGCGATATTCGTCTGCGTGAGGTGGGCGAGGTAGGCAAGGAACGCTTTCTGGGTCGGGGTGGTGGGGGCTTTCTCCGGACCGGAAGCGGCCGGAGAAAGGCGTCAGGGAGGCATGGCCGGAGCGGGCGGAAGAAGACAGGGGGCACCGGCGAGGCGCGCTCCGGCCGGTGACGTCACCCGCGGGAGGAGCGGGCCGCCGGTGCCGGGTCCGACGTCACCCGGACGACGCGGTCGCGCGTGCGCGGCGGCGCACCGCGACCACCGCGCCCGCGACGAGGACGGCCCCGGCGGCCGCGGCGGCGCCGATGGCCGGCCCGTGACCGCCGCCGTGGCCGGCGGGCGCGCCGACCACCGTGACGTGCCGCTCGGTGGTCTGCCGCCCGTGATGGCTGACGGCGGTCAGCGGGTAGCGGCCCGCGGGCACGTCCCCCCGCACCCGTGCGTGGCCCGCGTAGACCGTGCCGGGATCGTCGCACTTGCATCCGGGGTCGTCGGCGCTGCCCGTCCTGATGGTCACAGGGCCGGCGAAGATGGGTGACCTGACGGTCAGGCTGTCTTCCGACGCGGGCCTCAGATCGACGAGGACCAGCCGGACGTCACTGCCCGGCCGTACCGGGGCGGACGTGTCGCCGCCCGGCAACCTGTTCGTGGGGCCGATGACGAACCGGGAGATCTCCGCCGCGTCCGCCGCCGCGACCCTGAGGCGCGCGGTGGCGACCGTACGGCCGTGGCTGGTCGCCGTGACCGGGTAGGTGCCCGCGCGCAGACCCGGCCGGACGAGAGGTGCCGCGATCTCGTCCAGTTCCGTCGACTGCCTCGCGCCCTTCCGCACCGGGACCAGGAAGACCGGCTTCTCCAGGGCCGGAGAGGCGACCGTGACCCTGTCCCAGCCCGGCGCCATGCCGTCGATGCTGAACCAGAGCGGGTCGCCCGCGGTCAGGAGCCTGCCTCCGGGTACGTGGTACTCCAGGCGGACGCCAGGGGCGGGGCTCCCGGACGACGCCCGGCCCGCTCCGTCGGCCACTGCTCCCGGGGCCGCTCCCAGCAGGGACACTGCGACAAGGCCGACGGCGCTCAGGGCCCGGACTGCGTTACGGAACAACGATTCCCCTTCGGTGACCGACGGCCGGGCCGGTTCGCCCCATCGATCCGTCGTCCAGGAAGAGGGCACGGGCCCGTATCGGGTTGCGTGGCCCGGCTTTCAGAGGGCGGGACACTTCTGGCCGGAACTGTGGCTTCCACCATGGCCCGTTGCTCGCGGCGCTGATGGGATGCGCTGATGCGCCATGTCACCTCACTTCTTCCGGCCGTCGCCGCGCTCCTGTTGCTCGCGGCGTGCGGGTCCGAACACGCGGGCGGTGCCGGGGGTGGGTCCGCGGGTGGGTCCGCGGGTGGGTCCGGGGGTGGGTCCGCGGGTGGGTCCGGGGGTGCGTCGGGGGTTCCCGTCACCGATCCGCCCATGGACGGCGTCCGGATCACCTCGGTGACCCTTCCCTCCGCCGCGCCCAGCCCCACCCCGTCCGACTTCTTGGTGCACGCCGACCGTCTCCCCGCCGCCGACTCCGGGATCTCGGCCGCCTACGAGGTCACCAACCACGGCACCGAGGCGCTGACGTACACGATCCTGTTCGACTTCACCACGGACGCCGGCGAGGTCATGGGCAACCGCCGCGAGACCGTGCGCTCGGTCGGCCCCGGCGCGACGAAGCGCGGCACGGTCCGGCTGGGGGCGCCGGGCCCCGGATCGTCCCGGGTGGGCCGCGTCAAGGTCGCCCGGGTGACCAAGGTGCCCGCCGCCGAGGCACCGCCCGCGCCCGGCGCGTGCCCGCCCTCCGGCATCCGCCTCACCGCCGACGACGGCGACGCCGCGATGGGGCTGCGCGTGGTGGGCCTGCGCCTGGAGAACTGCGGGAAGCGCACATACGCGCTCGCCGGCTACCCGCGACTGGAACTGCTGGACGGCGACCTGGCCCCCGTCCACGGCATCCGGATCCTCCACGGGAACGGCGGCATCAGCACCGGTACCGGCTTCGACGACCCGGCCCGCCCGCTGGTCCTCAAGCCCGGCGAGAGCGCCGTGTCGGGCCTCATGTGGCGCAACACCACCGGGTTCGGCACCGCCGTCGACGTCCCGTACGTGAGGGTGTGGGCGAAGCGGGGCGCCGACCCGGTGACGGTGACGCCCCACCTCGATCTCGGCACCACCGGCAAGCTGGCCGTCCGCGCCTGGACGCGCCCGTCGTCGTAGAGCCCGTGCCGTCCCGGCGTCGCTTCAGCAGCCGCAGGGGCCCGCGACGGCGCTGAGCGGGTCGGCGTCGCGGCGCTCCGGCCCCTGCCAGGTCTCGTAGGCGAAGCCCTCGCGCACCCAGTACTCGAACCCGCCGAGCATCTCCTTGACCTGGTAGCCGAGTTCGGCGAGGGCGAGGGCGGCACGCGTGGCGCCGTTGCAGCCGGGGCCCCAGCAGTAGGTGACGACGGGGACGGACTTGTCGAGCAGGGCTTCGGCCTGTTCGGGGATGAGGGCGGTGGGGAGGTGGACGGCGCCGGGGATGTGGCCCTGGTCCCAGGACTCGGTGGAGCGGGAGTCGAGCAGGACGAATCCGGGGTCACCCGGGGTGCCGGGGGTGCGGGTGGTGGCGAGCGCGGCGGCGACGTCGGCCACGTCGGCGTGGAAGCGGAGGGAGGCGCGGAAGTAGGCGGCGGCTTC
Source organism: Streptomyces sp. NPDC001056 (assembly GCF_053598955.1). Lineage (NCBI taxonomy): Bacteria > Bacillati > Actinomycetota > Actinomycetes > Kitasatosporales > Streptomycetaceae > Streptomyces > Streptomyces sp. NPDC001056. The sequence goes on along the minus strand of NZ_JBSFLI010000002.1, from coordinate 67,471 downwards.
CGTGGGGGCGGCGGGGGCGGTGCGCAGGACGGGGTTGGGGTGCTGGGTGGTCGTGGACGTGGGCATGTGCGGGGCCTTTCCCGAGGCGGGGGTGCGGGGCTCTTCCCGAGGCGAGGGTGCGGGGCTCTTCCCGAGGCGAGGGTGCGGGGCTCTTCCCGAGGCGAGGGTGCGGGGCTCTTCCCGAGGCGAGGGTGCGGGGCCCTTCCCGAGG